>DASYGK010000046.1:0-19764 GCA_035999905.1 Gaiellaceae bacterium | reverse complement strand
CTCGCCCGTGAGGAAGTCCTGGTAGATCGGCGTCGCGAGCCAGCGGTAGCCCTTGTCCTTCACGACCGCGCGGATCGCGCGGAACTTCTCCTCGTGCTCGGCGCGCGTCATCGTCAGCGCCGGGTCGATCTGCGAGTACTGGTACCCGGGCGCGACGAGCATCCCGTCGATGCCGACCTCGTCGGTGAGGTAGCGCATCATCTCGATCACGTCGCCGACCTCGGTCTCCTTGAAGATCGTCGTGTTCGTCGTGACCCGGAAGCCGCGGGAGCGCGCGGTCTTGATCGCGTCGACGGCGATGTCCCAGAGGCCGGGGTAGTCGCAGACGTAGTCGTGGATCTCGCGCATGCCGTCGAGGTGCACGACGAACGTCATCCGCGGCGACGGCTCGAACCAGTCGAGGCACTGCTCGAGGCGCAGCGCGTTCGTGCAGAGCTCCACCGTCTTCCCCATCTCGATCATCCCGGCGGCGACCTCCTCGATCCCCTTGAAGACGAGCGGCTCGCCGCCGCAGATCGACACGACGGGGGCCGGGCACTGGAGGCCGGAGTCGAGGCATTCCTCGACCGAGAGGCGCGCGCGATTCGACTCGTACTCGCGGATCTTCCCGCAGCCGATGCAGGCGATGTTGCAGGCGAGCGTCGGCTCGAGCATCAGCACGAGCGGATAGCGCTGCCCTTTTCGCTGCTGGGACGCGACGTACTTCCCGATCGACATGGTGGACTGGAGCGGGAACTTCATGCGGAAAGCCTCTCTCTCATTCGGCCCAGTGCGAGCAACGGAAAGCTGATGCGGTACAGGTGGTAGCGAATCATGAAGTCGAGCGGGAATCCCGTCCCGGTGAAGTGCTGCTCGTCCCAGTCACCGTCGGGCCGCTGGACACCGCAAAGATAATCGGCTGCCTTTCGCGCTCCCATATCCTCAGCGTTTCCTGCGGCCACGTAGCCGAGGAGCGCCCAGCCCGTCTGCGACGGGGTTGCGAACGGCGCGCGGCCGCGCCAGGCGGGATCGGAGTACGAGCGGATGTCCTCGCCGAAGCCTCCGCTCTCCTGCTGGACGGAGTCGAGCCAGGCGACTGCGCGCCGCACCGCGGGGTCGTCCGGCGGGACGCCGCAGGCCTCGAGCGCGGGGAGCGCAGCGCCGGTGCCGTAGAGATGGTTGACGCCCCAGCGGCCGAACCACGAGCCGTCGGGCTCCTGTTCCCTGCGGAGCCAGCGCAGGCCGCGCTCGACGGCGTCGCCGTAACCGTCCTCGTGGCCGAGCGTCTCGAGCGCGTGCGCGGTGACGTCCGCGCTCGGCTCGTCGGTCACCTTGCCGAAGTCGCAGAACGGGATCTTGTAGAGCCACATCGCCTCGTTGTCGACGTCGAACGCACCCCAGCCGCCGCTTTTCGACTGCATGCCGACGAGCCACTCGAGGCCGCGCCGCACGGCGTCGTCGCCCCTGTCGAGCTGCCGGAGCGCGAACGAGATCACCGCGGCGTCGTCGGTGTCGGGATAGACGTCGTTCTCGTACTCGAACGCCCAGCCGCCGGGCGCGAGCTCGGGAAGGCGGATCGACCAGTCGCCCCTCACCGTGATCTCCTCGCGGAGGAGATAGTCGCCGGCCTTCACGAGCTGCGGATGGTCGGCCGGGATCCCGCACGCGCGCAGCGCGAGGACGGCGAGCCCCGTGTCCCACACGGGCGACTGGCACGCCTCGGGGCGAAGGCGGTCGCCGTCGGAGACCATGAAGCCCTGCCAGCCCGCGACCGCCTTGCCGAGCGTCGGGTCGTCGAGGCCGTGGCCGAGCGCAGCGAGCGCGACGATCCCCCACACCCACGGCGGCTGGATGCCGCCCCAGCTGCCGTCGGCCTCCTGGCGCTCGCGGATCCAGCGCTCCGCTGCGCGGAGCGCGCGGCGGCGCACCGGGCCCGGGCGAGGCGCAGGCCGTGTCTTCCCGGCGATCGCTCCGATCTCGGCGAGGTCGATGGAGAGGGGCCGCACCGGGCGCAGCGCCTGTGCAACCGACAGGGCGACGAACGTCTGCCGCGCCCAGCAGGCGAAGTCGTAGATCGAGAACGGCGCCGACGGCGGGAAGAGGATCAGCTCCGGCGGGATCGGCACCATCCGCTGCCACGGCCACTGGCCGAGGAGCGCGAGGAAGCACTTCGTGAAGAGGCGGCTCTTCGGGATACCGCCCTCCCGCTTGATGTACGCGAGCGCGCGCGGGCCGGGGTCGACGCCCGCCATCCGCAGCGCGACGTACGCCTCGATCGAGGTCGAGAGGTCGGGCGGCCCTTCGAACCAGATCGACCACGTGCCGTCGTCGCGCATCCGCGCCATCAGCTCGTTCGCGATGCGCCGGTCGAGCTCGGGCGTGCGGAGGCCGAGCGCGTGATGCCAGAAGAGGTGCTGCGCGGTCATCGTCACGTTCGACTCGAGCTCGCCGACCCAGATGCCGTCGGGCCGCTGGAGCTCGAGCAGGCGGCGCGTGCCCGCGTCGATCGCGGCGTCGATGCGCGTCAGCTCGGCGACGACACTCATGCGCGGACCGTACCCCGCGCGTGCTGGAGCACGTGCGCGGCAGCCGCGCGGCCGCTGCGCACGGCGCTCTCCATCGTCGCCGGCCAGCCCGTCTCGATCCACGTACCCGCCCGTACGACCCCAGGGCGCGCCGTCTGCGGCCCGGGCCGCGTCACGCCGGGCCGCAGCGCGATCGTCGCGTACGGCTCGCGGCTGACGCGCGACCAGAGAAGCCCGGCGTCGCCGAGGCGCCCGGTGAGCTGTCCCGCGATGCGGTCGACGAGCTCCTTGCCGCGCACGCCGAGCAGCTCGGGCACCCCGCTCGAGACGACGGTGAGGTACTGGCCCCGCTCGGGGCGGTGGCCGGTGAGCGCGCCGCGGTCGAAGATCCAGTGCGCGTCAGAGGCGAGCATGGCCGCGAGCGGCGTCTTCAGAAGCGGGCGATCGAACCAGAGGTGCACGCTGACGATCGGCGAGTCCTCGAGTGCCGGGTCGGCCTCGCCGAGGAGGCGGGCGCTCTCGCGCGGCGGGACCGCCACGACGACCGCGTCGGCATCGAGCTCGTCGAGCGACTCGACGCGCTCGCCGAGCCGCACGCAATCGCCGAGCACGCGCGCGGCGGCATCGCCGTGCATCGCGCCGAGCGGCCGCACGGGGAGCACGAGGTCGGCGTTCGCACGCGGGCCGAGCAGCGCGGTGCGCACGGTGAAGAGCCCGGCGCCGGCATCGGCCTCGTCGCAGCGCAGATTCAGCGCCGGCCGGATGAAGACGTCCCAGAAGCGGTCGACCGCAGCGTCCGACGCGCCGCACCGGCGCAGGACCGCGCCGAACGACTCGCCGCCGCGCGGCTGCGCGTTGCGGAGCCGCGCCAGCGTCCACGGGATGCGGACGCGGTCGCGGGGAGAGAGGTGGCGGTAGCCGAGGAGCGCGGCCGGCGAGGGACGGATGTCGGAGACGGTCCCGTCCTCGGCGATCACGGGGAGCGCGAGCCGCGTGCGCAGGACCGAGCCCGACTCGCCGACGCGGTCGAGGAAGCGCAGGTACTCGGTGAAGCAGCCGAGCGCGATGTGCTGGCCGTTGTCGGGCGGAGGCTCGGGATCGCCGTCGCGCGCGGGCAGCGTCTGCACGGCGCCGCCGAGCGTCGGCCGCGCCTCGTGCACGGTCACCTCGGCTCCCGCGTCGACGAGATCGAGCGCCGCCGCGAGCCCCGCAAGCCCGCCGCCGACGACCGCGACCCTCATCGCACGAGCCCGCGCGCGACGACCGCGAGCTTCGCCGGAGCGGAAAGACGGCACGATGCGCCGAACACGTCGAACCCATTCGCCTCCATGCGGTCGAGCTGGCCGCGATAGAGCCCGGCGAACGTCGACACGCACAGCGCGCTGCGGCGATCGAGCGAGTCGAGCAGATGCAGCCCTTCGGCGAGCTGGGAGCGGGCGCGCGCGGCCTGGAACGCCATCAGCTTCCGCCACTCGGGCGTGACACGGTCGAGCTCGCGCACGCCGAAGCGCTCGAGCTCGTCCCGCGGGAGATACACGCGGCCGAGCTCCGCGTCCTCGGCGACGTCGCGCATGATGTTGATCAGCTGCAGCGCGATCCCGAGAGTCATCGCACGCTCCGTGTCGTCGGAGCCGTACACCGCGACGCAGGCGACACCGACCGCGCCGGCGACCTTCTCGCAGTAGCCGCGCAGCTCGTCGAAGGTCGCGTACTCCGTCTGCTCGAGATCCTGCAGGCCGCCGTCGACGAGCGCGTCGAGCGCCGCGTGCGGGATCCCGAAGCGGGCGCGCGCATCCGTGAGCGCGACGTGCATCGAATCCTGCGGCGGGTCGTCGAGCGCAGAACGGAGAGCCTCGAGGCGGGCTCGCTTCTCCGCAGTCGGCAGCGTGCCGTCGGCGACGTCGTCGACCTCGCGGGCGAACGCGTAGATCGCGGCGATCGCGCGGCGCTTCTCACGAGGCAGCACCATGATCCCGTACGCGAAGTTCTTCGCCCGCGCGCGCGTGACCCGCTGAACCTCGGCGTACGCCTGCTCGACGGTCGTCATCGCACCAGGGTCAGCGCGGCCTCGCGCGCGAGCCGCGCGCGCGACGGCTTCGGCCGCTGCGTGAAGATGTCCCAGCCCGCCGCCTCGAGCGCCTCGAGCGCGGCGAGCCCGCCGCGCGCGAAGAGCCCGACCGCACGGCCGAGCCTGCCGCCGATGCGTGCCCGCAGCACGTCGCCCGCGGCCAGCAGCCCCGCCGCGCGCTCGGCCTCGAAGCGCAACAGCGCCCGCAGCTCGTCACTCGGCCGGTCGAGAGCCGGATCGCCGAACCGCCGGCGGTCCTCGGCCGGCAGGTACACGCGTCCGAGCTCGAGGTCGCGCGGGACGTCCTGCAGGAAGTTCACGAGCTGGAGCCCGGTGCAGACGTCGTCGCTCGCCGCGACGAGCTCCGCATCGCCGAGCCGGCGGAGGACGCCGAGCACGAGCCGGCCGCACGGATCCGCCGAGTGCACGCAGTAGTGCTTGAGGTCGGCCCAGGTCTCGTACGCGGCGACGGTCTGGTCGATCCGGTTCGCCTCGATCAGGCGGATGAACGGCTCGCGCGGCAGGTCGAACTCGCGCACCGTCGGCTGGACGTTCACGAGCACCGGCCAGTCGGGCTCGCCCTCGAACGTGAGCGCCACCTGGGCCTCGAGGTCGTCGAGTGCGGCGAGGCGGTCGCCGTCGTAGGCGTCGCCGAGCTCGTCGACCAGCCGGGCGTAGCAGTAGAGCGCGCGCACGTGCGGCCGCAGCGCGCGCGGGAACAGGATCGATCCGACCGGGAAGTTCTCCCCGGCCGCCCTCGCTGCGACCTCGGCGACCTCCACGGGCACAAGCATACGAGCCTCGTTTGCGAGGGATGTGCAGGGAATGCTTCAATTCCGGCTTCGGGCGTCCAGGGAAAGGAGCGGAGTCGTGGCAGAGGGCAGCGATGCGGCTCGGGAGGGAACCTCGGGCATCCGCGAGGCAGCCGTTTCGGGGATCGCCCGGAACGACGGCTCGGTGGTCGTGAGCCTGGCCGGCGAGCTCGACCTCTACAACGCGCACGAGGTCCGCGAGGCCCTGCTCGAATGCTGCGCCGAGGAGCCGTCGCGGCTCGTCGTCGATCTGTCCGGCGTGACGTTCATCGACTCGACCGCCCTCGGCGTGCTGATCGAGGCCCGTACACGGGTCGCGAACAAGCGCTCGTTCATGCTCGCCGCACCCGGGCTCGAGACGCGGCGCGCGCTCGAGATCTCCGGGCTCGACCGCCATTTCTCGGTTCACGACGACGTCGCGACGGCGTTGTCAACTTCTGTCTAACCGCGATTCCCTCGTTCGAGCGGACGCCGGCTCCCCGAAAGGGGGATTCGGTTTGGTCCCGCGCAGGATTCTCTGTGTCCAGGCGTCTTCTAGCTCTGCGGCGGGAGACAGTTTTGATCAAGGGGCCGCAGGCACACATCCGCAGATCTCTCCACGGCAGGCTCGCCGGCACGAGCGCCGAGGAGGGTTTCGGCCTGGTCGAGATGATCATGGCGACGACGCTGTTCCTCACGATCTCGGCGCCGCTCGTCGGCGTGCTGCTCGCCTCCGTCGCCCAGCAGAAGCTCGCGAAGGAGCGGACGCTCGCGGCCCAGACCGCGCAGTCGGCGATCGAGACGATCCGCGCCCTCCCGTACGGCTCGATCGGCACGGTGACCGGCAACCCCGCCGGCACGGTGCCGTCGACGCAGCCCGCGAGCCAGTTCGGCATCGCCGGGCTCGACGCGACCGTCACGACGCGCATCTCGTACATGGACGACGCGCCCTCGACGTCGTACCGGACGCGCGCCGACTACAAGCGCGTGATCGTCACGGTGACGCGGAACGCCGACGCGAAGCAGCTGACCCAGGACGTCACGTTCGTCGCCCCGCCGGGCGGCGGCGCGTATGCCGGGCAGAGCGAGGGCATCGTGATCGCGCAGGTGATCGACGGCGCGCTCAACACTCCCGTCCCCGGCGTATCCGTGACGTTGAGCGGAGGCCCGACCCCGCAGCGGACGGACACGACCGACGCCGGCGGCTCCGTCGTGTTTCCCGCGCTCCTCCCCACGACGCCGACGCTCGACCACTACGACGTGACGGCCGCGGCGCCCGGATACACGACGATGCGCGAGGACACGCCGCCGTCGAGCGCGGCGCGATCGGCGATGGTCGGCGGCCAGACCTTCCAGACCGTGATCCGCGTCTACCACGGCTGCACGATCTACCTCGTCGCGAAGAACGCCGACGGGACGCCGTACCTCGGAGCCGCGACCGCGACGATCGGGTCGTCGCGCGGCACCCAGTCCTTCGCGTTCACGGGCGGCCAACTGACGGTGCAGACGCTCGCGGGAGAGCTCGTCGTGCCCAACGTGCAGTACACAGCCCGCGTGCTCGCCGCAAACGGCGCGAGCTCCACCGCGACGACGGCGGCGGTTCCGAACAACTACCCGATCGACCTGACGAAGACGTTCACGCTCACGCTCGGCGCGCCCGCAGCGACGAGCACGCTGACGGTTCATGTCGTGAATGCGAGCAACGTGAAGGTCGCGGGCGCCGCCGTCACCGTCAGCGGCGGTCCCGGTTCGAACATCCTCCTGACCGGGACGACGGACGTGAACGGCAACGCCGTGTTCACGATCCCGAACAACTCGTCGCCGGGCTACACCACGGCGGCGACGAGCGGCGCGCTGACCGGTACGGCGTCCGGCGCCGTCACCGCGACGACGACCCGGAACGTGACCGTCCGATGACGCGCCGTCTCTGCGACCTCCGTGCCGAGCGTGGCTTCACGCTCGTCGAGCTGCTCGCGACGATGGCGATCATGAGCATCGTCCTCGTCGTGTTCGCGCAGGTGCTGATCACCACGTCCAACACGAGCTCGCGCGTCGAGGAGCAGGCGACGCTGCAGAACCAGGTGCGCGCGTCGATCGACCGCTTGACGACCGACTTCCGCCAGGCGACGAACACGGACGGCACGTCGCCGGTCGAGAGCGTGAGCGGCACGACCCTCACGTTCGACTCGCCCGACCGCATGACGCCGTTCCACCTGCGCCGCATCTCGTACCAGCTCGTGAACGGCGTGCTGTCCCGCAGCGTGACGACGAGCACCGACACCGACGGCTGGCCGTGGATCTGGCCGGCAGCGGGGCCGTGGCAGGAGGAGGTCGGCTCGGTGACGACGACGACGCCGTTCGTCTTCCTCGACGCGAACGGCGCGCCGACGACCGATCCGAACGCCGTCCGGTCCGTGCGCGTCACGCTCGCGGTGGCGCCGCACCAGAAACAGGGCGGCTCCGCGTCCTACAGCGCCGTCGCCTCGATCAGGACGCTCCAGTGACGCGCCTTCGGGAGATCGCACGCGAAGACGGCTTCGCAATGGTGATGGTGCTCGGGATGACCGTCCTCCTGACCGTTCTCGCCGCGAGCCTGATCGGCGTGATGCAGGGCGAGGCGTCTCGGAGCAGGAGCGCGGTCAAGCGCGACGCGGCGTACCAGGCGGCGGAGGCCGGCGCGGACGACTACATCGCGAAGCTGATCGACGACCATCTGTATCCGACGCACTTCGTGCACGCGGGCGAGGCGACGCGTCTCTCGACGGCGAGCGGGCGTCTCGTCGCCGCCGCGCAGCCGTGGCTCCAGAGCGACGGCGGTGCGTGGTCGTATCCGAGCGGGAAGAACAACTGGTACGGCGCCGCGCAGCTCGGCAACGGCTACGAGTACGACATCGAGGTCTTCCCGCCGTCGTCGTTGTCGCCGTTGATTCGCATCGTCTCCACCGGGCGCCCTGTCGGCGACGCGGACATGCGCGACTGGCGCGAGCTCGAGACGCTCGTCCGGCCTTCGTCGGTCTCAGACTTCCAGATGGTCGCGGACGCCGACATCACCTATGGCTCGACCGCGACGACGTACGGGAAGATCTACGCGGGGGTCGACGGCAACAACGTCGCGCACAACGTCCGCCACGACGGAACGGCCTACGGCGACATCTACGCGGAAGGCACGGTCAGCGGC
This sequence comes from Gaiellaceae bacterium, assembly GCA_035999905.1. Lineage (GTDB taxonomy): Bacteria > Actinomycetota > Thermoleophilia > Gaiellales > Gaiellaceae > Palsa-739. The sequence goes on along the minus strand of DASYGK010000046.1, from coordinate 11,223 downwards.
AACACGACGCTGATGAACGGCGCCCAGCGCTACGGGTCGACGACGATCCGCACGGTGATCCGTACGAAGATCAACTTCAACAACTTCCTCGCGTCGCTGGTCGACATCCACAGCGCCGCGGGGGCCGGAGGCATCGTCGAGGACAACCCCGCCGTCGACGCGTGGTGGCTCACGTTCCTGCCGAGCGGCCAGGTGACCGTTCAGTCGTGCATGAAGAGCGGCGGCAAGGCGCTCGGCGACGCCAAGCCTGTGTGCGGCGCGGGGATCACGTTGACGCTGCCGGCCAACGGCGCGATCTACACCGGCCAGTCCGCGATCGTGTCCGGCATCGTCAACGGACGCGTGACGGTCGGCTCGGCGAGCGACATCCTCCCGGGCGCGACGCTCGACTATCAGCAGTCGGGCGACGACGTGCTCGGGCTCGTCGCCTCGCACAGCGTGATCGTCCCGCAGTGGGCGCCCGCGACGATGAGCTGGCGGGCCGCAACGATCGCGCAGAGCGGGACGTTCCGCTCGTACGGCTACGACCCGCAGACGAACACGAGCGAGCCCGACTACATCGGCAATTCGCGGCTCACGTCGATGACGTTCACCGGCTCGACCGCGACCTACGGCGGCGGCAGCATGGGCCTCTTCGCGACGCGCACCTATCAGTACGACTCGTCGCTCCTCTATCTCCCACCCCCGTGGTTCCCGACGCTCCAGGACGCGTACACGATCGTCCTGTCGCGCGAGCTCTCTCCATCGCCGTAAGAGCTCTCAGCCGTCGACCAGGAGGCCGCTCAGCGGACCGAGGAGCGCTTCGGCCCTGCGCGAGACGTGCGCGAGCATCGCGAGCCGGTGCTCGGAGTGGCCGAGCTGCTTCCGCATGCGGGCGTTGCGGTCCGCGAGCGGGCGCCAGAGCTCGTCGACGACGCGCGCCGGATCGCCGTCGACCTCGGAGACGGGTAGCTCGAGGTGCTCCGACCAGAGCCTGAGCCGCGCGGCGCGTGCGGTCGCCTCGTCGTGCAGCACGACGTTGACCTCGGTGTCGTTGAAGAGCGAATGCTCGTTGAGGTTCGCCGAGCCTGCGGTCAGCCAGCAGTCGTCGACGATGGCGACCTTCGCATGGACGTACACCGGCTTGCCCTCGGGGCCGGGCTGGTAGAGCGTGCACGCGAGAAAGCGCTCGGAGCTCCCGCCCCGCTTCGCTGCGTCCACGAGCACGCCGAGCTGGCCGCGCGTGTCGTCCACGCCGGTGTTCGGATGCGAGGGCAGGACGACGACGAGGCGGAAGTCGTCGTGCGGCGGGTTCTCGAGCTTCTCGACGAGAACGGCCACGAGCTCGGGCGACCAGAGGAACTGGTTCTCGAGATAGACCAGCCGCTTCGCGTCGCGCAATGCGCGCACGTAGCTCTCGAGGATCGTGAACTCACCGCGCGGAAGGCTGTCGTAGATGCTCTCCGGCACGGTGCGCACGAGCTGCGCCTCGAGCCCTCCTTCGACCGGCGCCGGCCGAACCGGATCGGCGGGTGCATCCGTCGCGATCTCACGCCAGCGCAGCAGGAAGTGCTCCGCGACGTCCGCCACGATCGGCCCTTCGAGCCTGAAGCACGCGTCGTGCCAGCCGAGCCCGCCGCGCTGCGGATGCTCGCTGCGGTCGAGCCGGTCGCCGTCCATCGACGTCAGGTCGATCCCGCCCACGAACGCGACGCGGTCGTCGACGATCACGAGCTTCTCGTGGTGGCAGTGCATCGGACGCTCGTGCGCGTCGAGAGCCATCGAGATCCGCGTCCCGGCGACGAGCTCGTCGCGCATGCGCCGGACGTCGCGACGGTCCGGCCGGAACAGCGGCAGTGGCGCGCCCGCCCACGCGAGCACGCGCACGTCGATCCGCTCCGCGACGTCGGAGAGCAGCTCGCGAAGCGTCGGGCCGCCATGGCCCATGCGGAAGCCGGGCGAGAAATACCAGCCGGCGATGTGAACGTGCGAGCGCGCCGAGGCGATCTCCTCGGCGATGCGCGGCAGCGCCGCCTCGCCGTCGACGAGCAGCTCCGCACGGACGCCGGTGACGGGCGTGAACGCGCCGCTGCGGGCCCAGCCTCCGGCGGGCGGGTCGAAGGCGGACGACTGCCCGTGCGCTGCAAGCCGGCGGCGATGGTGCGCGCAGATCGCCGACTCGATCCGGTCGCCGATCGCGCAATCGACCTTGTTCAGCAGCGACTGGATCTCAATGCCCCGGTTGCGGCGCCGGCCCGGACGGGCCGGGCGGCAGATCGATGACCGTCTGCGTCGTCGTCGGCGCGCTGGAGTAGTACGAGTAGCTCGACGGCGGCGAGATCGTCGTGCCCGTGAACTGCGGGACGACGAAGCTCTGCACCGGGAGGTTCGCGACCGCGACCGACATGAAGCGCCGCCAGATCTCGGCGGGCAGCGTGCCGCCGAACACCTCCGAGTAGCCCTCGACGCCGAGCAGCGGGATCTCCGCCTTCGGGTAGCCGATCCACACGCACGTCGCGAGCTGCGGCACGTAGCCGCAGAACCACGCGTCCTGGAAGCTCTCGGCGGTACCGGTCTTCCCGGCCGCCGGCCGCCCGAAGTTCGCGGCGGTCCCGGTGCCATGCTGCACGACACCCTCGAGCGCGTAGGTGACGAGGTCGGCGACGTTCGTCGGCAGCGCGCGCTGCCCCTTGGTCGTGAGCCGTCCGATCGTGGTGCCGCGCGGGCCGCGCACGAGCTGGAACGCCTGCGGCGCGTGATGGATGCCGCGCGCGGCGAGCGTCGCGTACGCGTCGGTCATCTCGAGCGGCGTCACGGCCTGCGTCCCGAGCGTGATCGAGCAGACGGGCTGCAGCGGCGAGGTGATCCCCATCCGCTGCGCGACCGGCACGACGTTCTTCGGGCCGATCTTGTCGACGAGCTGCGCGAAGATCGTGTTGACGGAGTTCGCGGTCGCGTCGAGGAGGTTCATGTAGCCGGCGACCTCGTCGGCGTTGTTGTGCACGGTCCACAGCGTCCCGTTCGTCGCGCAGTACGGATCGGTGATCGTGAGCTCCGGCGGGCCGGAGAAGCCGGAGTAGACCGAGCCGCCCTGGGCAAGCGCGGTCGCGAGCACGAACGGCTTGAACGAGCTGCCGGCCTGGCGGTGCCCCTGCGTCGCGAGATTGAACTGCAACGGCCGCCCGTCGGGGACGGAGCTGATCATCGCGCGCACGGCGCCGGTCTGTGGGTCGATCGCGACGAGCGCCGCCGCGGGATCCGTCTTCGTGCGCAGGACGCTGCCGACCGCGACGCGTGCCGCTTCCTGCATGCGCGGGTCGAGCGTCGTCTTCACCTGGAGGCCGCCCGCCTCGACCTGCTGCGCGCCGTACTTCGCGACGAGCTGCTGCTGCGCCCACCCGAAGAAGTTCGGATGCCGCGTGAGGCTGTAGAGGTTCCCCGGGTGGATGCCGAGCGGCGCCGCCACCGCGCTCGCGAACTGCACTGGCGTGATGTCGCCGCTCACGAGCATCGAGCGGAGCACGTCGTTGCGGCGGCTCAGCGCCGCGCCCGGGTGGCGTAGCGGGTCGTAGACGCTCGGCGCCTGCGGCAGCCCGGCGAGGAGCGCCGCCTGCGGCAGCGTCAACGAGCGCGCATTCTCGGAGAAGAACGTCTGCGCACCCGCCTGCGCTCCGTATGCGTGCCGGCCGTAGAACACCTCGTTCAGATAGGCGGCGAGGATCTGCTTCTTCGTCCAGACCTTCGCCAGCTTCTCCGCGAGGCACGCTTCCTTGAGCTTGCGCGCAAACGTCCGCTGCGCGTTGCCGATGTAGAGGTTGCGCACGAGCTCCTGCGTGATCGTCGAGCCGCCCTCGACGATGCGGCCGGCGCTCACGTCGGAGTACAGCGCGCGCGCGATCCCCTGGAAGTCGAGCGCGCCGTGCTGGAAGAAGCGGCGGTCCTCGATCGCGACGGTCGCGGCAGGAAGCCACCGCGACATGTGCGAGAGCTGCAGCAGCTCGCGGTTCGTCTTCGACGGGACGACGCCGAGGAGTGATCCGTCGCGCGCGTAGAGGAACGAGTTCTCGCCGAGGGCGATCGGCCGCAGCGTGTCGAGCTTGCAGGAGCCGAGGACGAGCGCCCCTCCGGTCACCGCGCCACCGGCGAGCACGGCGACGAAGACGAGCGCGACCGCGCCCGCGACCGTTGCGAAGCTGCGCCGCGGCGAGCGCCGCCGCCGGCGCAGCCGGGCACGGCGCGCGGCGACGATCGCCGCGAGGTCGTCGTCGGCCCGAATCGGTTCCTCGTCTCCCACGAGGGTTCGTTCTGCTCCGAGGCGCCGCGGTGAAACGGCGGGTCAGTCCGCGAGCTGCGTGAGCACCGCGCCGAGCACGGGGATCGCGACCGTGAGCAGGAGGTTGCCGCGACCGATGGCGACGAGGCTCCGCCGCAGCGACTGGGGCTCTCCCGCGCGGATCTGGCGCGCGAGGGCCGGGCCCAGGACGTAGTCGTGGACGTACGCGCCAGCGACGAGGAGGCCGACGAGCACGCCCTTCACCGCGAGCACCCAGTCGAAGTCGCGCGGCGCCGAGCCGAACGCATGCGCCCGCGCCGCGAGGGCGCCGCCCGTGAGGATCGCGATCCCGAGCGCGCTCCAGCCGATCGGACGCCAGCGGCGGCCGAGCTCGCGCAGCAGCTCCCCGCGCACCTCGCCGGCGAGCCGTTGCACCGGAGGAACGGCGACGAACACGAGCGCGATCGTCCCGCCGACCCAGACGGCGGCCGCGAGCAGGTGCACGGTGCGGAGCGCGAGGTCCACGCCCGACAGTGTCGCGGTTACGAGAGCGGGAGCGCGGCGCCTGCGTAGCCGGCCTGCGGCGACCAGAGGCGCACGACGGCACCGGGCGGCAGCGTCACGGTGCGGCGGAACGTGCCCGAGGCGTCCGTCCGGCCGGCGCTGCCGAGCGTGCGCCACCCGGCCCCGACGGACCGCTGCAGCACGTACGGACGGGCACCGGACCCGGGGCGCACCTGCCCCCAGAGCACGACGCTCGAGCCGTGGCGCGAGACTTCGGCGAGCGGCAGCGAGAACGCGTGATACGACGGCTTCTGGGCACCCTCCGCGGTGAGGAGCCCGCTCTGCCAGCCGCCGAGGCTCGGCTCGTCACGGACGAGGAACTGGATGAGCACGTTCGCACCCGGCTGCTCCCACACGTGCAGCGCGGCCTCGCCGATGTACCGCGCCTGCAATGCGTAGGACACGCCGAGCAGCCGGTCGGGCGGATTCGTCTGGTAGCCGTACTCGGTGAGCCACAGCGGGACGCGTGAACCGAAGTAGCGCGTGACATCCGCGCGCACCTGCGAGAGGTTCGCCATCGTCATCACGGTGCAGTGCGAGCACGTGGAGCGGAACGGCGTCTCTCCGCGCGAGACCGGATACGGATTCTGCGCATAGGCGTCGAGCCTCGCGTGCGCCGCCTTCATCCCCTGCATGAACGCGAGCGGCGACATGCCGGACGGCGTTGCACGCGGCGAGGTCACACCGCCGGCGACGATGTTCGCGCGGCTCGCCCGATGCAGCTGCACGTACGCCGGATTGAGCACGCGCTGCACGTAGAGGGACGGCGACACCGGGAGCGAGAACGTGCGGCCGTTCGGCTCGTTCCACACGGTCCACATTCGCACCCACGGAAATCGCTTCGCGGCCGCGTAGGCGAAGTCTCCGAAGCCTATCCGGGGGAGCGCGTTCGGCGCTCCGCCGCCTGCCCATCTCGGCGAGCCGTACAGCGTCACGAGCGCGGTGATCCCCTGCGCGTGCAGTGCACGCAGCACCTCGTCGTAGACGCCCCACGCATATGCGGGATCGGAGGGATTCCGCGGGTCCGCGGGCCTGGACGGCGCGATCTTGTCCCAGCGCAACGTGAACCGCACGAGCCGCACGCCGAGCGACTGGAGCGTGGCGACGCGCTGTGTCACCGAGCCCTGCCCGTAGGCGAGCCAGGCGTCGTCCTGGATGCCGAACGCGGCGTTCGGCGACGCGGCCGCCCGCCCCGCCGAGGCGAGCCCGGACAGGAGCGCGAGCAGGAGAACGAGTGTGGCGACCCCCTTGCGCATCGGGGGGACCGTAGCGAACACCAGTTGCAAGTCGTACGATTGTCCCGCGTCAGGCGGGCGCGAGCTGCACCACGTGCTCGCCGCCACGAAACTCCACGGCCCTCACGACGAGCCGGCGGCCGTTGAGCCGGACCTCCTCGCCGACGCGCGGCAGGTCGTCGAAGGTCAACCGCCCGGTGGCGACGAGCTCCCCGCCGTCGTAGGCGTGATAGACGCAGCTCAGCATCAGCGCCCACGCACCCTGACGCGCGCGCCGCAGCGCTCGCAGCGCTGGAAGCGCTCGGTGAAGAAGAACGGGCGGCGCCGGCGCGGCACGCGGTGGCCGAAGAGTCGACAAAGGAGGTGGCGCCGCATGCCGGCGCGGACAATACCCGGACGACCTGGAGCGGCGTGTTTGCCCGCGCCCGCGCCGGGCATTTCGTCTGCGTGACCGGGCCGACCTTGAGTGCAGCATCCGCGTTCGGGTCGGTGCACGGCGTCCTCCACTCGACCGCGCTCGCCGTCGCGGGGAACGTGCTCGCGATCCTCGCGCTCGTCTTCTGGCTCGGCCTTGCGCACTGGGTGTACCGCGACGCCGCACGGCGGCTCGACGACAGGGTGCTCGTGCTGACGGCGACCGCGCTCGGCGTGGTCGTCCCCTTCGTCGGGCCGGTGATCTACATGCTCTTCCGCCCGCCCGAGACGCTCGAGGACATCCGTGCGCGCGAGATCGAGCTCGCCGCGCTGTCGCAGCGCGTGGCCCGCCGCGAGAGCGTGTGCCCCGTCTGCCGCACCGGCGTCGAGCCGGGCTTCCTCGTCTGCCCCGTGTGCACGACGCAGCTGAAGCAGCCGTGCGCACATTGCGCCGCGCCGCTCGAGCGGCTGTGGCAGGTGTGCCCGTATTGCGCGACGCCCGTCGGCTCGGGTGGCGCGGATCTCGACGCGGCGCTCACGGCCGAGGCGCGCTCGAACGGGAAGGCGCCCGCGACGAAGACGCCGCGCAAGCGGACGGCCGCGCGGCGGAGCTGACGTTTCGACCCCGGCTCCCTGCCCGGTGGGCAGGCAGCTGACGAAAGGGGCGCTTCGCGCCCGCTCGTTTGTCAGTCCGTCGCTTCGTTCGGCACGGGCTGCCCTTGGAGCGGCAGTCGCGCCAGCGCCGGCACGGTGAGCGGGCCGACGGCGGGCGTGAAGCGGACGAGCGCCGCGAGGGTCGCGACGCCGCCGACGAGCTCGTAGGTCGCGGAGTCGTTCACGAGCAGCGAGGTGCCGATCGCAAGGCCGACCGCGAGGACGAGGTCGCGTGTTGCGCGCCGGCGCGCGAGCTTGATCGCGATCGCGAGCGCGACGACGAACCAGATCGCGAGCGGAAGCACGAGCGGCCAGTTGTCGATCGCCGGCACGTATGCGAGCGGCACGCGGTTCTTCAGGACCGCGAAGAGCCCGGACAGGCCGTGCGCGAATGCGCTGCGGAGATGGTCGGGCCCGCCCGCACGCAGGTTGAGCGACACGAGTCCGAGCACGACGGTCGCGCCGAGCAGCAGAAGCGTCACGAAGCCGCGCACGCCGAGGCGCAGCACGCGCGCCCCGAGGAACGCGAACGCGACACCGAACACGATCGCCCCGCCGCCGTCCGAGCCGAAGCGGTTGTCGGTGACGAGCACGAGCCCGAGCAGCACGAACGTCGCAAAGCCGATGCGGCCGAACCGGCGGGCGGCGAGCGCGGCGCCGACGAGGATCGGCGCGAGCAGCAGCGTCTCGAGCTGGTTGCCGATGCCCCAGAAGCGCGAGTTCTGCGTCGGCCCGAGCGGCGTCAGCGCAACCCACTCCGGCCGCCGCGCGAGCAGCACCAGATGGAGCACGAGCACTGCGACGATCAGCCCGAGGAGCCGTCCGTCGGTCGGGCAGAGACGCGCGAACAAGAGCCCGAGGCCGAGCGTTCCCGCGATCAGGACGCCGAGGATGAGCGGCTCGCTCGTCACCTGCGCGGCGCCGAGCGCGATGCTCACGAGCAGCGCGGCAGGTATCGCCGTCGTCGCCGCTCGAGGGCGGACAGCCGCGAGCAGCGCGATGATGCACGCGACGACGATCAATGCCGGCAGCTTCAGCCGGTTGTTCGCGTGGATCTGCCGGTCGAGGCTCGTCAGGCTCGCGAGCGGGTTCGCCGTCGCCGTCGAGTGAAGCGATCCGCGCTTGTGCCCGAGCGCGGTGGGCGCGATGTCGACGATCGACACGAGCCCCTGGATCCGCGTCGTCGGCGAGTCGAGCAGGCCGTGGAAGCCTCCGCCGAGCACGACCATCAGATAGCGGCGGTCGTTCGGCCGCGGCGGGCCCTTCGGCGGCATCTCGATCACGATCGTGCCGCTCCCGGTCGGCGTGCCGGTGACGATGTTCGTGCTGATCAGGCGCGGGCCGGACGGGACGCCGCCGAGGCGCGCATTCATCTGCGCGCCGCGCACGAGTTGCGCGAGTGCCTGCCGGAAGTTCGTCGTCGGCCCGGCGCCCGGCACGAGCAGCCCGAACGCCGCGCCCCGGGCGGCAAGACTGCGGAGCTGTGTCCCGTCGAGGTGGGCGACGATCACGACGCGGAACGGCGGCGAGCCCGGGACCGTCTTCGCAGCAGCGGGAGCGGCGGGAACGAGAGCCGCGAGCACGACGAGGAGAACGAGCAGCGAGCGGGGCCGGAACACCATCCACCCCGATTGTGGCTGATCTTTCGTCACATCGCGAAGATCAACCGGGCGCCGCGCGCGGCCGGGGGTAGAATGCGCTCCCCCTGCCGACGTAGCTCAGCTGGTAGAGCACTTCACTCGTAATGAAGGGGTCCGCGGTTCGAATCCGCGCGTCGGCTCCTTTTCGGATCCGCCTCCCCGGCGGTTCGCACGTAGAGGTCGTTCGGAGAATCACCGATGCCGAGCGGCCCCACGGCGGCGATGGTCGATGCGTGGTCGACACCGCCGCCCCCCGCCGGCCGCGACTCAACCTGACGGCGACGGCGGTCGCCGCCGCCTGCGTGGGCGGAATCGCGGCGGGCGGGCTGCTCCACCTGCTCGGCCTCGGGCGCGAAGGCGACGGTTTCTGGGCTGCCACGGACGCCGTCCTGCTCCTGCCGCTGTCGTGGTCGGTCGTCCGCTCCCTGCTCCGGCGCGATGTCGGCGTCGATGCGATCGCACTCGTCTCGATGGCCGGCGCGCTCGCGCTCGGCGAGTACCTCGCCGGAGCCGTGATCGCGCTCATGCTCGCAGGCGGGAACGCGCTCGAGGAGCGCGCCGGCGCCCGCGCGCGCCGCGAGTTGACGAGGCTCGTCGAGCGCGCGCCGCGAACGGCGCGGCTGCTACGGGACGGCGATCAGGTCGAGGAGGTCGGGATCGACGCGGTCTCGACCGGGGACATCGTGCTCGTGCGCACGGGCGAGGTGCTCCCCGTCGACGGGATCGTCGAAGGGGAGGACGCCGTCCTCGACGAAGCGGCGCTCACCGGAGAGTCGATCCCGGTCGTCCGCGCCCGCGGCGACCAGGCGCTGAGCGGGACGCTGAACGCGGGAGGCGCAGTACGCTTGCGCGCGCTCCGGCCGGCTTCCGAGAGCGCGTACGCGGCGCTCATCCGGCTCGTCAGCGAGGCGGAGACCCAGCGCGCGCCGTTCGTGCGGCTCGCCGACCGCTATGCGATCGTCTTCCTGCCCGTCACCGCCGCCGCCGCGGGAATCGCGTGGGCGGTGTCAGGCGACGTCGTTCGCGCGCTCGCCGTCTTCGTGGTCGCCACGCCGTGCCCGCTGATTCTCGCCGCCCCGATCGCGTTCCTCTCCGGCATTTCCCGCGCCGCGCGGCTCGGCGTGGTCGTGAAGGGAGCGGGCGTCGTCGAGCGCCTCGGCGAGGCCCGCACGGTCGTGCTCGACAAGACGGGCACGATCACGCTCGGCACGCCGCAGGTGGATCGCATCTTCCCACTCGACGGGCTCGACGAGGACGAAGCGCTCCGCCTCGGAGCTTCGCTCGACCAGCTCTCTCCGCACCCGTTCGCCGCCGCCCTCGTGCGAGACGCCCGCTCGCGCGGCCTCGCCCTCGTCTATCCGAGCGAGTCGTCGGAGCAGCCCGGGCACGGGATCGAGGGCGTGGTCGAAGGGCGGCGCGTCGCGGTCGGGAGCGCGACGCTTCTGGACGAGCTCGGGTACGGCGCGCTCGACCGCCGGCAGTCGGGGGCAGGGCACGCAGGATCCGAGGTCGCGATCGGCGTCGACGGCCGCCTCGTGGCGCTCCTCGAGCTTTCCGACCCGCCGCGCGACGGAGCGCTCGGGCTCGTCGAGCGGCTCCACGCGGCGGGGGTCGTCCACGTCGCGATGCTCACCGGCGACCTTGCGCACATCGCGGAGCGCGTGGGCGCCGAGCTCGGCGTCGACCGGATCTACGCCGAGCGGACACCGGAGCAGAAGCTCGACGTCATCGCGGCGATCCGGGCGCGCCCCGACCTCGCCCCCGTCGTGATGGTCGGCGACGGGATCAACGACGCCCCGGCGCTCGCGCTCGCGGACGTCGGAGTCGCGATGGGCTCGAGCGGAGCGACCGCCGCGTCGGAGACGGCGGACGCCCTCATCCTCGTCGAGCGCATCGACCGCATCGCGGACGCGGTCGAGATCGGCCGGCGCTCGCTGTTCATCGCGCGCCAGAGCGTTCTCGGCGGCATCGGGCTCTCGCTCGTCGCCATGGTCTTTGCCGGTCTCGGCTACGTCGCACCGGTCGGCGGGGCACTGCTGCAGGAGGTCGTCGACGTCGCGGTGATCCTCAACGCGCTGCGCGCGCTGCGGCCCGGCGCGTTCTAGACCGTATGGAGTATCCGGCGCCTCGCTCGTACGTTGGCGCGGGTTGCCGTCGGCACGGGGTCGGCGGTAGAGCCGCAATTACGGGAGGCGCCGGTATGGCTGAGGGTACGTGGGTCGGGTTGGATGTGCACGCGCGCAAGATCGTGGCGGGCGTGTTGGACGCGGGGAGTGGCGAGTTGCGCAGTTGGCGGGCGCCGACGTTGCCTGCGGAGACGGTTGCGTGGCTGCAGCAGTTCGCTGCGCCGGTGCGGGTTGCGTATGAGGCCGGCCCGACCGGGTATGGGCTCGCACGCGCGTGCGCTGCGGCGGGGATCGCCTGCAGGTGGCGGCAGCGTCGAAGATCCCGCGCGCGGCCGCGG
>DASYGK010000025.1:0-1615 GCA_035999905.1 Gaiellaceae bacterium | reverse complement strand
TCGACCTGGCCGCCGGCCTGGACGTACTCGAGAAAGGCCTGCTCATCGCGTGAATTCTCTTTGGCAGCCATGCGCTCTCCTGGGACCGAACGATCGTTAGGGTAATCGTATCTCCACCCGCAAGACCGAGCTGACGCGAGCCGCTGCCCGGCTCTTCGCCGAGAAGGGCTACCACGGCACGTCCGTCGGCGATCTCGCCGAGGCGCTCGGGCTCCAGAAAGGCTCGCTCTACTCGCACATCGAGTCGAAGGCCGACCTCCTCTGGGAGGTCGCGCGCGAGGGCGCCGAGGCGTTCCACGCTGCACTCGACGAGGTGCCGGAGGAGGGCCCGGTCGTCGAGCGGATCCGCACCGCGCTGCGCGGCCACCTGCGCGTCGTCTCACGGCAGCTCGACATCGCGACCGTGTTCATCCGCGAGTGGCGCTACCTCGAAGGCGATCGCCGCGATCGCTTCATCGCCGAGCGCCGCCGGTACGAGGAGCGGTTCCGGGCGCTCTTCCGCGAAGGGCGCGAACGAGGCGAGCTCCGCACCGATCTCGACGACGGCGCCGCTGCGCTCCTCGCGCTCTCAGCGGTGAACTGGGCCTACACCTGGCTCCGCCCCGATGCGGGCACCGACGATCTCGCCGACCGCTTCACGGCGCTGCTGCTCGACGGCATGCGCGGCTACGCCGGTTAAGAAGCTCTTGCGGCGGGCGCCCCGCAAGGGGCATGGTGGTCTCCAGTGCAGGCCGTTCTCATCGTCAACCCGTTCGCTTCCCGCGTCACCGACGCGCGCCTCGCCGCGGTCGAGCGCGAGCTTTCCCGTGTCGCGGAGGTCACCGTTGTCATGACGCAGCGTCCGCAACATGCGACCGAGCTCGCCGCCGCGGCGTGCCGCGACGGGTGCGATGTCGTGATCGTGTTCTCCGGCGACGGCGGCTTCAACGAGGCACTGAACGGCATTGAAGGCGATGTGCCGATCGGCTTTCTCCCCGGCGGCGGTACGAGCGTCCTGCCCCGCGCGCTCGGGTTGCCGGCCGAGCCGCTTGCCGCCGCGATCCAGCTTGCGGAGGCGATCGAGCAACGGCGGACGCGGCGGATCACCCTCGGCCGCGTCAATGGTCGCCGCTTCGCGTTCAACGCCGGGCTTGGGATCGACGCGGAGGCGGTGCGCCGTGTCGACGACATGGGTCGCCGCGCCGACGGGAAGCGGCCGGGCGACCTCGCGTTCATCATGGCCGTCGTCAAGGCGCTCGCCTCCAGGCGCGGGCATGTCGAGCCCACGCTCGAGGTGAAGGGGCTCGGACGCGCCGCCTCCGCGTTCGTTGCGAACGCCGCGCCGTACACGTACGCGAAGCGCCTGGCGCTGCCGATCGCGCCGGAGGCGGCGTTCGAGCTCGGGCTCGACGTGGTCGCGCCGGTCCGCGTGCGCCGCCGCACGCTTCTCCACACGTCCTGGGCGGTGCTGCTGGGGCATCCGCGCTACGCGAACGTGCTCTACGCACACGACGTCGACCGCATCGAGATCGTCTGCGACCACCCGATGCCGCTGCACGCCGATGGGGAGGACCTCGGCGACGTCGAGAGCGCGATCTTCGAGGCCGAGCGGGGAGCGGTGGAGGTCTTCATCTAG
>DASYGK010000147.1:0-16957 GCA_035999905.1 Gaiellaceae bacterium | reverse complement strand
CGCAGCTGGTTGCGCATCAGGATGTACACGACCCCGGAGGCGACCGCGACGGTCGTCGCCACGGCCAGCGCCGCAGCGAGCGCGAGCCGTAGCCGGAACGTCATGGCTCGCGCAGCACGTAGCCCGTGCCGCGAACGGTGTGGATCAGGCGCGGGTCGTCGTCGCCCTCCGTCTTGCGGCGGAGATACCCGACGTACACGTCGAGCGCGTTCGAGGAGTGACTGAAGTCGTAGCCCCACACGCGCTCGTAGATGAGCGAGCGCGGAAGCACCTGGCGGGGGTTGCGCATGAAGAGCTCGAGCAGGTTCGCCTCGGTCGTCGTCAGCTCGAACCGGCGGCCGTTCCGGCGCGCGTCGAGCGACCCGAGGTCGAACGAGAGATCGGCGAAGCGGAGCACGTCGGGCGGCTCCTGCTCGAGTGCGCGCCGCAGCAGTGCCCGCAGCCGGGCGAGCAGCTCGTCGAGCGCGAACGGCTTCGGCAGGTAGTCGTCCGCTCCGGCGTCGAGGCCCTCGACGCGGTCGCCGACGGCGTCCCGGGCGGTGAGGAGGAGAATCGGCACGCGGTTCCCCTCGCGGCGCAGCCTCCGGGTCACATCGAGGCCGTCGTACCCGGGCATCATCACGTCGAGCACGACGGCATCCGGCGTCCGCCGCTCGATCGCGCCGAGGGCGGCGTCACCGTCCGAGGCGAGCTCCACCTCGTAGCCCGCGAGCTGGAGCGCGCGCTCCAGGGATTCCCGGACGGCGCGGTCGTCGTCGGCCACGAGCACGAGCATCGAAGCTAAGTCTGCCGCTCGACGTGAGACGGAGCTAAGAGAACCGCAAGTAAATAGGGCGTAAAGCCTCATCTTCTCTTAATCGATCCTCAAGGAGGATTGGTCACATGAGGGAGACGTTGGCCGCGCTCGACCACCTGGATCCGATTGCCATGCCCTCGGTCGCGGCCTTCCGCGCACGAGGGCTGCGCCGCGTCCTCGGCCTCGCCGCCGTCTGGACATTCGTGCTCGGGAACGCCGCCGCGATCGTCTGGCTCTGGGTGCACGGCGGCAACGTCACCGCGAGATCGAGCGGCGACGTCCTCACGAGCATCGCGCGCCTGACCGGCCTCCTCAGCGCGTATCTCGCCCTGATCCAAGTCGTGCTGCTCGCGCGGGTGCCCGCGCTCGAGCGGCTCGTCGGCTTCGACCGGCTCAGCATCTGGCACCGGTGGAACGGGCACGCGTGCCTCGACCTCGTGCTCGCGCACGTCCTCTTCAGCGTCTGGGGCTACGCCCTGCTCGACAAGTACTCGATCCCGAAGGAGATCTCGACGATGCTCGGCGGCGGCATCTACCCGGGCATGATCACGGCGACGGTCGGGACCGTCCTCCTGATCGCCGTCGTCGCGACCTCGATCGTGATCGTCCGGCGCCGCCTCCGCTACGAGTGGTGGCACGCCGTCCACCTGCTCGCGTACGCCGGGATCGCCCTCGCGTGGTTCCACCAGATACCGACCGGCAACGAGCTCGTCCTCGACCGGATCGCCGCCGACTACTGGCGTTCCCTCTACGTCGCGACGATCGTCCTGCTCATCGCGTTCCGTCTCCTTGCTCCGGTCGCCGCCGCGCTCCGCTACCGGCTCCGCATCGCGGCGGTCGTCGACGAGGCGCCGGGCGTCGTCTCGCTCTGGATCACCGGCCGCCGCCTCGAGCGGCTGCGCGCCGATGCCGGGCAGTTCTTCATCTGGCGGTTCCTGACGCGCGACCGCTGGTGGAAGGCCCACCCGTTCTCCCTCTCGGCGGCTCCGGACGGGCGGTCGCTGCGCATCACCGTGAAGGCGCTCGGCGACGACACCGCGCGGATCGGAGAGATCCCCGTCGGAACGCGCGTCGTCGCGGAGGGCCCGTTCGGCGTCTTCACGCCGGCGAGCCGGCGCCGCGAGAAGGTTCTCTTGATCGCGGGCGGGATCGGGATCACGCCGGTGCGCGCGCTGCTCGAGCGGCTGCGCGGAGACGTGCTCGTGCTGTACCGCGTGATCTCCGAAGACGACGTCGTCTTCCGGGACGAGCTCGAGCAGATCACGCTCGCGACGGGCGCAGAGCTGCGTTACGTCGTCGGCGACCACACGACCGAAGAGGCCCGCGACCATCTGTCGCCCGCGCACCTCAAGGAGCTCGTCCCCGACATCGACGAACGGGACGTCTACGTCTGCGGGCCGCCCGGCCTCACGGACATCGTCACGCGCCATGTCCGGCACGCCGGCGTCAAGCGCAGCCAGATCCACACCGAACGCTTCGCCCTCTGAGAAAGGACCACATGCTCGTCATGCGCAAGACCATGACTGCCGCCGCCTGCGCGGCGGCGCTCGCAATCCCCGTTGCCGACGCGTCGGCTGCGTTCCGCGCGACCGTCGCGCCGAAGAAGAAGAAAAAGGTCGTCACGGTCACGAAGTCCGTCACCGGCGCGCCTGCCCAGGCCGACCGCTGGGGCTTCGTCCAGGTGACACTCGTCGTCAAGAAGACGACGACGATCGTCGGCACGAAGAAGGCCGTCAGCCGGAAGATCACGGCCGTCACCGTGCCGGTGTACCCGAACCACACCGACCGCTCGGTGTTCATCAACCAGCAGGCTCTGCCGCTGCTCGTGCAGGAGACGCTCACCGCGCAGTTCACCGGCGGCGTCAGCATGATCTCCGGTGCGTCGAACACGAGCGACGCGTTCATCACCTCCCTCCAGGGTGCGATCGCTGCGGCGCAGCAGGTCTGATGCTCGCCGCGCTCCCCGGAATCCGGCGGGTCGAGAACGTCATGGGCATGCCGGTCGTCGTCGACGTCCGCGACGACGCTGTCGACGACGGCATGCTGGATGCGATGTTCGACTGGCTCCGGTGGGTGGACGCGACCTTCAGCACGTACAAGGACGACAGCGAGATCAGCCGCCTGAACCGCGGCGAGCTCGATCTCGCGCACGCCCACCGCGAGGTGCTCTCCGTTCTCGACCGCTGCGAGCAGCTGCGGCTCGAGACCGACGGCTACTTCGACGTCCGCGCGGAGTCGCCCGGCGTCGTCGACCCGTCGGGCTACGTGAAGGGCTGGTCGGTCGACCGTGCCGCGGCGATCCTCGACCGTGCCGGGCTTCGCAATTACGCGATCAACGCGGCCGGCGACATGCGTCTCCGCGGCCGCGCGGTGCCCGAGCTCGTGTGGCGTGTCGGCATCCAGCACCCGCTCGAGCACGACAAGGTCGCAAAGACGATCGACACGAACGACCTCGCCGTCGCGACGTCGGGCGAGTACGCACGCGGCCGGCACGTGTTCGACCCGCACACGCACGAGCCGCCGAGCGGCATCCTCTCCGTCACCATCACCGGCCCCGACCTCGCGACCGCCGACGCGTACGCGACCGCGGCGTTCGCGATGGGTGCCGAGCGCGCGACGCACTGGACGGCGCGCCTCGAGGGCTACGAGGCGATGACGATCCTCGCCGACGGCCGGGTGCTGCTGACGCCCGGCTTCTAAGCGCGCTCGAGCAGGACGAGCGGGATCTCGCGCTGCGTCCGGTCGCGGTAGCGCAGATACCCGGGTGCGATCGCGACGAGCTCCGACCAGAGGCGGGCGTGCTCGTCGGGCCCGGCTCGCCGCGCGACGACCGCTCGCCGCTCGCCGCCGACGTCGACCGTCGCGTGCGGGTCGCTCTGCAGGTTCAGCCACCAGTCCGGGAACCAGTCCATCCCGCCGTTCGACGCGACCACCATCAGCGCATCGCCGGCCGGCAGGTAGCAGAGCGGCGTCGTGCGCTCCCGGCCCGTCTTCCGCCCCGTGGTCGTGAGCAGGAGGATCGAGAGCCCCCACACCCGCGCGCCGACCCTGCCGCGCGTCAGGCGGAAGACCAGCCGGTGCACGGCGCTCATCGTCCGGAGGCTCCGCCGAAACAGCAATCGGCGAAGTGTGCGCGTCATTGCCGTGACTCAAGCACGTCGAGTCTCCGACCGCAACGGATCCCCCGAATGAGGTAAGGCACGCGGCGGCGCCGGGGGTACGGTTCGAAGGGCGTCCTCCCGTTCCGCCGCTGCGATGGCACCTCCACGACTCTTTCTCCGCTTCGCGGTCTTCTCCGGCATCGCGCTCCTCGTCGCGGTCGGGCTGGCCCTGCTCCTCGTGCGCTGGAACGTCCAGGATCGTGCGCGGAGCCGCGCGGTCGGCGAGGCTCGGTCGCTCGCGACCCAGTTCAGCGCCGACGACCTCTCGCGCATCGCGTTCCAGTACTGGGGCCCGCGCGGCAGGGCGGCGGGCGACCGGCTGAAGTTCGTCGACGACTTCTTCGACCCGACCGTCGCCGGGAGCCAGCCCGCGAACGTCGTCCTCTTCTCACCCGGCGGCGAGGTCACCTATGCAGCCGACCGGTCGCTGATCGGCACCCACCCGCCCGACGCGGCACGCGTCCGCGCGGCGCTCACGCATCCGCAGTACGCGGTCGTGAAGGGCGAGCAGGCGTCGTATGTGCCCGTCTTCTCGGCGTACCGTCCCGGTACGGCGCTCGGTGTCCTCCGGCTCGAGCACGCCTACGGCCCGATCGCGTCGGAGATCCAGAGCGACTTCGGCTCCGAGGCCGGGACGATCGCGCTCGCCCTCGTGGCGCTCTATCTCGCGATGCTCCCGCTCATGCGGCGCGTGACGAGCAGCATGCGCCGCAGCTACGTCGAGCGAGCCGAGCTCGCCGCGATCGTCGACCACTCGAACGACGCGATCGTGGCGCAGACTCCCGACGGCGTGATCACGTCGTGGAACGCCGGCGCGGAGTACGTCTACGGCTGGAAGGCGGAGGAGGTCGTCGGACGCAGCATCGACCTCCTGCTTCCGGACGAGCGCGGCGTGGAGCCTGCGTCCGAGCTGGAGCTCGCACGTACGACGCACCTGCGAAAGGACGGCGCGCCCGTCGAGGTGTCCGTGACCGTTTCGCCGATCCGCGACGCGAACGGTGAGCTCGTCGGCTCTTCGATGATCACGCGCGACGTCACGGAGATCGCGCGGCTCGAGCTCGAGCTGCGCGAGGCGCACCGCCAGGAGGCCGTCGGACGCCTCGCCGGCGGCATCGCGAAGGATTTCGGCGACGTGCTCGACGAGATCGACGGCGCGGCGACGAGCCTGCTGCTCGATCCGGCGTCGCAGCGCGAGCTCGACCGCATCCGCCAGGCGGCGGCGCGCGGCGCGTCGCTCGTGACGCAGCTGCTCGCGGTCGGCGGCGTGCAGGAGTCGAACCCGGAGCTGCTCGATCTCAACGCTGCGATTCGCGAGGCCGCACCTCGGCTCCGCGAGCTCGTCGGCCCGCGGATCACGATCGAGCTCGAGCTCGACGAGGCGCTCGGCCTCGTCGTCGCGGACCGCGAGCAGATCGAGCAGCTGATCCTCAACCTCGCTGCGAATGCGCGAGGCTCGATGCCGCTCGGCGGCCTCATCAGCGTGCAGACGGCGAACGTCGACTTTGCACGGCGCTCGCGCAGCGGCGGCCACGAGCTCGGCCACTTCGTGATGTTCGCCGTGTCCGACACCGGCTCGGGCCTGACGCAGGAGACGGCGGAGCGTCCCTACGAGCCGTTCGTCCGCCGCGGCGAGGGCGGCGAGCGCATGGCGCTCGGCCTTGCCGCAGTCTGCGGGATCGTGAAACAGAGCGGCGGCACGATGGGCATCGAGAGCCGGCGCGAAGGCGGCACCGTGATCCGCACGTATCTTCCGCGCGCCGGGATGCCCGAGGCGACGCCGCTCCAGCTCGACGACCTCAGCACCGCCCGCAGCTGAGACGAACGGAGGGCGCCGTCTCCGGCGCCCTCCGTTCGTGCGATGCGTTCGTGCGGGGTTACCTGTGCCGCGCGGTCGCCTTGACGAGCGTGTTCACGCCGCCGGAGAGCGAGCAGCTGATCTCAGCGCGCGTGCCGACCGTCAGCGGCGCGACGAGCGACTGCAGACTGACCGGGACGGAGCACGTGAGACCCGCGACGGTGATCGAGGTCGCCGACGACGCGCTCACGGTGCCGTTCGCGTGGCTCGTCTCGCGATCGGTCGACGAATGCACGCACGATCCGGGGCCGGCCTCGACCGCGGTGCCGCCGCTCGTTCCGCCGAGCTTGCCGTTCGCGAAGCCCGTCGTCGCACCGAAGTCCGACGAGAGGTTCGCGAGCAGCTTCGCGCTCGGGTCGTGTACGCGGCCGCTCGCGAGCCCTGCGAGGGACGTGCCCTTGATGACGGCGTCGAAGCGCGTCTCGGTGTCGCCGGCCGAACCGCCGTCGATGCGAAGCGTGCCGGAGACGATGCCGATGCCGTCGGTCGTGTTCACCGTCGAGTGCGCGCGAATCGTCGCGTTCCCTGTGAGCGTCGGATCGCCGCTCGCGGTGCCGGTGTACATGCCGTCCGTCGTGACGATCGTCTTGCCGTCGGCTGTGGTGCACGTGTGCGAGCTCGTGCGTGCGACCGTGGTCGCGGCGAACGTCCCGCTCACCTCTTTCACGCTCTTCGCCGAATCGAGACCGTGTCCGACCGCGACTGCGGCCGCCGAGAGTGCAGCGACCGCGGTCGCTGCGAGTACGAACGTGCGCTTCATGGGTCCCCCCTGAGTTCGATTGCTCGACCACTTAGACCCCGGGGAGCGCGGCCCCTTGCGCACCGCGACGTAAAGTCGCCGTAAAGCCGTTCGGACGACGCAGGCCGGCGTAGCGCGATAGCGTGTCCCTGCCGATGTCGACCCGCGAAACGGGTAGCCGCGATCCTGACGACTGGTTCGCCGGCTCCGATGCTGCGCAGATCTCGCTCGACGCCGACGAGCTGCAGCCGGGCGCCGTCGACGCCGGTGACGACTGGCTCGGGAACGACGGACGGGCGGGCGCCCGCGACGGTCTCGGCGCGAGCCTCCCGACACGCTGGGTCGCGATCGGGGCGGGTGTCCTGCTCGCCGGCTGCCTGCTGGTCGCCGGGCTCGTGCTCGGCGGTGTCTTCGACTCCGCGAAGCACCCGGCTGCGGCACCGCCGGCGACGGCCCCGTCGACGACGACCGCGCCGGCAACGACGACGCCCACGCCGGCGGCCGCGACGCCTCCGCCTACCGCGACGCTCAAGCCGGGCGACACGGGAACCCAGGTCGAGATGCTGCAGCGCGCGCTCCTCCACCTCGGCTACGCCGCGGGGAAGGTGGACGGCAACTACGGCTCGACGACCGTTGCGGCGCTGAAGCAGTTCCAGACGGCGGCGAAGCTGACCGCAGACGGCGTGCTCGGCCCGGCGACGCTCGCCGCGCTCGTCAGCGCGCTCCGTGCTCCCTGACCTAAGGGTTCTCTATGAATCCCACCGGCGTTCATCGATTGCTTACTCCCCGCCGGTATCACTGAGGAAATGAGAGTTGCCCGTCTCCGCATCGCCGTCCTCGTCGCCGCCGTGATCTCCGCACTCGCGGCCGGCGCCGGCGTGGCGCTCGCGGGCGCGAAGGCCGCCCCGATCGGGCGCGGGGTCGTCGTGGTCGAGACGAACCTCGCGTATCAGGGAGCGGCCGCGGCCGGGACGGGGATCGTGCTCGACGCGTCCGGCGAGGTGCTCACGAACAACCACGTGATCGCGGGTGCGACGACCGTGCGCGTCGTGCTGCCGGGCACCGGCCGCACCTACAGCGCGAGCGTCCTCGGCTACAGCCGGACGAACGATGTCGCGGTGCTCCAGCTGCAGGGCGCGTCGAATCTCAAGACCCTGACGCTCGGCACCTCGAGGCTCGCGGTCGGCCAGGCCGTGACCGCGCTCGGAAATGCAGGCGGCGCGGGGCATCTCGTCACGGTGACCGGTCGGGTCACCGGGCTCGGGAAGTCGATCACCGCCGCCGACGACCAGGGGGGCACGGAGCAGCTCACGGGTCTCATCGAGATGAACGCCGCGATCGTGCCGGGCGATTCCGGCGGCCCGCTGCTCGACCGGAGGGGCCGCGTCATCGGCATGGACACCGCGGGCTCCGTGGGCGGCTTCCAGGACGTCGCGGCGACCGACGCGTACGCGATCCCGATCGGCAGGGCGACGGCGATCGCGAAGCAGATCCTGGCGGGCCAGTCCTCGGCGACCGTCCACGTCGGCGACACGCCGTTCGTGGGCATCCAGGTCGGGTCCGTGGACGCCGGGTTCGGCCAGCCGCCGGCCGCGGGGGCGCTCGTCGTCGGCGTCGTCCCGAACGGGCCCGCCGACGCCGCCGGGCTCGTGCAGGGCGACGTGATCACGGCGCTCGACGGGCAGGCGATCTCGTCTCCCGCCGATCTCCCCGCGCTGATCCTCGCGCAGAAGCCCGGCGCGACCGTCACGGTCGGCTACACCGATCCGACGGGTGCGAGCGCAACGGTGACCGTCACGCTCGGCAGCGGGCCGCCGCAGTAGAGCGAGGCCGGGGGTTGCGCGCCGGCCCGTGCGGACGTAATATGAGCGAGTGTTCATGAACGGATGCTCATATGCGTAGGGCGGCCGCGGTCGCGGGCGTCGAGGGAGACCCGGCAGAGCTGCTGCGCGACCACCTGGTCGACGTCGCGGGGACGCTGCTCTCCGAGCGCTCCGTCTCGTCGATCACGACGCGCGAGCTTGCGCGGGCGGCGGGCGTCTCCGACGGCGTGCTCTACAACTACTTCGGCGACAAGAACGAGCTGCTGCTGACGGCGCTCGTCGGCCGCTTCCGGGCGCTCGTCGCGAGCTTCCACGCCGGGGTCCCCGCGCCGGGGCAGCACACCGTCCGCGCCAATCTCGTGCAGCTCGCCCACGGGCTGCTCGAGCTGCACCTCGCCGGGCTGCCGCTCTTCGGGAAGCTCGCCGCGCAGCCGGCGCTCCTCGGCCGCTTCGCGCACGAGATCCACCGGCCGGATGCCGGTCTCAGCGGCCGCGAGATCAGGGATGCGGTCGTCGGGTACGTGCAGCGCGAGCAGGCGGGCGGCCGCATCGGCGACTGCGACGCCGGGGCGGTCGCCGATCTCCTGATCGGCTCGGTCGCGCTCCACGCCCTGCTGGCCGTCACCGCCGGTGCACCCGCGGCGGAACGGATTCCCGCGCTCGTCGACACGCTCGTCGCCGGGCTCGCACAGCCGAGGAGAAGGAGCAGCTGATGGCGACCCGCCCCATGCCGTCCCCGCGCCGGTACGACTTCAAGATCTGGGTCGACTCGCGCGGCAAGGAGCACGTCTTCCGGCAGCGCCAGATCGAGCTCGCGCACCTCCACGCAGGCGACGACGTGCTCGACGTCGGCTGCGGAACGGGGACGCTCGCGATCGCCGCCGCCAAGGCGGTCACGCACGAGGGGAGGGTCTTCGGCGTCGACCCGTCGCTCGAGCTGCTCGCATACGCGCAGAAGAAGGCGCGCCGCGCGGGGGCGAAGGTCGACTTCCTCACCGCGGGTGGAGAGCGGCTTCCCTTCGACGACTCCTCGTTCGACGTCGTCTTCTCGACGCTCGTCTTCCACCATCTCCCCGGTCACGTCGTGCACGCGACGTTCGCCGAGATCCGCCGCGTGCTCCGTCCCGAAGGCAGGCTGCTCGTCGTCGACATCGGCGGGGAGCAGGACGGGCGGCGGACGATGCACGGCCACGCGAGCTTCGATCTCGACACGTTCGTGCCGAAGCTGTCGCACGTCGGCTTCCGGCCGACCGACACGGGTCCCATCGAGTCCGGGCTGCGCTCGCTGGAGAACCTGCGCTACTTCGTGGCCGAGCCGGCCTAGGGTCGCTAGACGGCTTCGAGCGCGCGGCGCACGAGCACCTGCGCGAGATGCGCGCGGTACTCGGCGCTTGCGTTCACGTCGCTCGGCGGCGAGGTGCCGTCGCCCGCGTGCGCGGCCGCGTCGGCGGCTGACGCGCCGCCGGCGAATGCCTCTTCGACGCTGCGCGCGCGCAGCGGGGTCGCGCCCATGCTCGTCAGCCCGACCTGCACGCGTCCGTCGACGTGCGCTGCTGCGACGCCGACGGTCGCCCAGTCGTGCGAGCGTCGCGCGTGCTTGAGGTACGTCGCGGTCGCGACCTTCGGCACGCGGATCTCGGTCAGCAGCTCCTGCGGCCCGAGCGCCGTCTCGAACATGCCGGTGAAGAAATCCGCTGCGGTCACCGTCCGCTCGCCTCCGGGGCCGCGCAGCACGAGGTCGGCGTCGAGCGTGATCGCGATCGTCGCGAGGTCGGAGGCCGGGTCGCCGTGCGCGATCGAGCCTCCGATCGTGCCGCGGTGCCGCACCTGCGGGTCGCCGATGCCCTCCGCTGCGGTGCTGACGACCGCGCAGTGCTTCGCGAGCACGGGGTCGCGCACGAGATCTGCGTGCCGGGTCAGCGCGCCGATCGCGATGCGGTCGCCGTCCTCCTTGACGTAGCGCAGCTCCTCCAGGCGTCCGATGTCGACGAGCAGCGAGGGCCGCGCAAAGCGCAGGCGCAGCAGCGGGATGAGCGAGTGCCCGCCCGCGAGGAGCTTCGCGTCGGCGTCGCCGCCGAGCAGCTCGACGGCCTCGTCGACGCTTCCCGCGCGCGCGTACTCGAAGCCGGCGGGGATCATGCGCCCGCTCGCGCCGCCGCCTGCACCGCGCGGACGATGTTGTGATACCCGGTGCAGCGGCAGAGATTGCCCTCGAGCCCGTGGCGGATCTCTTCCTCGGTCGGGTCGGGGTTCTCCTTCAAGAGTGAGACGGCGGCCATCACGAAGCCGGGCGTGCAGTAGCCGCACTGCAGCCCGTGCTGCTCGTGGAACGCCTGCTGCATCGGATGCAGCTCGTCGCCGTCGGCGAGACCCTCGATCGTCGTGACCTCGCTGCCGTCGGCCTGTACGGCGAGCACCGTGCACGACTTGACGGACTCGCCGTCGATCAGCACCGTGCACGCGCCGCAGGAGGTCGTGTCGCAGCCGACGTTCGTCCCCTTCATCCCGAGCTGGTCGCGCAGGAAGTAGACGAGAAGCTGCCGCGGCTCGACGTCCGCCTCGTGGCGCGAGCCGTTCACCGTCACCGCGATGCGCGTCATGCCTTCGCCTCCTGGATCGCGCGCCAGACGTTCTCGCCGTTGGCGGGCATGTCGATGTGTCGTACGCCGAGCGGCGAGAGCGCGTCGAGGACGGCGCTGTGCACCGCCGGCGTCGCGCCGATCGTGCCGGACTCGCCGATTCCCTTCGCGCCGAGCTCGTTCACCGGCGTCGGCGTCTCCATCTCGACCGCCTCGAACGACGGGAGGTCGGCGGCCGACGGGAACGCGTAGCCGACGAAGGTGCCCGTGAGCGGGTTGCCGTCGTCGTCGTAGACGACCTGCTCGTAGAGCGCCTGCGAGGCGCCGGTCGCGACGCCGCCGTGCACCTGCCCTTCGGCGATCATCGGGTTGACGAGCGTGCCGGCGTCGTCGACCGCGATCAGCCGTTGCAGCTCGACGCGGCCCGTCTCGGTGTCGACCTCGACGACGGCGACGTGTGCGCCGAACGGGAAGGTCGGCGACGACTTGAACTCGTGGTCGGCCTTCAGCTCCGAGATGCGCTCGTCGGCGGACGCGCGCGCCGCGAGGTCGGCCCACGAGAGCGCGACGGCCGGGTCGCCGGCGACGTGGAGGTGGCCGAGCGCCGGGTCGAGGACGATGTCGGCGGCGCTCGCCTCGAGATAGTCGGCGACGAGCTGCTTCGCCTGCTCGACGACCTTGTCCGCTGCGCCTCTCGCGGCCGCGCCGCCGATCTGCGTCGACTTCGAGCCGTAGGTGCCGGTGCCCTTCGCGACGTCGTCGGTGTCGCCCTTCTGGACCGTGACGTTCTCGACGGGCATGCCGAGCCGCTCGGCGGCGATCATCGCGAACGTCGTCTCGTGGCCCTGGCCGTGCGAGAACGAGCCGGTGCGGACGATCGCGTTGCCGTCCGGCGTGATCTCGACCTCGCCGAACTCGGTCTCGTCGATCCCGTTCGTGATCTCGACGTAGGACGAGACGCCGATGCCGAGCTGCAGCGGGCCGCCTGCGTCGCGGCGGCGGCGCTGCTCGGCGCGGAGCTCGTCGTACCCGGCCGAGCGCACCACGAGGTCGAGCGCGCCCTCGTAGTCGCCGGAGTCGTAGGCGGCGTGCGTGACCGTCGTGTACGGGAACGAGTCCTTCGGGATGAAGTTCCGGCGGCGGACCTCGGCGGGATCCATGCCGAGCTCGGCTGCGAACACGTCGAGCGCGTGCTCGATCGCCTGCGAGGCCTCGGGCCGACCGGCGCCGCGGAACGCGGCGATCTGCGTCGTGTTCGTCACGACGGCGCGTCCTTCGAACTCGATCTTCGGGATCGCGTAGACGCCGCTCGACATCAGTGCCGTCAGGTTCGGCAGGAACGCGCCGAGCGACGGGTACGCGCCGGCGTCCTGGAGGCTGTCGAGCCGGTAGGCGAGCACCTTGCCGTCGCGCGTGCCGCCGATGGTGAAGTCGAGGCGCTGCGCGCGGCCGTGCGGCAGCGCGACCATGCTCTCGCTGCGCGTCTCTGTCCAGCGGACGGGCCGGCCGAGCCTCCGCGCGAGCCAGACGACGAGGATCTCCTCGACGTTGAGCATCTTCGCGCCGAAGCCGCCGCCGACGTCGGGTGCGACGACGCGGATCTCTGCGGGGTCGAGGCCGAGCGTCCCGGCGAGCACCATGCGGTCCTGGTGCGGCGTCTGGGTGGAGAGCCACGCAGTGACGCGGCCGTCCGGCCCGACCTCCGCGGCGGCGGAGCGCGGCTCGAGCGGGCACGGCGCCATCCGCGTGCTGTCGAGCGTGCCGGTGACGACGACGTCGCAGCCCTCGAAGAGCGCTGGGTCGTGGTCGGCCGAGCCCGACCCGCCGGCGACGTTCGTGCCGGCGTCGGGGAAGAGCAGCACCTCGTCCTTCGCCGCGTCCTCCGGCCGGACGACGGCCGGGAGGGGGTCATAGTCGACCATGACGAGCTCCGCGGCGTCTGCCCCCGTGGCGCGGTCGCCGCTGACGACGATCGCGACGATGTCGCCCACGAAGCGGACGCGGTCGCCTGCGAGGAGCGGGCGGCCCATCGCCGTGTTCAGGCCCGGGAACGGCGGCGGCCCGTACGGGGCGAGATCCATGTCGGCGGCCGTGATCACCTGGACGTTCGGGAGCGCCTCCGCGGCCGACGCGTCGACACCGTTGATCGCGGCGTGCGCGTAGAGCGAGCGGACGAACGTGACCGCGAGCGCGCCTTCGAGCGGCAGGTTCTCGACGTAGCGGCCTTCGCCGCGCAGGAACCGCGGGTCTTCTTTCCGACGGACTCGGTTTCCGAGGATGCTCACGCGCGGCGAGCCTATCGTTTTCAGGCTCCGCAGGACAAACGGTTCCGGCAAGCTGTCGGTCGATGGTTCCCGAGGCGCAACTCGAACGGACCGAGCACGGGCTCGTCCCCGCGGGTGAGGGCTGGTACGTGCTCAACCTGCGCGACGCCGAATGGCGCCACCGCGACGGACGCGGCGCGGTGTGCACCGCTGCGGACGACTTCGAGGGCGAGCGGCGGCTCGACCAGGTCGGTGTCAACGTCTTCGCGCTCGGGCCGGGCGAGGCGATGGCGCTCTATCACTGGGAGGCCGACCAGGAGGGCTTCCTCGTCGTCGCGGGCGAAGGGGTGCTCGTCGTCGAAGGAGAGGAGCGCCCGCTGCGCGCGTGGGACTTCGTGCACTGCCCGCCGGAGGCGAAGCACGTGCTCGTCGGCGCGGGGCGCGGGCCGTGCGTCGTCGTGGCGGTCGGCGCGCGCGAGCGCGACGTGCTCGGCTTCCCGGCGGACGAGGCCGCGCGGCGCCATGGTGCGAGTGTCGAGGCGGACACGCGGGATCCCGGCGTGGCGTACGCGAGGGTGCCGCCGCGCGTGCCTGTTGCGTATCGCGAGGGCTGGCTTCCCGGCTAGGAGTGTTCCGGCCTTGTTGCGCCGCGCGCCGAGGCGTAGAGTCACGCCACTCGTAGGGGAGCGCGCGCATGGTGGTGGGATTCACCCTCGTGGAAGGGCTCATCGTCGTCCTGATTCTCCTCGTGCTGTTCGGCGGGTATCTGGCGTTCTTCACCGATCTCTTCTCCGGCAAGGGGCCTGCCGGCTCGATCACGGGCGCGTGGTCGACGTCGCCTGCGACGGTGTCGACATCCGCCGGCGGGACCTTCGTCTGGACGATGACGGGCACCGTGGGCGGCGCGAGCAAGGGCATTCCGGGACGGGCGACGACGATCAGCGTGATGCCGCAGGCCGGCGTGCGGATCGTGTCGGTGACCGACGGAAGCGGGACGACTCCGTACAGTCCACCCGTCACGACCGCGACCGCAGCGACCGACGTCTCCGGTCAGATCAGCGTCGACGTGCAGATCGACTTCCTCAGCGGCGCATCGATCAGCGCGGTCGACACCGGACTGGCCCGAGGCGAGACGGCGACGTTCCGCGGCGTGCAGTAGAGCTGTGCGATTCGGCTTCGCGACCTGAGGGGACTCTCTGCTGGTGGCATACTCTCTCGGGATGATCGACGAGCTTCGCGCGGCAGCCGAAGCGTTGAGCAACGGCGACCCCGGCCCGTTCGCGTCCCTCTTCGCGGCGGACGCCGAATGGCGCGGCATCTCGCACGGCCGCCTCTGGTGGAAGCAGACCCCCTCCTGACGCGGCCCCGACGAGGCCCGTGAGGTTCTCGAGTTCGCAACCCGCAGGAGAGGCGGGAGCGGCCCCGTCGTGACGCCGGAGTTCACCCAGGTCGGCGACGACACGATCATCGGCTCGACCGAGTGGCTCGCGGGCGAGGGCGAGGGACGGCAGGAGCGCTTCCACGTTGTGCGGTTCCGTGACGGGAAGATCGTGGACCTGCAGGGCTGCGCGTCGCGGCGCGAAGCCGAGCGATTCGCGCGCCGCCGCCGCTGATCGACAGCGAGAGGATCACGGCATCAGGCTCCTCGTCGGGAGGCTTCCTAAACCGCGTGCACAAGTTCGATTCTTGTCGGTGGCGCGCTCGCGGGATTCATTGACATGCCGCTTGAGTAGGACCACGATGGATGCTGAGGAGGGCTGGAAGAAGACTCGGCCGGGGTGATCGGTCTGGCGTGCGCGACATGCGGTTGCCGAGGCCGGGAGTCGTGCGGATCACACACGGATGGCTGGCTTGTTGCAGCCTCGAAGGAGGGCGGCATAGATGGTATTTCGCGTACATCGGCGAGGGCCGAGGGTTGTCCTCGCTGCGGTTGTCTTGTTGGTGTCTGTAGCGAGCGCAGCCTATGCGGGTGTTTTGGGTGGCGGTGGGGGCAATGCGGTTACGGCATGCGCGAAGAGCGCGAACGGGCAGTTGCGGGTTGTGTCTGATCCGTCGCGGTGTCTGCCGAGTGAGTACGCGATTCAGCTGGCGCAGCCGCAGCCGTCGCCGCCGCCGCCGGGACCGCAGAACGTCACGGTCGACTGCGGGGCCGGGCAGAGCATCAACCAGGCGATTCAGCAAGCGGACCCGAACGAGCCGCTGACGATCAACATTCAGGGAACCTGCACCGAGGCGGTGCGGGTGGGACGCGACAACGTCTCTCTGCAGGCGGCATCACCGGGGTCAGGGATTCAGGCACCCTCGGCGAACGACACGGTGCTCATGTTCGGCGGCGCCAGAGGTGCGTCGGTGCAAGGCCTTACGTTGAGCGGCGGCAGCGCCGGCATCGGCGCCTATGGGGCGATGTACCAGGCCCAAGACGTGCACATCACGGGCGCCGCCAACGGCGTCCAGGCCGGGGGTGACTCGGTCGTGAGTTTGACGAACGTCACGATCGACGACTGCCAGTTCGGGATCGGCGCAGGTTCCGGTGCAAGCGTCGGCGTCGTCGGCGGCTCGATCGCCGGTTGCCGGTTCGTCGCAATCGACGCCGTCAACGGTGGGGACGTGACCCTCAACGGTGGCGTCGCCGTGGCGGATTCAAGGCTCCAGGGCGTGGTCGCCGGCGCCGGCGGCTCAATCCAGATCAACGACGCGACCGTCTCCAACAGCGGCGTCTTCGATGTGTTCGCCTTCGGCGGCAACGTCACCGTAAACGGCGGCAACACACTCGTTACGGGAAGCAGGTTCGCTGGTGTGTCGGCGAGCGACGGTGGCAACGCGTTCGTGATCAACGGCGCGCGAGTGTCCGGCAACGGCGGGGGCGGCGTCTCCGCCGATAACGGCGGCCATCTCCTAGTCCAGGACGGCAGCATCATCGAGAACAACACCGGACCCGGCATCAACCTCACCGGAGCCTCGTCGCTTCGGATGCGAGGCGGCGCGGTTGTGCAAACGAACACCGGCGACGGTATCCATCTCTCGGATACGAGCGTCGCCGAGATCGATGGCAGCAACCAGATCACGGCCAACAACGGCCACGGGATCGCCTGCGACGGGCCGCCCTCAGTGGCGGTGGTTCGCGGCAACCCCGGCGCGGTCAGCGGGAACGCCTCACCGCAGATCGTCTGCCAGAGCGCCGGAGGCTAGTTCGCAACCCCTCCAATCCCGGTTAGCCGCTATGAACAAGCCCTACGATGCCCGGTTCGGCCGGGCACCGTAGGGGACTGCGCGACTGCGCGGAACTTGCCTGGAGCGTTCGCTTGTGACCTTCGCGGCAGTGCCCCCGACAAGAATCGAACTTGTGCACGCGGTTTAGGAAGCCGTGCGCGTGATCCATGAACGCGCCGCAACAGGCTTATTCTTACTTCTCCCGGTGCGGTGCGCGCCAGTGATTGCGCCAGTCGGACGCGCCCGGCTCAGCCGGCGAACTCATAAGCGCCGATGTCCGGATGGCCGTCGGATCGCGCGTGGTTGTCGAGGTCTGTCGCCGGCGCGCCGTTGATCGACCCCGCGTTGATCGCGGGACTGCCGGCCAGGAGATGGAAGTCCTGCGCGCTCACGAAGCGCGGGTCGATACCCATCAGCGATGAAACGATCGTCGGCGCGACCGTGGAAACATCCAGTCTGTTCACGTCGGTTCCGTTCGACCAGAAGATCGTGTTCTCGACGTGGACATTCGAGATCTGGTTGCCCGTGGA
>DASYGK010000128.1:0-6007 GCA_035999905.1 Gaiellaceae bacterium | reverse complement strand
TGCGGCTCGAGGTCGACGTGCTCACGCTGAGCGCGACCCCGATTCCGCGCACGCTGCACATGTCGCTCTCGGGGATGCGCGACATCTCGATCATCGAGACGCCGCCCGAGGGGCGCCGCCCGATCCGCACGACGGTCGGCGAATACGACGAAGAGCTGATCAAGCTCGCGCTCGAGCGCGAGAAGGAACGTGGGGGGCAGGCGTTCTATCTCCACAACCGCGTCGAATCGATCGAGGAAGTCGCGGAGAAGCTGCAGCAGCTCTGTCCGGGGCTCACGTTCCTCGTCGCGCACGGGCAGATGCGCGAGAAGGAGCTCGAGGAGAAGATGCACGCGTTCCTGCGCGGCGACGCGGACGTGCTCGTCTCGACGACGATCATCGAGTCCGGCATCGACATCCCGCAGGCGAACACGCTGATCGTCGAGCGCGCCGACATGCTCGGGCTGTCGCAGCTCTACCAGATCCGCGGTCGCGTCGGCCGCTCCGACGAGACCGCGTATGCGTACCTCTTCTATCCGGAGGCGCGCGAGCTGACGCCGGAGGCGCGCGCCCGCCTCGCGACGCTCGCCGACCACACCGAGCTCGGCGCCGGCTTCGCGATCGCGATGCGCGACCTCGAGATCCGCGGCGCCGGCGAGCTGCTCGGCGGAGAGCAGTCCGGCCACGTCGCCGCCGTCGGCTTCGAGCTCTACGTCGAGCTCCTGAACGAGGCGGTCGCCGAGCTGCAGGGGCAGCGGCGCACGGCCGCCCGTCCGGTGCGGATCGATGCGCGGATCGACGCCTACGTCCCGCAGCAGTACGTCGGCTCGGAGGCCCTCCGGATCGACATCCACCGCCGGCTCGCGCTCTCCGAGACGGAGGACGAGCTGCGCGAGCTCGAGGCGTCGCTCGAAGACCGCTACGGGCCGCTGCCCGAGCCGGTCGAGCACCTGTTCGCGATCCAGGAGGCGAAGATCAAGGTCGCGCTGCTCGGCGCCGACTACCTCGTCTTTCGGGGCGGCAAGGCGACGGTCGGCCGGCTCGTCCTCGGCTCGGGTGAGCTGACCGAGCTCCGCAGCCGCATCCACACGGCCGTCTACGCCGTAGCCAACAGGGAAGTCAGCCTCAGGAGCGAAGATGGCTTTCCCCAGGCGATCCGCCTGGTCGATGCTATCTTGGAGGCCCGCCAGGCAGCGTGAGGCGTCCGACTTCGCCGCTGTACCGGTTTCTCCAACGCCATCCGAGCCACGGGATCCCAATGAGACTCTTCCGCCTTGCATTTCTCCCCGCGCTGATCGCAGTCGTGCTCCTCGCCGCAGGCTGCGGCGGAGGCGGCAAGCCCAGCGTTCCGTCCGACGCCGTCGCGGTCGTCGGCAGCGACACCATCACGAAGGTGCAGTTCAACCAGCTGATGGACGGGACGAAGAGCGCGTACGCCGCGCGCAAGACGGCGTTCCCGAAGGCCGGCACGACGCAGTACAAGGCGCTCCAGGATCAGACGATGAAGTACCTCGTCCAGCAGGACGAGCTCGGGCAGAAGGCGAAGGCGCTCGGCATCACCGTCACCGACGCGGACGTCACCGCGCGGCTGAAGCAGATCAAGACGCAGTACTTCGGCGGCAGCGAGGCGAAGTACCAGCAGCAGCTCAAGGCCCAGGGCCTGACCGAGGCGCTGCTCCGCATCAACCTGCACGGCCAGATCCTGTCGGAGAAGCTCTACAACAAGATCACCGGCAGCGTGAAGGTGAGCGACGCCGATGTCCAGAAGTACTACAACGACCACAAGTCGCAGTACGCGCAGGCAGCGAGCCGCGACGTGCGCCACATCCTCGTGAGCAGCAAGAAGCTCGCCGACCAGCTCGAGGCGCAGCTGAAGGCCGGCGGCGACTTCGCGGCGCTCGCGAAGAAGTACTCGAAGGATCCCGGCTCGGCGAAGCAGGGCGGGAAACTGACGATCTCGAAGGGGCAGACGGTCGCGCCGTTCGACAAGGTCGCGTTCTCGCTCAAGACGAACGAGACGTCCGCGCCGGTGCACACGACCTACGGGTGGCACATCATCCAGGCGCTCTCCGCGGTGAAGCCCGCGAAGCAGACGCCGCTCGCGTCCGTCAAGGCGTCGATTCAGCAGCAGCTGCTGCAGACGAAGAAGACGAACACGATCAACTCGTGGGTCGACGGCGTGAACAAGGAGTACGCGAAGAAGATCGCGTACGCCACCGGGTACACGCCGCTCGTCACCACCACCGCGACGACCCCGGCAACCACGACGTAAGTGGAGGGCCTGGAGCAGGCCCTCCTCGAGCTGCAGCGGTTGACCGAGCGGCTGCGCCGCGACTGTCCGTGGGACCGCGAGCAGACCGCGCGGACGATCGTGCCGCACACGGTCGAAGAGGCCTACGAGGTCGCCGACGCGGCGCTTGCAGGCGACGACGAGAAGCTGCTCGACGAGCTCGGCGACCTGCTCTTCCAGGTCTACTTCCTGGCCCTTCTCCTTTCGGAGGAGGGGCACGGCGATCTCGCTGCGGTGGCGCGCAACGTGCACGACAAGCTCGTGCGCAGGCATCCGCACGTGTTCGGCGACGTCGAGGCGAAGACGGCCGGACGCGTGAAGGAGAACTGGGAGCGCATCAAGCGCGAGCAGGAGGGGCGGGAAGGCGTCTTCCACGACGTGCCGGAGGCGTTGCCGTCGCTCCTCTACGCGCGCAAGGTCCAGCAGCGGGCAAAGGCCGTCGGGTTCGAGTATCCCGACGTCGACGGAGCGCTCGCGGACCTCGACGACGAGCTGCGCGAGCTGAAGGCCGACCTCGACGTGCCGGACCGGCGTGCGGAGGAGCTCGGCGACGTGCTCTTCGCCGCGGTCAACGTTGCGCGCAAGCTCGACGTCGATCCGGAGCTCGAGCTGCGGCGCGCGTCGGCGCGGTTCCGCAGGCGCGTAGAAATTGCCGAAGAGCTCGCAGCCGCGGCGGGCGAGAATTGGAGCGAGCTCTCGCTCGAGCATCAGGACCGATACTTCGACCTCGCCAAGGAGACCCTCGAATGAGCCGCATCGCGCACGTGCAGTCCCGCCAGATCTTCGACTCGCGGGGCAACCCGACCGTCGAGGTGGACGTGATCCTCGACTCGGGAGCATCCGGCCGTGCCGCGGTGCCGTCGGGCGCGTCGACGGGCGTGCACGAGGCCGTCGAGCTCCGCGATGGCGGCGAGGCGTACGGCGGCAAGGGCGTCCTGCAGGCGGTCGCGAACGTGCGCGGCGAGATCGCGGACGCGGTGCGCGGGCTCGACGCGCTCGAGCAGGAGACGCTCGATCGGACGCTGATCGACCTCGACGGCACACCGAACAAGGGCCGGCTCGGCGCGAACGCGATCCTCGGAGTCTCGCTCGCGACGGCGAAGGCCGCCGCCGCCGACGAGGGCGTGTCGCTCTTCCGCTTCCTCGGCGACGATGACGTCTCGACGCTGCCCGTGCCGATGATGAACGTGATCAACGGCGGTGCGCACGCGGCGAACTCGATCGACCTGCAGGAGTTCATGGTCGTCCCGGCGGGCGCGGAGTCGTTCGCGGAGGCGATGCGGATCGGCACCGAGGTGTACCACGCGCTCAAGAAGGTGCTCGGCGACCGCGGCCTCGCCACCGGGGTCGGCGACGAGGGTGGATTTGCGCCCGACCTCGAGTCGAGCGAGGTCGCGATCCAGGCGATCCTCGACGCGGCAGAGAGCGCAGGCCACCGCGACCGGATCGCCATCGCGCTCGATCCCGCGTCGAGCGAGTTCTTCTCCGACGGCGCCTACCGGTTCGAGGGCCGCGTTGCGGCTCCCGCGGAGATGGCGGCGTTCTACGCCGACCTCGTCGGCCGCTTCCCGATCGTCTCGATCGAGGACGGCAACGCCGAGGACGACTGGGACGGCTGGAAGCTCACCACCGAGCAGCTCGGCGATCGCATCCAGCTCGTCGGCGACGACATCTTCGTCACCAACCCCGCGCGGTTCCAGCAGGGGATCGAGCGCGGCGTCGGCAACTCCATCCTCGTCAAGGTGAACCAGATCGGCACGCTCACCGAGACGATCGAGGCTGTGCGCCTCGCGCAGGCGAACGGCTACACCGCCGTCATGTCGCATCGCTCGGGCGAGACGGAGGACGCGACGATCGCCGACCTCGCGGTGGCGCTCGGCACCGGTCAGATCAAGACCGGCGCTCCGGCCCGCTCGGATCGCGTCGCGAAGTACAACCAGCTGCTCCGCATCGAGGAGGAGCTCGGCGCGCTCGGCCGGTATCCGGGCTGGGACGCCTTCCCTCGCAGCCGCGGCTAACCTGGGAAGCGTGACGCCGGAACGCCGCACGAAGATCGTTGCGACGCTCGGGCCGGCTTCGGACTCGCCGGAGCGGCTGCGGGCGCTCGTCGCAGCGGGCATGGACGCCGCGCGGCTCAACCTTTCGCACGGCACGCACGACGAGCATGCGGAGCGCGCGCGGCGCGTGCGCGAGGTCGAGGCGGAGGTGGGACGGCCGATCGCGATCATCGGCGACCTCCAGGGCCCGAAGCTGCGCATCGGCGAGCTCGACGAGCCCGTGACCCTGACGCGCGGCGAGCAGATCGTCGTCTGCGCGGAGGAGTCGGCGACCGACGGCGAGCTGCCGGTCGCGCCGGCCGTGATCGGCGACGTGCTCAAGCCGGGTCACGACGTGCTGATCGACGACGGCCTCGTGCGCCTGCGCGTCGACTCGGTCGACAACGGCCGTGCGAGCTGCGCGGTGGTCGTCGGCGGCCGCATCACGTCGCACAAGGGCGTGAACCTCCCGGGCGTCCCGTTGCCGATCCCGTCGCTCACGCGCAAGGACATCGTCGACCTCGAGTTCGCGCTCGAGCTCGGCGTCGACTTCATCGCGCTCTCGTTCGTGCGCTCCGCCGCCGACATCCGCGACCTGCGGGCGCTGATCGAGCAGGCCGGCTCGCGCGCGCACATCATCGCGAAGATCGAGAAGTCCGAGGCCGTCGACGTGCTCGACGACGTGCTCACCGAGACGGACGCCGTGATGGTGGCACGCGGCGATCTCGGCGTCGAGATCGGGCCGGCGCTCGTGCCGTTGCTGCAGAAGCGGATCATCCTCAAGGCGCTCGAGCGCGGCAAGCCGGTGATCACGGCGACGCAGATGCTCGAGACGATGGTGCACGCACCCGAGCCCACGCGCGCCGAGGCGAGCGACGTCGCGAACGCGATCCTCGACGGCACGTCGGCGCTGATGCTGTCCGGCGAGACCGCCGTGGGCGAGTACCCGGTCGAGGCCGTCGCCTACATGGATCGCATCGCGCGCGCGATCGAGCCGAGCATGGGCTACCGCCACGAGATCCCCGAGGCGGACCAGAACCCGACGATCGGCGGTGCGATGTCGAACGCCGCCTGCGACATCGCCGAGGCGCTGCGTGCGGCTGCGATCCTCGTGCCGACGTTCTCCGGCCGCACCGCGTCCGCGGTCGCGCGCCTCCGCCCACGGCGCCCGATCGTCGCGTTCACGCACATGGACTGGGCGCAGCGGCAGCTCGCGCTCGAGTGGGGCGTGACGCCGATCATCATCCCCGAGCAGGCCGACGTCGAGAAGCTCTGGACGGCGTCGATCGAGGCCGCCCGCGAGGCCGGCTTCCTCGAGACCGGCGACCGCGTCGTGATCACCGCCGGCACCGCCGTGAACATCCCCGGCTCGACGAACGTGATCAAGGTCGACATCGCGTAGATCACAGGGGAACCTGGGTTCCCCTGTGGGACCCCTCCTTCGGTGCGCGTGGCGGGGCGGCTCTGGCGCTGCGGGCAGAGCGCGGTCTGCCCTTCGCGGGAGAGCGGCTCTCGTCCAAGAGCGCTGTTGACGGTTTCGCTCTGCCGCGCGGCTCGGGGTGGCGGAGGCCGGTATGGAGGTACGCGGCGCTCGGGCGCGAAGATCGCGCGGATGCCTCGTAAGGGTCGCCGTCCTGCGCGCTCGGTCGTGCTTCGCCGCTGGGCTGCGGTCGGGGCGCTGCTGCTCTTCGCGCTGCTCTAC
>DASYGK010000112.1:0-6650 GCA_035999905.1 Gaiellaceae bacterium | reverse complement strand
CGGGCACCGCGACACGAACTACACCGACTGCCCCGGCAACGGCCTCTACGCGCAGCTGCCGCAGATCGCCAGAGATGTCGCTGCGATCGGCGGCCCGAAGATCTACGCGCCGCAGGCGCTCGGCAAGCTCGGCGGGCCGATTCGCTTCAGCGCCAAGTTGAGCGCGTCGCTCCCGTGGACAGTCACCGTCGTCGACGCCGCCGGCGCGGTCGCCGCCCAGAGCTCCGGCACCGGCTCGCTCGTCGACTGGACCTGGGACGCGTCCCTCGCGCCGATGCAGAAGTACACGTGGACGATCGCGTCGCCCGGAGCGCGAAGCGGAACGGGGACGATCGGCTCCGGCTCGATTCCGCTCACGCTCGCGAACGCGACTGCGACGCCGGCGTTCCTCGCTCCCGGCGGTGATCCGAGCGACGACATGACGACGATCGCCTACACCCTCGGTGCTGCCGCGACCGTCACCGCCACGCTCGTCGACGCGAACGGGCAGACGATCGCGACCATCTTCTCCGCGCCGCAGCCCGCCGGCACGCAGACGCTGACGTACACCGCGACTGTGGGGCTCGGGAACGGCGCGTACACGATCCAGCTCTCTGCGTCGACCGCGGACCTCAAGACCGCGACGGCATCGATTCCGCTCACGATCGACGACTCGCTCGATGCGTTCGTCGCGCAGCCCGCGGTGTTCTCCGCCGCGAAGGCACAGTCCGCCTCGCTCGCGTTCACGCTCACCCGTCCGGTGACGATGCAGCTGCAGGTGCTGCAGGGGGCGACCGTCGTCGCGACCCCGGTTCCCGTCGCGTCGTTCGCCGCCGGAGCGCAGACGCTCACGTGGAACGGCCGGCTCCCCGACGGAACGGTCGCGCCGGACGGGAGCTACACCCTCTCACTCACGGTCACCGATCCGAGCCTGACCTTCACGCGCACGGTGAGCGTCGTCCTCGACTCGACACCGCCCGTCATCACCGTCCTCTCCTACAAGACGCTGCGCTTCCGCCTGTCGGAGCCCGTGACGCTCACGCTCGTCGTCGGCGCGAGCCGCTACAGCCGCACGCTCAAGACAGCGGCGGCGACGTCCTTCTGGCTGAAGCAGAAACCGCGCGCGTACCGGTTGATCGCGACCGACGCCGCGGGGAACGTGAGCTCCGTGAGCTACCGCGCCAGGTAGGGCGCGGCCCACGTGTCGTAGCCGGCTTCGAGCTCGCGCAGGATCGCGGCGAGCAGCGGTGCGCGCTCGACCTCGCGGCCGAGCTCGACCCGCAGCGACGTCGGCGGCTTCGCCGTGTCGACCGGGAGCTCGTCCGCAGACTGGTTGACGTTCACGCCGATGCCGAGGACGACGCGGCCGGCCGTCGCCTCCGGCAGCACGCCGACGAGCTTTCGCCCCGCGACGACGACGTCGTTCGGATGCCGCAGCGAGGCGTCGACGCCGGTCTCGCTGCGGAGGGCTCGCGCGACGGCGTCACCGGCGACGAGTGAGAGCTCGGGCCACAGCGGCATCGGCGGGCGCGGGCGCAGCAGCACCGACATGAGAATCGAGCGGCCGGGGATGTCCTCCCAGACGCGGCCCAGACGCCCCCTGCCGGCCGTCTGGTGGTCGGTGGCGACGGTGGCGCCCTCCGGGTCGGCCTCCTCGAGCAGGCGCTGTGTCGAGGCGCACGAGGCCACGAAGCGGTACGGCGTTCCGAGGCGACCGCGCAGCAGCGGAGTCACGAGCTCGGGGATCAGGTCCGACACGCCGCACTAGACTAGACGCGCTGTGCAACCGCTACGCGGCAACGGCCGTCCGATCAGGCAACCGCTGCGGCAGGGCCGCGGCCTCGACTACGAGAAGCTCAGCGACCCCATCTTGGTGACACGCGCAAAGGACGGCGACGCGCTCGCGCTCGAAGCGCTCTGCGCGCGCCACGCGCCGAGGGCGGAGCGCCTCGCACGCCACATCCTGCGCGACCCCGAGGACGCGAGCGACGCCGCGCAGGAGGCGATGGCCAAGCTCTGCGTGCGGCTGAAGCAGTTCCGCGGCGACTCGCAGTTCTCGACGTGGCTGCACCGGCTCGTCGTCAACACGTGCCGCGACGCGCTCGAGCGGCGGAAGTCGCGCACCCACGAGCCGCTCGGCGACCACCTCAGCTCGGGGCCGGACGGCGACCCGGTACGCGCCGCGGGCATGTCGGAGCTGCGCCGCGAGCTCTGCGACTCGCTCGCGGGCGTGTCGCCGCAGCAGGCGCAGATCGTGCTGCTGAAGGACGCGCTCGGGTACTCGTTCGAGGAGATCGCCGACGCCGCCGGGATGCCCGTCGGCACCGCGAAGTGCCATGCGCACCGCGGCCGCAACCGGCTGCGCGAGCACCTGGAAGACCGGGACGTCGCGTGACCGTCCCATCCGCTCCCTTCGGCCGGGACGTGATCGAGTCGCTGATCCCGCACCGGCCGCCGTTCCTGCTCGTCGACGAGATCCTCGAGCTCGACCCCGGTAAGCGCGTCGTCGGCATTCGCGAGATCCGCGCCGACGACTGGTGGTTCCCCGGTCACTTCCCCGCGCGCCCGGTCATGCCCGGCGTGCTGACGATCGAGGCGATCGCCCAGGCCGGCGCGGTTGCCGTGCTCGCCGCCGAGGAGTACCGCGGCAAGGTGCCGTTCTTCGCGGGCATCGACGACTGCCGCTTCAAGCGCATCGTCGAGCCGGGCGACGTTCTCACGCTGGAGTGCGAGTTCACGCGCGTGCGCGGTCCGATCGCCAAGGGCGAAGGGCGCGCGCTCGTCGGCGGTGAGCTCGCCGCGCAGGCCCTGCTCACGGTGTTCGTCGGCGAATGATCGGCACGACGGAGGCGGGGCGCGAGGTCTCGATCACCGGCCTCGGCTGCAAGGTGCCCGATCGCGTCGTGACGAACGACGACCTCGCCAAGTTCGTCGACACCTCCGACGAGTGGATCGTCGAGCGCACCGGGATCCGCGAGCGGCGCATGGCCGACGACTCGGAGGCCCTCTCCGATCTTGCGCTGCCCGCGTGCCGGACGGCGCTCGCGCAGGCCGGCCTCGAGGGCAGGGACATCGACCTGCTGATCGTGGCGACGGTCACGCCCGACATGGCGTTCCCGTCCACCGCCGCGATCCTCGCGAACGCGCTCGGCGCGACCGACGCGGCCGCGTACGACCTCTCCGCGGGCTGCACCGGCTTCATGTACGCGCTCGCCCAGGGCTACGGGATGCTCGCCGGCGGCCTCGCGAAGCGGGCGCTCGTGGTCGGCGGCGACGTCCTCTCCCGCATTCTCGACTGGGACGATCGCTCGACCCTCGTCCTCTTCGGGGACGGCGCCGGGGCGGTCGTGCTCGAATCCGTGCCGGCCCAGGGCTTCCTCGGCTTCGAGCTCGGAGCCGACGGGAAGGGCGGCGAGAACCTCTGGCTTCCGGGCAGCGGCTCCCGCCTCTTCGACGAGTCGAAGAAATACGTCAAGATGAACGGCCCCGAGGTGTTCAAGTTCGCCACCCGGATCCTCGTCCAGTCGGCCGAGGCGCTCCTGGCACGATGCAAGCTCACGATCGAGGACGTTGATCTCTACATCCCACACCAGGCCAACCGGCGGATCATCGACCACGCAACCCGGAAGCTCGGGGTTCCGTCTGAACGGGTGGTGATCAACGTGGATCGCTACGGCAACACCTCGTCCGGCTCGATCCCGCTCGCCCTCGCGGACGCGGCGGCCGACGGGCGCCTGAAGCCGGGCGAGCTCGTGCTGATGACCGGCATGGGTGCTGGACTGACGTGGGGATCCGCTCTGCTGCGCTGGACGAAGGAGATGGCCGCGTGACGAAGATTGCGTTCTGCTTCCCGGGCCAGGGCTCGATCGAGGCCGGCATGGGCCGCGACATCGCCGAGGCGGTGCCCGGCGCGATGGACGTCTTCGTGCGCGGCAGCGCCGCGTCGGGGCTCGATCTCGAGCACCTCTGCTTCCACGGCGACGCGGCGGATCTCGTCGACACCGCGGTGCAGCAGCCCGCGCTCGTCGCGACCTCGCTCGCCGTCCTCGCGGCAATCCGCGCGCGCGGCATCGAGCCGGACTTCGTCGTCGGCCACTCCGTCGGCGAGTTCGCCGCGCTCGCAGCCGCGGGCGCGATGACGATCGAGGAGGCGCTGACGCTCGTGCGTGAGCGCGGCATCGCCATGGCGGAGGCCGCCGCGGCGCATCCGGGCTCGATGGCGGCGATCCTCGGCCTCGAGGACGAGGTCGTCGAGACGCTCTGCCGGAAGATCCTCGGCGTGTGGCCCGCGAACTACAACTGCCCAGGCCAGATCGTCGTCTCCGGCGAGAATGACGCCGTCGACGAATGCTGCGAGCGCGCGCAGGAAGCGGGCGCGCGGCGTGCAGTGAAGCTCAAGGTCTCGGGTGCGTTCCACTCGCCGCTCGTCGCGCGCGCCGCCGACCGGCTGCGTCCTGCGATCGAGAAGGTGAACTTCAAGGAGCCGCTCTCGCCGTTCATGTCGACCGTCACCGCACGCGTCGAGTCGGCGCAGCGGATGGGCCCGCTGCTCGTCGACCAGCTCACGGCCCCCGTGCGGTTCACGCAGGCGGCCAGCGAGCTGATGAGAGAGGGCGTGCGCACCTTCGTCGAGGTCGGCCCCGGCAACGTGCTCTCCGGTCTCGTCAAACGCATCGACCGCAGCGTCAAGGCGGTCTCCGTGAACGATCTCGCCTCGCTCGACAAGCTCCACGAAGCGCTGTCCGAAGCGTGAGCTTCGCGTCGCTGGCAGGGAAGACGGCGCTCGTCACCGGAGCGTCGCGGGGCATCGGCCGTGCGATCGCGGTCGAGCTCGCGGCGGGCGGCGCATCGGTCGTGATCGGCTACCGCTCCGGGCAGGAGGAGGCCGCCGCGCTTGCAGCGGAGATCGGCGGCCGGGCGGTGCAGGCCGATGTCTCGAGCGCGGAGGATGCGAAGAGGCTCGTCGAGGAGGCCGGCGACATCGACATCCTCGTGAACAACGCGGGGCTCACGCGCGACGGGTTGCTCGCGCGCATGTCCGACGACGATTGGCGCACGGTGATCGAGACGAACCTCTCGTCGGTCTTCTACACGTGCCGTGCCGTGTGCCGGCCGATGATGAAGAAACGCGCCGGCTCGATCGTGAACGTCTCGTCGATCGTCGGCGTGCACGGGAACTGGGGCCAGACGAACTACGCGGCGTCGAAGGCCGGGATCATCGGCTTCACGAAGTCGCTCGCGAAGGAGCTCGGCAGCCGCAACGTGCGCGCGAACGTCGTCGCGCCCGGCTACGTGAAGACGCAGCTGACAGAAGTCCTGCCGGAGGAGGCAACGGCGGCGATGCTCACGAACACCGCGCTCGGGCGGCTCGGCGAGCCGGAGGACATCGCGGGCGCGGTACGCTTCCTCTGTTCCGACGCGGCTTCGTTCATCACGGGCGAGGTACTGCTCGTGGACGGGGGACTGGGAATGTGAGCGGGAGCAACGGATCATCCAACGGGCGGCGGCGTGTCGTCATCACCGGGCTGGGCGCGCTGACGCCGCTCGGGAACGACGTGCGCTCGAGCTGGGACAACCTCCTCGCCGGCGAGTCCGGCGCAGGGCCGATCACGCAGTTCGACACGACGCACTTCCCCGTCACGTTCGCGTGCGAGGTGAAGGACTTCGACCCGTCCGCCTACGTCGACCACAAGCAGGCGCGGCGCATGGACCGCTTTGCGCAGCTGATCGTCGCCGCGGCGCGCCAGGCCGAGCAGGACTCGGGCATCGACGTCGCCAAGGAGTCGGATCGCATCGGCGCCGCGATCGCGACGGGCATCGGCGGCCTCAAGTCGTTCCAGGACTGCCACGACGTGCTGCGCGAGCGCGGGCCGGACCGCGTCAACCCCTTCGCGATCCCCGCGATCATCCCGAACATGGGCGCCGGCTGGGTGTCGATGGAGCTCGGCACGAAGGGCCCGCTGATGTCGGAGTGCACCGCGTGCGCCGCGTCGAACATGGCGATCGGCGACGGCACCGACGCGATCCGCCTCGGCCGCGCGGACGTGATGTTCTGCGGTGGCACGGAGGCGGCGATCAACAAGGTCGGCATCGCGGGCTTCGGCGCGATGCGCGCGCTGTCGCGCCGCAACGACGATCCGAAGCACGCGTCGCGCCCGTTCGACGCGGGTCGCGACGGCTTCGTGATGGGCGAGGCGGGCGCGGTGCTCGTGCTCGAGGAGCTCGAGCATGCGAAGGCGCGCGGCGCGAAGATCTACGCGGAGGTCGTCGGCTACGGGGTCTCCGCCGACGCGAGCCACATCACCGAGCCCGATCCGACCGGGGTCAATCCCGCGCGCGCGCTGAAGATGGCGATGGGCGACGCGGGCGTCACGCCGGCCGATATCGACTACATCAACGCGCACGCGACCTCGACGCCGATCGGCGACTCGAGCGAGACGCGCGTGATCAAGCTCGCGATGGGCGAGGAGCAGGCGTACAGGATCCCCGTCTCCGGCACGAAGGGCGCGACCGGCCACTGCCTCGGCGCCGCCGGCGCGATCGAGGCGATGTTCACGACGCTCGCGGTGCACGAGGGCATGCTCCCGCCGACGATCAACTACGACACGCCGGATCCCGAGTGCGACCTCGACTACGTCCCGAACGTCGCGCGCAAGGCCGACGTCGAGGTC
>DASYGK010000109.1:0-20229 GCA_035999905.1 Gaiellaceae bacterium | reverse complement strand
CTTTCGGGGCGCCTCCACCGCGACTACACGGCGATGAGCGACGCTCCACTCCTTCAACTCCGCGGCATCACCAAGACCTTCGGCTCGGTCGAAGCGCTGACGGCCGTCGACTTCGAGGTGCGGGCGGGCGAGGTCATGGCGCTCGTCGGCGACAACGGCGCCGGCAAGTCGACGCTGATCAAGTGCATCGCCGGCATCCACCCCTTCGACAGCGGGCAGATCCTCTTCGAGGGCAAGGAAGTGAGCATCCACGGCCCGAAGGACGCGGCCAAGCTCGGGATCGAGGTCGTCTACCAGGACCTCGCGCTCTGCGACAACCTCGACGTCGTCCAGAACATGTACCTCGGCCGCGAGACGAACCGGTTCCAGATCCTCAACGAGGCGGCGATGGAGCACACCACCGCCGCGACGCTCAAGAGCCTCGCGGTGACGACGATCTCGTCGATCCGCCAGCCGGTCGCGACGCTCTCCGGCGGCCAGCGCCAGTCCGTTGCGGTGGCGAAGGCCGTCCAGTGGAACTCGAAGCTCGTCATCCTCGACGAGCCGACGGCCGCACTCGGCGTCGCGCAGACCGAGCAGGTGCTCGCGCTCGTGCGCCGGCTCGGCGAGCAGGGCCTCGCGGTCGTGATCATCTCGCACAACCTCCACGACATCTTCGAGACCGCCGACCGCATCACCGTGCTGCGCCTCGGGCGGACCGTCGGCGTCTACGACCGGAAGACGACGACGCAGCAGGCCGTCGTCGAGGCGATCACGTTCGGCGTGCCCACGCGGGTCTCGGGCATTCCCTCCACCCAAGCGCAGCCGGAAGGCGCGGAGTGACGTCCGTCGACGTGCTCGGCCCCGACGGCCCCAAGCCGGCCGAGGGCGAGGAGCTTCCCGGCGGCGTCGCCGGCCTGTACCACCGGATGTGGTTCAACCTGCGGACGGGCAACCTCGGCCCGGTCCCGATCATCGTCGGCGAGATCCTCGTCGTCATCCTCTTCGGCCTGACGGCGACGAACTTCTTCACGGCCGTCAACTTCACGAACCTGATCAACGAGATGGCCGGCACGGCGATGCTCGCCTTCGGCGTCGTGTTCGTCCTGCTGCTCGGCGAGATCGACCTGTCGATCGGCTACCTCGCCGGCATCGGCGCGCTGATCGTGGCGGAGCTGCAGCTACCGGGCAGCGGGCACCAGCTGAACGGCATCCTCGCGATGGTGATCGCGGTCGCCGCGTGCGCGTTCATCGGCGGGGTGCAGGGCTCGATCGTCGCGTTCGTCGGCGTCCCCTCGTTCGTCGTCACGCTCGGCGGCTTCCTGATCTGGCAGGGCGTGATCCTGAACCAGCTCGAGCAGCGCGGCACGATCATCATCCAGGACCGCTGGATCAACTACACGGACAGCTACGCGTTCTCGCACTTCGCCGGCTATCTGATCGCGTTCATCATCACGGCGCTCTACCCGCTGAGCGTGCTGTACAAGCGCGTCGCCGCCCGAGGCACGGAGATCGCGAACGTGAACTGGACGTCGTTCGCGGTGAAGACGGCGGCGATCGCCGCAGCCGCGTTCGGCACGGTGGCGATCGCGAACCACGGCAAGGTGATCGCGACGTCGCTCGGCCTGCCGCTCTCGGGCGTGATCATCATCGTCTTCTTCATCCTGCTGACGTTCCTCGCGAAGTGGACGACGTTCGGGCGCCACGTCTACGCGGTCGGCGGGAACGCAGAGGCGGCCCGGCGCGCCGGCATCAACGTGCCGCGCATCCGCGTCCTCGTCTTCATGCTCTCCGGCGCCACGGCGGCGATGGGCGGCATCATCTTCGCGTCCCAGGTGAACTCGGTGGCGCTGACGTTCCCGCCTGGGAACCTGCTGCTGAACGCGATCGCCGCGGCGGTGATCGGAGGCGTGAGCCTGTTCGGCGGGCGCGGCGAGGTGCGCGGCGCGCTGCTCGGCGCCGTGCTGATCGGGACGCTGCAGAACGGCCTGAACACGCTCAACGTGTCGAACGGCTGGATCTACATCATCACCGGCCTCGTGCTCCTCGGCGCCGTCACGCTCGACACGGTCGCGGTGCGCCTGCAGGCGCGCTCCGGCCGCTAGTACACGCGTCCGTAAGTCCGGTGGCTTATCCGGCGAGACGCCGCCGGGAAGTGGCCATGACTTGCGGACGCGTGTACTAACTCGTCGAGAAGTACCGCTGTGCCTGGGCCCGCGCCATCCGGCCGGCCCTGACGCCGAGCGCGCGGCCTGCCGCGTC
This sequence comes from Gaiellaceae bacterium, assembly GCA_035999905.1. Lineage (GTDB taxonomy): Bacteria > Actinomycetota > Thermoleophilia > Gaiellales > Gaiellaceae > Palsa-739. The sequence goes on along the minus strand of DASYGK010000109.1, from coordinate 17,988 downwards.
GTCGGCGGGCGTCTCGATCCCGCCTGCGAGCCCCGCCCCGGCGAGCCGCGCCGCGCGCTCCGCGAGCGCCGGCACCGCCGCGCGTGCGGCGGAGGCGAACGCGCTTCCCTCCGAGACCCAGCCCGGCGAGGCCGGCGTCTGCACGGGCGGCGTCCAGCTCGCTCCGAGGATCCATCGGCCCTGCGAGAGCACGGCCACCCGGCCGGCGTCGGCGGCGAGGCCGGCATGCCGCTGCCCGGCCGCGCTCGAGGCCTTCGTGATCAGCTCGACGAGGCCCGGGACGAGCGGAAGGCCGTCCTTGCTGAACGACGGCGCGTGCGGATCGCTCGACTGCCCCTGGAACGCGAGGTAGCGGATCATCGAGATCGGCCGGGGAGCCTGGTAGGCGCGCTTCGCACGCCACACCGCGATGGCGGCGTCCTCGAGCGCGCCGTTCAGCGCGAAGTCGATTCGCACGTCGCTGCGGAGCCGAGCCGCGGCGGTCGGCGCGGTGCCGGAAAGAACCGCCAGGTCGGCGTTCCACGCGAGCGGCGAGGAGTCCGGCGGCGACGCGCCCGGCTTCGAGGTCGCGCGGATCACCGCGACGGCCGCCTGCTTGTACGTCGCTCCAGACGGATCGCCGAACGGCGGCCGGCCGGGATCGAGCCGCGCCGGTCGCCCGAGCCCGCGCACGCGGCCCCAGCCCGCGCCGACGAAGCTCTGCACCTTTGCGGGAACGCCGGCCAGGCCGTTCGGCGCGATCTGCGCGAGCGCCAGCGGCTGCCAGAACGTCGGGTCGTGCACCGTCGAGACCGCTTGGCTGACGACGAGCGGCGCGTTGGCCGCCGTGAAGCTCGGATCCGCATAGTGGATCGCCTCGCCCGAGCCGTCGCGCCGGCCGGCCGCGATCGCCGCGGCCGCAATCCTGTTTCCGAGCGCCGCCGGTGAGCTGCCGGAGACGGTCGTGAAGTCCGGCGAGTAGCAGAGCGCCCGTAGCTGCGCGGTCAGCAGCGCGAACGTGCGGCTCAAGTTCGACTCGTACGACGCGCGCCAGAGCAGGAGCCGGTACGCGGCGTAGCTGATCGCGACGTCGCGCGCAGCCTGAACGTCGGTCGCCTGCGCCTTCTCCTTCACGAAGTACCCGCGCGCGCTGCCGTCGTACGCCGCCCACGCGTCCCACATCGCAGCCGACGCAGCGAAGAGATCGCGCGCCTGCATCGGCTCCGCGGCGCCGCCTGCTCGAAGCGCGGCGACGGCCGCGTCGTCCCACACCCGCGCGACCGACCGACCGCCGAGGCTCGTGGGCGTGCAGGCGGCGAGGCGGTACGAGCTCGCCGCGAGCTCGCGCACGGCGGGCTGCGCGGGCACGGCGACGTCCACGATCCTGTCTGCGCGCACGCCCGCGAGGCTGCTCGAGGCGCCCCACGGGTAGCGCACCGTCACGCGCTGCACCGTCGTCGCGCTCCCGAGCCCGAAGTGGGCGCGCGGATCCTCGGAGGAGAGGTAGCTGCCGCCCGCGCGCATGGTCTGCGTGAGCTCGCGGCCGCCCGGAAGCTCCACCCCGACGACCGCGCCCGGGACGAAGCGCGAGAGCGCGACGTCGAGCCAGTGCCCGCTCGGCCCGGTCGGCCGCAGGAGCACGAGCTTGCCGCCGATCGTGTTGACCGCGACGTCCATCCGGCCGTCGTTCCCCACGTCCGCGGCCGCGAGGCCACGGCCGTTCAGCTGGACGCCCGGCGTGCCGAGGACCGCGCTCGCGTCGCCGAAGCGGCCACCCGCGGCCGGCCCGAGCACGCGTACGGGCTCGGCGTCCGCCGTGAGACTCGTGACCGGGATCGCGCCGGCCGCGAGCACGAGGTCGGGGCTGCCCGAGTTCGCGAGATCGACGAACGACGCACCCCAGCCGGCGAAGCCGCTGCCGAGCGCCGCATCGTACGCCGGCCGCGCGTTCACGAACGCCGGCGAGCCTGCGCCCGACCGCTTGCCGAACGCGGCCGACGGCTCACCCCGCGAGTTGGAGACGAACAGGCCGAGGCTCCCCGGCGCGCCGCCGGCAACGGCCACGCCCATCCCGGCGAAGGGATCCGCCACGCCTTCCGCGGCGCCCCGCTCCTCGAAGCGGAAGCCGAGCCCCGCGGGGTCCGCCTTCGCGCCGCCCGGCCAGGGCACGTTCTCGTAGAGCTGGTTCGGGTCCTCGTCGTCGGCGACGTAGAGATCCGGCCGGCCGTCGCCGTTGACGTCGACGAACGTCGCGCCGAGGCCGTGACGGAACTGCGCCGACTCGAGCCCCGCCTGCACGCCGACCTCGCGGAACCGCGCCCGGCCGTTCGCACCGTCCCCCTCGTTGAGGTAGAGCAGGTCGCGGACGCCGGCGAGGTTCGTCGGGAAGCCCGCGACCGAGTTCGGCACCGGCTGGTTCGGGTCGGAGTAGCCCGCGACGAAGATGTCCGGCCGGCCGTCGCCGTTCACGTCCGCGACCGCTGCGCCCGTGTACCACCCCGACGCGTCGAGGCCGGCAACGCGCGCGCCCTCGGTGAACGTGCCGTTCCCGTCGTTCCACAGCAGGTCGACTCCCGACGTCGTCGTGACGACGAGGTCGGGCCGGCCGTCGCCGTTGAGGTCGGCGGCAACGCATCCGTCGCCCTGCACCGCGAGGTCCGCGTGCGCCTTCGCACCGACGTTGCGGAACGTCCCGTGCACGTTCTCGAACAGCGCGGCACGCGGCAGGCCTCCGTGCGATTGCCACTGGGCGGTGTCGGCGCTCGCGTACGAGTTGACGACGAAGAGGTCGAGCCAGCCGTCGTGGTTGTAGTCGAGCCAGCAGAGGCCGCCGCCCATCATCGCCTTCGTCTCGTTCGACATCCCGAACCGGAACGAGCCCTGGCGGAAGTCGAGGCCGACAGACGATGCGACGTCGGTCAACCGGTTCGCGGCGAGCGCGGCGCTCTTCGGCGCAGCTGCGAGTTGCTGCGGGCGGGCCCCGGTCGCGACCGACCACACGCCGTCGGCGTTCACGGACAGGCGGTACGTGCTGTGTCCGAGCTGCGCGACCGCGGTCGGCGGCGCCTGGTCCGTCCCCGGCTCGAGGTGGATCCGGAGGGAGTCGCCGATCGCGTACGGCCTCACCGCGGTCAGCCCGTACGCGATCTGCTCGGCCGTCTTGCGGTCGAGCTGCGTCTGGACGCCCGGCGAGGCGAGGATCGTGATCGGCGGCAGCTTCCCCGCAGGCAGCGCCTGGGCCGCGCCGGACGCGCCGGGCGTCGTCGCGAAGACCGCGACGCTCGCGTAGACGGCGACTCCCGCCGCCGCCGCGACGACGAGCCGCCGGCGGTCGACGCGCACGGGGAACGTCTCGAGCGCCGCCTTGCCGAGACAGACGATCGCGAGCGCGGAGAGGAGCGCGACCTTCGCCGCGAACTCCGTGCGCGTCGGGGCGATCAGGATCGACGCGAGCCCCCCGAGCACGATCGCGTACCCGACGCGCTCGCGCAGGCCGCGCGGCGCCGTCTTCGGGTCGGTGATCATGAAGAACAGGAACACGAGCACCTCGGGCGACGTGACGAGCACCCACCAGAACGAGAAGCCGGTGATCGGCCCGAGGTGCCAGCGCGCGGTCATCACGTGACCTGCGAGAGCCAGGCCGCCGATCCCGACGGCGAACGCCGCCCAGAACGACAGGGCGACGCGCAGCAGCTTCAGCCGCGCGAGGATCGTGAAGCCGCCGGTCACGATGATCACGAGCGCGAGGGCCATCCACCACGACATCGGCCCCCACCAGAAGTCGAGCGGCTCGACGCGCGTGCGGCCGAGTGCGAGGAAGACGACGACGAGCCCGATGTTCGAGGGGTTGAAGATGTGCTCGCCGCGCCACTTGATCACGTGCTTCGACAGGAGGGCGCCGCCGGCCGTCGCGACGAAGATCCACCAACCCCGCAGGCTCCACCAGTCCCCGTGCTGCGTGCCGGGCACGCGCAGGACGAACGCGACGCCGTTCCCGGTCAGGAGGGCGCTCGCCGGCCACATGATCAGGTGCTGCTTCCACAGGGCGATCGCCACCTCGATCACGGCACAGGTCCCGAGCGAGATCAGGATCTGCGCGATCGAGAGCCGGAAGTGGAAGGCGACCTGCCCCAGGACCTGCAGCGAGGTGATCGTCGCCGCGAGGTGCAGCCGGGGATCGCGCACCGTCGGCAGAAGGACGGGGTACGAAGTGCCCCGGATCGCGACTGCTGCCATCCGGTCACCCAATCTACCGGCGCGCCGGGAGAATTACTATCGCACTATGAGACTAGACCGGGCACTCGCGATCGTGGAGGCGGTCGTCTCGAGCGCGCCGAGCGCGGTGTCGGTCTTCGTCGCCGACGCGCACGGCGAGCTCGTCGCGGCCGCGACGATGGACGGCGCCGCGCCCGACACGCGGCTGAACGCGCAGCGCAAGGCCTACACCGCGGCGCGCAGCGACGCGCGGTCGACGCGCCAGCTCGCGGAGAAGGTCGCCGACGACCCGGTCGAGCGCGCGAGCTTCGACCCGTTCTTCACCTTCTTCCTCGGCGGCGTCGCGGTGTTCGACGGCGACCGGAAGATCGGCGCGGTCGGCGTGAGCGGGCTCCCGGGCGAGGTCGACGAGCAGCTCGCGCTCGCCGCTATCGAACGATCCGCGGGTCGGTGAAGACGTCGGTCTCGTCGCGGCTCCGCGTCGAGAACTCCGACACGACGGCGCCGTCGTCGCCGGCGCGGAACCAGTGCAGCGTGTCCGGCGGGATCGTGAACTGGTCGCCGGGCCCGAGCACGACCTCGCCGTAGCCGTCGACGTGCAGCAGCACCGAGCCGGTGCGGCAGCGGAACGTCTCCTCCTTGCCGGGGTCGGAGCCGACGGGCGGATGCCGGTGCTCGGGGCACGTCTGCCCCGCGAAGAGCACGAGCTCCTTCGCGCAGACGCGCTCGGTGTTCACGTACACGACGACCTGCAGCCCCGTCTCCTCGAGGCTGCCGAGGCCGAAGTCGGCGACTTCGATCTCCTCGCGCTCGGACGCGGTGAGAACGATGCCCGCGTCCGCGAGCATCGCGGCGGCCCGTGCGCGCGCCTCGGCCTCCGTCACAGCGAGACCGGCGCTCCGCTCGTCCCCGACTCGTGCAGCGCCTCGAGCGTCCGCGCCTGCCCCAGCGCGTCGTCGCGGGCGAGCAGCAGCTCCGCGTCGCCGCGAATCGCGTCGCTGAGGTTCTCGAGCTCGAGGCGGTACGAGTCCTGCTGCTCGATCTCGATCCGCTCGACGCCGCCGTCGCGCCGGAGCTCGATCACCGGCGTGTTGCAGTGCCAGGGGTCGTCGAGGAAGAGCGAGCCCTCGGTGCCGATCGCCTCCAGCTCGTCGCGGTCGACCATCGCGGTGCCGCAGTCGAAGGTCGCGATCACGTCGCCGGGGAAGCGCATCGTCCCGGTGAACACCCAGTCGGTGCCGGACGGCCCGTACCACGCCTCACCCCAGACGCGCTCGGGCTCGCCGCCCAGCAGGCGCGAGCCGGAGACGTTGTAACAGCCGACGTCCATCAGCGAGCCGCCCTCGACGTCGGTGCGCAGGCGGATGTTGTCCTCGTCGTAGAGGCTGTACGAGAACGCCGACCGGACGAGCCGCAGCTCGCCGATCGCGCCCGAGTCGACGAGCTCCTTCAGCCGCTTCGTCTGCGGGTTGTGGCGGTACATGAAGGCCTCGGTCAGGAGCCGGCCCGCCTTGTCCGCCGCGTCGAACGCGGCGGTGACCTCGCCGGGATGCCGGGTGAACGGCTTCTCGCAGAGCACGTGCTTGCCCGCCTCGAGCGCCTTGATCGACCACTCCGCGTGCAGCGTGTTCGGCAGCGAGATGTAGACGGCCTCGATCTCGGGATCCGCGAGCAGCGCCTCGTACGAGCCGTACGCGCGCGGGATCTCCCACTCCTGCGCATACGCCTCCGCGCGCGCCTGGTCGCGGCTCGCGACGGCGACGAGATCGACCTTGTCGGACGCGTGCGCGCCCGGGATCACCTTCCGGTTGATGTCCGCGGTCGAGACGATTCCCCATTTGACTAGTGATGTGGTCATACCCGTACTATCTCGCAATGGCGGAGATCGGCGTCGGGATGCTCGGTTACGCGTTCATGGGCAAGGCCCATTCGAACGCGCTGCACAAGATCGGCTACATGACGTGGCCGCCGCCGCTCGAGCCGAAGCTCATCGGCATCGCGGGCCGCAACACCGAGGCCGTCGGCGAGGCGGCGAAGCGCTACGGCTGGGAGTACTCGACCGGCGACTGGCGCGACCTGATCGCCGACGAGCGCATCGGCCTGCTCGACAACCTCGGCCCGAACTCGCTGCATGCGGAGCCGACGATCGCGGCCGCCGAGGCGGGCAAGCACGTCGTCTGCGAGAAGCCGCTCGGCCGGGACGCAGGCGAGAGCTACGAGATCTGGAAACGCGTCGCCGCGACCGGCGTCAAGCACATGTGCGCGTTCAACTACCGCTTCGTCCCCGCGGTGCGCCTCGCGCGCGAGATGGTGGACGCGGGCGAGCTCGGCGAGGTGCGCCACTTCCGCGGCCGCTACCTCCAGGACTGGGGCGACGACGCCTCGCTCGACACCTGGCGCTTCCATCCTGACGAGGCAGGGTCCGGCGCTCTGGGCGACCTGATGACGCACGTCGTCGACCTCGCGCGGTTCCTCAACGGCGAGATCGAGACGGCTGCCGGCTTCGCGAAGACCTTCCTGCCTGACCGTAAGGTCGACGACGCGGTGCAGGCCGCCGTCGAGTTCGCGAACGGCTCCGTCGGCACGCTCGAGGCGACGCGCTTCGCGCACGGCCGGCGCAACGCGTTCCAGTGGGAGATCAACGGCACGAAGGGCTCGCTCGCGTTCGACATGGAACGGCTGAACGAGTTGCAGGTCTTCCGCGCCGACGGCGACCGTGCGCGCGGCTTCAAGACGGTGCTCGTCTCGGAGACGGATCATCCGTTCTGGGAGCACTGGTGGCCGCCGGGACACATCATCGGCTGGGGCGACACCTTCGTGCACGAGCTGCACCACATGCTGCAGGCGATCGCCGGCGACACCGACGTCGCGCCGTACGGCGCCACGTTCGAGGATGGCTACCGGGCGAGCGAGGTGTGCGACGCGATCGTGCGCTCCGGCGAGACCGGCGCGCGCCAGCAGATCGAGTACAGGACGCTCTAGCCCGCGAGCTCGGTCTCGCGCGCGCGCCGCGCGACCCCGTCCGCCTCGGCGGCTTCCGCGACGGCCGCGGCGACCGCGGGAACGATCTCCCGGTTGAAGACGCTCGGGATGATGTAGTCCGGCGCGAGCTCGGACGGCGCGATCGCGGCCGCGATCGCGTGGCCGGCAGCGACCTCCATCCGCTTCGTGATCGCCGAGGCGCGCACGTCGAGTGCGCCGCGGAAGATGCCGGGGAACGCGAGCACGTTGTTGATCTGGTTCGGGTAGTCGGACCGGCCCGTCGCGATCACGGCCGCGAGGCCGGCGATCTCCTCGGGCGCGACCTCGGGCGTCGGGTTCGCCATCGCGAACACGATCGCGTCAGGCGCCATGCTGCGGATGCCGGCCACGGTGACGGCGCCGGGCTGCGAGAGCCCGATGTAGACGTCCGCGCCCGCGAGCGCGTCGTCGGCGCTTCCGCTGACCCGCTCGGGATTCGTCTCGGCGGCGTAGCGCGCCTTCACGTCGGTGAGCCCCGACCGTCCCTCGTGCACCGCGCCCTCGCGGTCGCAGCCGACGATGTTGCGCACGCCCGCGGCCTGAAGCGTGTGCGTCACCGCGACGCCTGCGGCGCCTACACCGGTGAGCACGACCTTCACGTCCTCGACGCGCTTCCCGACGACGCGCAGCGCATTGAGGAAGGCGGCGAGCGTGACGACCGCGGTTCCGTGCTGGTCGTCGTGGAACACGGGGATGTCGAGCGACTCGCGCAGGCGCGCCTCGACCTCGAAGCAGCGCGGCGCGGAGATGTCCTCGAGGTTGATCCCGCCGAAGCCCGGCGCGATCGCCTCGACCGCGGCGACGATCGCGTCGGGATCCTTTGTGTCGAGGCAGATCGGCCACGCGTCGATCCCGCCGAACTCCTTGAAGAGCAGCGCCTTGCCCTCCATCACGGGCATCGCTGCGGCCGGCCCGATGTCGCCGAGCCCGAGTACCGCGCTGCCGTCGGTGACGACGGCGACGGTGTTGCGCTTGATCGTGAGGTTCCAGACGCTGTCGGGATCGTCGGCGATCGCCTGGCACACGCGCGCGACGCCGGGCGTGTACGCCATCGACAGGTCGTCGCGCGTCTTCACCGGCGCGTTCGCGTCCATGTGGATCTTGCCGCCGAGGTGAAGGAGGAAGGTGCGATCCGAGACGTGCTCGACCTCCACGCCGGCGACCTCGCGGCAGGCCGCGACGACGCGATCGGCGTGCGCAGCGTCCGTCGCGAGCACGCTGACGTCGCGGATCTTGCTGCCGGCGTCGACGCGGACGAGATCGATCGCGTCGAGCAGGCCGTCCGCGTCGGCGATCGCGCGCGCGAGGTCGGCGAAGCTGCCGGGACGGTCGTCGAGCCGGACGCGCATCGTCAGGCTGAACGACGCGGAGAAGTGGCTGCTCATGCGCTCCATCCTGCCGCGGGACGCCCGCGGCTGCATCCGTGTTTTCCGGTAACGCCTAGTAGGAGACGGTCTCGAGATCGGCGTCGCGCGAGGCGAGCTTCGTGTACCGGCCCGCACCGAGGATCAGCTCCTCGTGGCGGCCGACCTCGACGACGCGGCCGCCGTCGAGCACGACGATCTGGTCCGCCTCGCGGATCGTCGAGAGACGGTGCGCGATCGCGATCGTGGTGCGCCCTTCTGCGAGCTTGTCGAGCGCCTCCTGCACGAGCCGCTCCGTCTCCGTGTCGAGCGAGCTCGTCGCCTCGTCGAGCACGAGGATCGGCGGGTTGCGCAGCACCGTCCGCGCGATCGCGATGCGCTGCTTCTCGCCGCCCGAGAAGCGGTAGCCGCGCTCGCCGACGACGGTGTCGTAACCCTCCGGCAGCGCGGCGATCACGTGGTGGATGCGCGCCGCCTGCGCGGCGGCCTCGACCTCGGCGTCGGTCGCGTCGGGCTTCGCGAAGCGCAGGTTGTCGCGCACGGAGGCATGGAAGAGATACGTCTCCTGCGAGACGACGCCGACGAGGTCGGAGAGCGCCTCGAAGGTGAGGTCGCGCACGTCGATCCCGCCGATCGAGACGCTGCCGCGCTCGACGTCGTACAGCCGGGCCGCGAGATAGCCAAGCGTCGTCTTGCCGGCGCCGGTCTCTCCGACGATCGCGGTCGTCGTGCCGGCGGGCACGGTGAAGCTCACGTCCTGCAGCGTCCAGTCGTTGTCCGCGTAGCGGAACCACACGCCCGAGTACGCAACGTCGCCGGCGGCGGCGTGCGCGATCGCATCCGGCTTCTCGGCGATGTCGACGGGCTGGTCGAGGTACTCGAAGATCCGGTCGAAGAGCGCGAGCGACGTCTGCACGTCGAGGCTGACGCCGAGGAGCGACCCGACCGGGAAGAACAAGCGGGTCTGCAGCGCGGTGAAGGCGACGAGCATCGGGATCGAGCCGTGCGAGAGCGCGAGGCCGCCGAACCAGTACACGGCGGCGGGCATGATCGCGAAGCTCGTCTGAATCGACGCCATCACCCAGCGGCCCGCCATGCGCTGGCGCACCTCGAGATCCGCGAGCCGCAGCGAGTCGGATTCGAACCGGTCTGCGAGCTCGGCGCTCCGCCCCATCGTCTTGCCGAGCAGGATCCCCGAGACCGAGAGCGACTCCTGCACGAGGCTCGAGATATCGGCGAGCGTCTCCTGCGTCGTCTTCGCGATCCGCCGCCGCTCGTTCCCGACGCGGCGCGTCAGCAGCACGAAGAAGGGGATCAGCGCGAGTGCGAAGAGCGCGAGCAGCCAGTTGAGGAGGAGCATGCCGACGATCGTCGCGACGACGGTCGTCACGTTCGAGGCGATCGACGTCGCCGTGTTCGTGACGACGTTCTGCACGCCGCCGATGTCGTTCGAGATGCGCGACTGCACCTCACCCGTCCGCGTGCGCGTGAAGAACGCGAGCGACAGGCGCTGGAGATGCCGGAACACCGCGGCGCGCAGGTCGTGCATCACGCGCTGGCCGACCTGGTTCGAGAGCAGCGTCTGCAGCACGCCGAGCACGCCGGTCGCGATCGCGATCGCGATGATCCCGGCCGCGTTGTACGACAGCGCGCGGTGGTTGTTGCTGAAGATCGCCTGGAGGACGTGCTTGAGGAGGAACGCCGGCACGACCCCGAGCGCGGCGGAGAAGACGATCAGCGCGAGGAGACCCGACAGGCGGGCCTTGTACGCGGCGAAGAGCGGCCAGATCCGGCGCAGATGGGCGCGGCGGACCTCCGGGTCCTCGGGACGCTCGGGCGCCGTTGCCGGCGAGTGGAAGAACATGCCCATCGCTGATCAGAGTACGTCGTAGTGCAAACTGCACGCGTGCCGGTCACGGTCCGCCTCTTCGCCGGCCTGCGCGAGCGCGCAGGGACGGGGAAGCTCGAGCTCGACGGCGTCGCCACGGTCGCGGACGTCTGGCCCGCGCTCGGGCTCGGCGAGGAGCCCGCGGGCCTCCTCTACGCGGTCAACCGCACGTACGTCGAGCGCACCCAGGCGCTCAGGGACGGGGACGAGGTCGCGCTGATCCCGCCGGTCTCGGGGGGCGACTTCCTGATCAGCGCCGAGCCGCTCGACGTCGCGGCCGCGATCGCCGAGGTCGAGACGCCCGACGCAGGCGCCGTCGCGAGCTTCGTCGGCACGGTGCGCCGCCGCTCGCGCGACCGCGACGTGCTTCACCTCGAGTACGAGGCCTTCGAGGAGATGGCCGAGCCGATGCTGCGCGAGCTCGCCGGCGCGCTCACGGCGAAGCACGGCCTCGCCCGTGTCGCGATCCACCACCGGATCGGCCGGGTCGAGATCGGGGAGCCGAGCGTCGTGATCGCGGTCTCGGCGCCGCACCGCGCGGCGGCCCTCGACGCCTGCCGCGAGGCGATCGACACGCTGAAGGAGACGATTCCGCTCTGGAAGAAGGAGTTCTACGCCGGCGGCGAGGAGTGGTTGGGCCGCGGATCGTGAATACGGTGAGGTAGATGACGGAGCTTCGCGACTACAAGCCGGTCCAGCCGCAGGGAGCCGGGACGAGCGTGAAGAAGGCGTTCGAGCGGCTCGTGGGCCTCGCCGTGCTGATCGGCGGCACCGCCCTCAAGTGGGGCTTCATCTTCGTGAAGTTCTTCGGGTTCTTCATCTCGGTCGCCGCGTACAAGCTGTGGTTCGGGAGCTGGACGTTCGCACTCGGCTTCGTGCTGATGCTGCTCGTGCACGAGCTCGGCCACTCGATCGAGGCGCGGCGCCAGGGCCTGCAGGTCTCGTGGCCGATGTTCATCCCGTTCATCGGCGCGTACGTGCGCATCCGTCACGCGGGGCTCACGCCGTGGCGGAACGCGCTGATCTCGCTCGCCGGCCCGTTCACCGGCGGGCTCGCCGCCGCCGCGGTCTGGGGAATCGGCGAGGCGCGCCACTCGGCGCTGCTGCTCGTGCTCGCGAACATCGGCTTCCTCCTGAACGCGTTCAACATGCTGCCGATCGGCTTCCTCGACGGCGGCCACGTCTTCGGCGCGATGCGCGAGGCGTGGCGGATGCCGGTGATCCAGTTCGAGGGCGGCGTGCCGGTGCAGGCGTTCGCGCCCGACCGCGCCCGCGCCGTGACGATCGGGGCGATGTACCTCGGGCTCGCAGGGCTGCTCGTGCTCGGGATGCTCGCGACGCACCACAGCGGCGTCCTCTGATGGAGGACCGCCGCCTCCTCGAGGCGCACGAGGCGCCCGCCGAGCTCCGCCGCCACACCGCGTCGATCGCGGAGGAGTTCTACGAGGGCTTTCTTGCGGTCGAGCGCATCGACCGGCCCGCGGTGTCGATGTTCGGCTCCGCCCGCGTCGGCGAGGACTCCGCCGCGTACGTCGCGGCGCGTGCGACCGCACGGCGCTTCGCGGAGGCCGGCTGGGCGGTCGTCACCGGCGGCGGCCCCGGCGTGATGGAGGCCGCGAACCGCGGCTGCCGCGAGGGCGGCGGCCTCTCGGTCGGCTTCAACATCGAGCTGCCGCACGAGCAGGGCTCGAACCCGTACCTCGACATCTCGATGACGTTCAAGCACTTCTACGCGCGCAAGACGATGTTCGTGAAGGCTGCGGAAGGGTTCGTCGTCTTCCCCGGCGGCTTCGGCACCGCCGACGAGCTCTTCGAGTCGCTCACGCTGATCCAGACCGGCAAGGTGCTGCACTTCCCCGTCGTCCTCTTCGGCTCGGCGCACTGGGCACCGCTCCTCGACTGGATCCGTGGACGCCTGCTGCCGGACGGCCTCGTCTCGCCCGAGGATCTCGAGCTGCTCGTGGTCACCGACGACCCGGACGAGGCGCTCCGGTCGGTGCTCGCGTCGTACAAGCGCCTCTTCCCGGACAGCGGCAGCCCGCACGAGGCGGAGAAGGCCGACGCGCAGTAGCCGCTAGCGCACGAAGACGTACGCGCCCGGGTGCGTGAAGCGCAGCGGGAGCGTCGCAAGCTTGCCATGCGCGCCGTAGACGTCGACGCGTGCGCTCCACAGCCGCGGGCCGGCGACGTACGACTCGAACGTCCCCCAGGACCCGGCACTGCGGAGGTAGACGACCTGCGCACCGGCAACGTGCACGACGCGCTTGCCGACGCTCACGTCGCTCTCGAGCATGCCCGCCGTCGTGACGGTGACGCGCGTGACGGCGGCGCTGACGACGCCGTCGACGTAGATCGGCCAGCGCCCGTTGTACGACGGCTCGACGCCGACGTTCACCACCGCGACGCGACCGGCGAGCTGCGCCGGGCAGAAGAAGCGCGGCGCCGACGGGCCCGGCTGCGCCCCGATGCATGTCCGCCCATGGGCGTCGCGCCCCGAGACGAGCAGGAACGGAGGCTCGTGCGGAGCGAGCCGAGCGGCGCCGAGCACGCGCAGGCTCTGCGGGTCGACGTGCGCCGGCCGTGCGGCGATCCGAAGGCCGGACAGCGTCGCCCAGGTCACGCCGTAGACGTTCGAAGAGCGCATGTCGTCGCCGACGCGGAATCCCGGCAAGCCTCGCGGCCAGGTCCAGCCGCTCGCCGCGGGCGTCACGTACGACGGGATCGGGACGGCTTTCAGCGACGAGCCCGGCGGCCGGTACTCGGGACGCGCGAAGAGGAAGATGCCCGCGGTCGCGCAGACCGCGATTGCAACGATCGCAACCGCAAGCCGATGGTCGAAGAGCGACGGGCGCACGCACCGCTCATCGGCATCGAGCGGTTCCGGCTCAAGTCCGTCCGACGCAGGCCCGATTGTTGCGCGGATGCTTCGAGGCCGCCGTCCCTCCGAGCGCGCTGCTGCGCACCTCCCGTTGCTGCTCGAACAGCTTCCGTCGTCGTTCGTCTGGACGACGTCCACCGATCTCCGGCTCACGTCGGTCGCCGGCGCCGCGCTCTCGCTGATCGGCCTGAGCGACGCCGACGCGCTGATCGGGCAGTCGATCGGGACGATCCTCTCCGGCGGCCGCGACGGCGGCGCCGCGATCGTCAACGCGCACGAGCGCGCGCTCGAGGGCGAGTCGACGCAGCTCACCGAGTCGACGCGGCGGTGGACCTTCGACGTGCAGGTCGAGCCGCTCCGCGCGAACGGGACGATCGTCGGCGTCGGCGGGATCGCGCTCGACGCCTCGAAGCGCCGCGCCGCGGAACATGCCCTCCTCGAGTCCGAAGCGCGCTTCCGGACGCTCGTCGAGCACCTCCCGATCTGCACGTACGTCAACCCGATCGGATTTCCGATCCGCACGACGTACATCAGCCCGTACATCGAGACGCTGCTCGGGTACCCGGTCGACCGCTGGCTCGGCGAGGACGACTTCTGGACGACGCTCCTCCACCCCGACGACCGCGAGCGGACGCTCGAGGGCGCGACGCGGACGCACGCGACGGGCGAGCCGTTTCGCGGCCAGTACCGGATGATCGCCGCCGACGGCCGCGTCGTGACGCTCCTCGACGAGACGATCCCGGTGAGCGACGACCAGGGCCGCGCGCTCTTCCTCCAGGGCTTCCTGCTCGAGGTGGGCGAAAACTCGTAGCCTTCCGGTCGTGGAGCTGCGCGACCTTCCCTCGGTGGACGAGCTCGCACGCGGAGCCGACGACCCGCTCGCGGTCGACGCCGCGCGCGCGGTGATCGAGCGGGCGCGCGACGAGATCCGCGCGGGCGCCGACCCCGGCGACCTCGAAGCGCGCCTGCGCGCGGAGCTGGCGTCGGCTCGCACGCCGAGCCTCCGCCGGGTGCTCAACGCGACCGGCGTGATCGTGCACACGAATCTCGGCCGCGCGCCGCTCGCAGAGGAGGCGATCGCGCAGGTCGTCGAGACCGCTCGCGGCTACTCGAACCTCGAGCTCGACCTCCGTGAGGGCGTGCGCGGCTCGCGCCAGGACCATGTCGCATCGATCCTCCGGCGGCTCACCGGCGCCGAGGCGGCGCTCGTCGTGAACAACAACGCGGCGGCGGTGCTGCTCGCGCTCGCCGCGCTCGGCGAGGGTCGCGAGGTGATCGTGTCGCGCGGCGAGCTGATCGAGATCGGCGACGGCTTTCGCATCCCCGACGTGCTCGCGCGCTCGGGCGCCCGGCTCGTCGAGGTCGGGACGACGAACCGCACGCGCGCGAAGGACTATGAAAAGGCGATCCGCCCCGAGACGGCGCTGCTGCTCCGGGTGCACCAGTCGAACTTCCGCGTCGTCGGCTTCACCGAGCTGCCGCGGCTCGACGAGCTCGCTGCGGTGGCGCGGAAGCACGGCGTGCCGCTCGTCGACGACCAGGGCTCGGGCGCGCTCGCCGGTCTCACGGGCGAGCCGACCGCGAAGGAGTCTCTCGCCGCCGGCGCGGATCTCGTCTGCTTCTCCGGCGACAAGCTCCTCGGCGGGCCGCAGGCCGGCATCGTCGTCGGGAACGCCGACCTCGTCGAGCGGCTGCGACGGCATCCGCTGCAGCGCGCGCTGCGCGCCGACAAGCTGACGCTCGCAGCGCTCGAGGGCACGCTGCGCGTCTATCTCGACGCGCCCGAGCGGATCCCCGTGCTGCGGATGCTTCGCCAGGACGCAGCGACGGTGCGCGCCCGCGCGGAGCGGCTCGCGTCGCTCACCGGCGGCGCCGTCGAGGAGACGGTCGGCCGCGTCGGCGGCGGGGCGCTGCCGCTCGCCGAGCTGCCGAGCTTCGCGTGCGCCGTCGACGAGTCTCTCGCCGCGCCGCTGCGCGCGGGCTCGCCGCCGGTCGTCGGCGTCGTGCGCGACGGGAAGCTGCTGCTCGACTGCCTCACCCTCGCCGACGACGAGATCGACGAGGTCGCGCGCACCGTGAACGCATGCCGCTGACGGTCGGCACCGCCGGTCACATCGACCACGGCAAGACGACGCTCGTCGAGGCGCTCACCGGCAAGAACACCGACCGGTTGCCGCAGGAGCGCGAGCGCGGCATCTCGATCGACCTCGGCTACGCGCCGCTCGAGCTGCCCGACGGGACGCAGCTGTCGGTCGTCGACGTGCCGGGCCACGAGCGGTTCGTGCGCACGATGGTCGCCGGCGCGACCGGCATCGACCTGTTCCTGCTCGTGATCGACGCGGCCGAGGGCGCGCGGCCGCAGACGCACGAGCACCTCGCGATCCTGCGCCTGCTCGGGATCGAGCGCGGCGTCGTCGCGCTGACGAAGTCCGACAGCGTCGACGAGGAGACGCTCGAGCTCGCGCGCGCGGAGGCGGAGGAGCTCGTCCCCGGCGCGCCGATCGTCGCGGTGAGCGCGCGCACCGGCGCGGGGCTCGACGAGCTGCGTGCGGCGCTCGCGGGCATCGCGGTCGGGCGCGAGCGGGTAGACGCGCCGACGCGGCTGTACGTCGACCGCGTCTTCACGCTGCGCGGGATCGGCACCGTCGCGACGGGGACGCTGTGGTCAGGCTCGGTCGGCGAGGGCGACGAGCTGCGCGCCGAGCCGGGTGGGCGCGCGGTGCGCGTCCGCAGCGTGCAGGTGCACGACCGCCCGGTCGCGCGTGCCGAGGCGGGCCAGCGCGTCGCGGTGGCGCTGCCGGGGCTCGAGCGCAGCGATCTCCGCCGCGGCGACGCGCTCGTCGCGGCGGGTGCGTTCCCGTCGAGCTACCGGCTCGACGTGGTGCTCGAGGAGCTCGCCGAGATCCCCGCGCGCGTGCACGTTCACCACGGCACGACCGACGTCGTCGCACGCGTCGCGCGCGCAGGCGAGCGGTGGGCGCAGCTGCGGCTCGCGGAGCCGGTCGTCGCGGCTCGCGGCGACCGCGTCGTGCTGCGTGCGGGCGCAACGGTCGGCGGCGGCCGCGTGATCGACCCAGCGCCGCCGCGGCACGCGAGCGCCGAGCGGATGGAGCTCGTCGAGCGCGGCGACGTCGCGGCCACGGTGCACGAGCCGGTGCGCCTCGACGCGCTGCGCCGGCTCGTCGACGGCGAGCCCGCGGGGGTCGAGACCGCGGACGGCTGGGCGTTCTCGGCCGCGTGGCTCGATGAGCTGCGCGCCGAGATCGAGCGGCGCATCGCCGGTGCCGACCCGCTCGATCCCGGCGTGCCGCCGCCGCCGGAGCCGTGGGCCTCGGCGATCGTCCCGCTGCTCGGCTTCGAGCGGCGCGGCGCGAAGCTCTACCGGCCGGGGGCGACGGCCGACCTCGGCGCGCGCGCCGATGCGTCGGCGGCACTCGAGGCGATGCTCGGCCTCGAGCCCGTGAAGGTCGCCGACCGGGCGCTCGCGCGGTTCCTCGAGGAGCAGGGCCGGCTCGTTCGCGTCGGCGACGGCTTCGCCGTCTCGGCCGCCGCGTATGCGCACGCTCGTGACGCGCTCGTCGCGGAATGCGAGGCAGCGGGCCGCATCACGCTCGCGCGCTTCCGCGACCTGATCGGCGCCGGGCGCAAGACGGCGCAGCTCCTGCTCGAGCGCTTCGACGCCGACGGCCTCACGCGTCGCGTCGGCGACGAGCGCGTGCTGAGGCGGCGCGCATGAGGCGCCTCGTTCCGCTCGCGCTCGTCGCGCTCGCGCTCGGCCCTGCCGCAACAGGAGCGGCCGCGTACGCGAACCCCGCGTGGTCGCCCGACGGGACGAAGATCGCGTGGACCACGGATACCGAGATCTGGACGGCGAACGCCGACGGCACCGGCGCGGCGGCGCTCGCGACCGGCTTCGGGAACGGCCTCTTCCAGCTCGTCTGGCCGCAGCTGGACGCGCTGCTGTTCGACGCGAACTTCCAGGTCTTCCAGCTCTCGGCGAGCGGGGGCTACCACATCGCGATGAAGGGCGCCGGCTTCACGTTCTCGGCGGACGCACGCGGCACGCGGGTCGCGTCGAGCTGCGAGCGCTGCTACGGGCCTGTCGTCGTGACGACGGTCGCGACCGGGAAGCGCGTGCGCTTCGGCGGCAAGGGTGTCGCGGGCGGCGGCGCGACGCTGTCGCCCGACGGGAGCCGCATCGCGTTCGACCGGCTCACGCAGGATCCGAAGACGAAGCAGTGGACGGGGCGCGGCCTCTGGGTCGCGCGGACGAACGGCACCGGCCTCCGTCCGCTCGACCGGGCCGCCACGTGTGCGACGTGGTCGCCCGCCGGCAATCTGATCGCGTACTTCACCGCGGAGAAGTCGAGTCTCGCGTTGCGCGTGATCGCACCGGACGGAACCCACCGCCGCCTGCTCCTCATGCGCGGTCCGACGTGCGCGGTGCCCGCGGGCGTCGTGTGGTCGCCCGACGGCACGCGCCTCGCGATCGTGAACGCACGGACCGGACGGCTCTCGCTGCTCGACGTCGCGTCCGGCCGGTCGACTCCGGTGCCGGCGTTCGCGTCGGTCACCGGCGTCGCGTGGTCGCCCGACGGCACGCGCCTGCTCGTGGCCGCGCGCCCGGCGGCAACCGCATGCTC
>DASYGK010000078.1:0-28178 GCA_035999905.1 Gaiellaceae bacterium | reverse complement strand
TGCGCAGGTCGAGCACGAGCGAGCGCTTGCCGGCGTTGGCGGCGAAGAAGAGCGCCCCGTCTCCGTCGACGAACGGCGGCCCCCATTCGCGCGCGTGGTCGCCCTCCGGCGGCTCGATCTTGACGACGTCCGCGCCGAGCGACCCGAGCAGCTGCGTGCACGTCGGCCCGGCGAGCGACGCGGTGACGTCGACGACCGTGATCCCCGCGAGCGGCGCGAAGCTCACGAGACCGGAAGCATGATCGTGCGCTCGAAGTCGATGACGACCTCGTCTCGCTGATTCAGCCCGCGCGTGCGCACGGTGACGATCCCCTGCCCCGGACGCGACGCGGACTCGCGCTTCGCGAGCACCTCGGTCTCGGCGCGGATCGTGTCGCCTGCGAAGACCGGCGCCGGCAGGCGCACCTCGCGCCAGCCGAGATTGACGCCGCGCTCCGAGATGTCCGTGACGGAGAGGCCGGTGACGAGCGCGAGCGTGAACGTCGAGTCGACGAGCGGCTTCTGCCACTCGGTCGTCGCCGCGTACTCGGCGTCGAAGTGGATCGGGTTCGTGTTCAGGGTCAGCAGCGTGAACCAGACGTTGTCGGCCTCGAGCACCGTGCGTCCGAAGCGGCTCCGGTAGACGGCGCCGACCTCGAGCTCCTCGTAACCGGGCATGACCTTGAACCTAACGGGTAGCGTCGCCGCTTGTGAACCGACTCGCGCAGGAGACGAGCCCATACCTCCTCCAGCACGCCGGCAACCCGGTCGACTGGCACCCGTGGGGCGAAGAGGCGTTCGCGCGGGCGCGCGCCGAGGACAAGGCGATCCTGCTCTCGATCGGCTACGCCGCGTGCCACTGGTGCCACGTGATGGAGCGCGAGTCGTTCGAGGACGACGAGACGGCGCGCCTGATGAACGAGCATTTCGTGAGCGTGAAGGTCGACCGCGAAGAGCGGCCCGACATCGACGCGGTCTACATGGAGGCGGTCGTCTCGCTGACCGGGCAGGGTGGGTGGCCGATGACGGTGTTCCTCACGCCGGCCGGCGAGCCGTTCTTCGGCGGCACCTACTACCCGCCCGAGCCGCGGCACGGGCTGCCCGCGTTCCGGCAGCTGCTCGTCGCGATCGCCGAGGCGTACCGCGAGCGGCGCGACGACGTCGCGAAGCAGGCGGAGACGCTCGTCGCCGCGTTGCAGCGGAGCGCGGAGGTGAGCCCGTCGAGCGAGCCGCTCACCGCGGAGCTCCTCGCCGAGGCCGAGCGCGTGCTGCGCGCCCAGTTCGACCCACGCTGGGGAGGCTTCGGGCACGCGCCGAAGTTCCCGCCGTACTCCGCGCTCGAGTTCCTGCTCCGCCGCCAGGCGTACGACGTCGTGCTCGGCACGCTCGACGGGATGCGCGCCGGCGGGATGTACGACCTGGTCGGTGGTGGGTTCCACCGCTACTCGGTCGACACGCAGTGGCTCGTGCCGCACTTCGAGAAGATGCTCTACGACAACGCGTTGCTCGTCCCCGTGTACCTGCACGCGTGGGTGCTGACCGGAGAGGGCTCATATCGCGCGATCGTCGAAGAGACGGTCGAGTACGCGCTGCGCGAGCTGCGCCTCGAGGGCGGTGGTTTCGCATCCGCGCAGGACGCCGACACCGACGGCGTCGAAGGGCTCACGTTCACGTGGACGGAGGACGAGCTCGCCGCAGCGATCGGGCCCGGGCGGGAGGCGCTGCTGCAGGAGTTCGAGCACGGACGGTCGATCATCCGCGGCCGCTTGACCGGCGACGAGCGTGCGCGCCTGTTCGCCGCGCGCGAGCTGAGGCCGAAGCCGCTGCGCGACGACAAGGCGATCGCCGGCTGGAACGGGCTCATGCTCGCGGCGCTCGCGGAGGCGGGCCGCCGGCTCGAGCGCGACGACTGGCTCGACGCGGCGCGCGAGCTGGCGGAGTTCCTGCTCGGGCCGCTCTCCGACGGCGAGCGCCTCCAGCGCACGTGGCGCGACGGCACCGCGAAGGGCACCGGGTACCTCGAGGACTACGCGAACGTCGCGCATGGCCTCTACGAGCTGCACGTCGCAACCGGCGAGCTGCGCTGGCTCACCGAATCGCGGCGGCTCGCGCTGCTCGCCGTCGAGCTCTTCGGCGACGGGGAGCGCGGCGGCTTCTTCGTCACGCCCGCCGGCGGCGAGGCGCTCGTCGCGCGCCAGAAGGATCTCGACGACACGCCGACGCCGTCGGGCAACTCGATGCTCGCGTTCGTGCTGCTGCGGCTCGCACGCATCTGGGGCGACGACGAGCTCGAGCGGAAGGCCGTCGGCGTGCTCCGGCTCGTGCGCGACCTGCTGCCGCGCGCCCCGACCGCATTCGGCTGGGCGCTGTGCGCGCTCGATCTCCAGCTCTCGCCGCCGCGCGAGCTCGCGCTCGTCGGCGGCGCCTCGAGCGAGGTCGCCCGCGCGGCGCTGCGCGGCTACGACCCGAACGCCGTCGTCGCGTTCGGCCCGGCGGACGGCATCCCGCTCCTCGAGGGGAAGACCCTCGTCGCGGGCCGGCCCGCGCTCTATGCCTGCGAGCGCTTCGCCTGCCGCGCCCCGGTCACCGACCCCGCATTGGTCTAACGGCGGGGGCCGCCGGTGCCGATGGAGGAGCGATGCGTGCGGCGATCCTTCTCGCGGCGGCGACCCTTGCGGGCGTCGCGGCCGTCTCGGCCCATGCGCAGGCACGGCCGCTCCGGCCCGCCGATGCAGCGCTGCTGAAGCGCGCGGCGACCCCGGAGGAGCTCGTCGCACAGGCTGTCGCCAAGCGGCTCACGCGGCTCGCGCCCGCCGTCCGCTGCGGCCCGCTCGGGATCTCCGTGCCGTCCGGGATGCTCGTGACGGGCATCACGCTCCTTCCGGCGCACGGTCCGGCCGACTACTTCCTGCTCCTGCCGGAGGAGTGCAACTACCTCTCGTGGTTCCGCCAGTCGCCGCAGCGCTACGACCCGAGCACCTGCACCGACAACACGTGCCTCCAACTCGCGGCGAAGGCCGCGCTCGCGCTCGCGACCGTCTCGCACGAGTCGTACCACGTGCTCGGCTACCGCACCGAGAATCAGGTCGAGTGCTACGGCATGCAGTCGATCTGGTACGTCGCGACATCGCTCGGCGCGACGGCGGCCGAGGGCCAGCACATCGCGCAGTTCTACTGGAAGACGATCTACGCGCAGCGGCAGCAGACGACGCCGGAGTACTGGTCGCCCGAGTGCCGCGACGGGGGCAAGTACGACCTGCGCCCGGCTTCGCACGCCTGGCCCAGCTAGACGACGAAGGTCTCGGGCCGCTCGGCGCCCTCGCCGAAGCGCGACGCAGAGAGCGCCGACAGGTCGAGCGTCGGCTCGCGACCGGTGACGAGCTCCGCGAGGTGCTCGCCCACGGCGGGCGCCTGCTGAAAGCCGTGGCCGGAGAAGCCCGTCGCGTAGAGGAAGCGCGAGACGTCCGGGGCCTCGCCGACGAGCGCGTTCCAGTCGGGGCTCACGTCATACCAGCCCCACCACGTCGCCTGCACCGGAAGGTCGGCGAGCACTGGGAGCCGCCGCGCGGCCGCCTCCGCGACGTCCTCGAGCGCGCGCTCGCGGCCGCCGAAGGCGAGGCCCGGCCCTTCGCGGTGGAAGTAGAAGCCCGTCGAGAAGTCGATCGTCAGCGGCAGGCGCTCCGGCAGGCCGCCGTCCTGCGGCGTGAACCACATCGAGCGCGCCTCCCCCTCGACCGGGAGCTCGACGCCCGCGAGCGCGCCGACCTCGCGCGACCACATGCCTGCGCAGCACACGACGGTGCCGGTGGCGATGCGCCCCTCCGCCGTCTGGACCGCCTCGATCCGGTCGCCGTCGCGTTCGATCCCGGTCACCGCGCACCCCTGCAGCACCGTCGCGCCCGACGCGCTCGCGTAGCCCTGCACGACCGACTCGGGTGACGCGTATCCGTCGCGTGCGCAGTAGGTCGCGGCGAGCACGCCGTCGAGGGAGAGCTGGGGCACGATCTCAGCGGCCTCCGACGGCGTCAGCTCGCGCGACGGCACGCCGAGCGACCGTTGCAGCTCGACGGCGGCGCGGAAGGTCGCGACGTCCTCGTCGTTGTCGAGCAGGAAGAGATAGCCGTGCTGGCGGAACGAGATGTCGGTCCCGGTCAGCTCGGCGAAGCGCTCGAACTCGTCGAGCGAGCGGAGCGCGATCCGCACGTTGAGCTCGTCGGCGAACTGCGCGCGGATGCCGCCCGCTGACTTGCTCGTCGAGCCGGACGCGAGCGTGTCGCGCTCGACGAGAACGACGTCCTCGACACCGAGACGCCGCAGGTGGAATGCGGCGCTCGCGCCGAGCGCGCCGCCGCCGACCACCACCACGTCAGCGGACCGAGGCGCCGTCACCGTCGCAGTATCGCCTGCCGAAACGAGGAGGGGGGCCGTAGCCCCCCTCCGACGAGCGCGTGGAACGTGGGGCCTACCGTGCGCCCTTGTAGACCGAGCCGAACGGCGTCCAGCCGCCGGCCGCGCCGCCGCTCCACTTCACGAGGATCGCGTCCTCGAGCGGGAAGTTGTCCCCCGGCCCCGTCTGGAGCGTCACTCCGGGATAGAGGAACGGGTTCTTCGCCTTCTTCGGATCGAGATGCTTCAGCGCGTTCATGAGCCCGACGCGCGTCGGCGTCTTGCCGGCGTTCTTCAGGGCGTAGACCATCGTCCACGCGTCCGAGAGGCCGTAGAACGAGAGCTGGTTGTTCGGGTCGAGCGACGGTGCGTACTGCGCGAGGATCTGCTTGCCCAGCGCAACGCCGGGAAGGTTCGCCTCGCTGGCGACGGTCGCATCGACGAGGTACCCCGTCGAGATCGCACCGTCGACATGACCGCCGTTCGCCGCCGCGATCTTGATGAACGTCGAGACCGCCGAGACGTTGTTGATGAACGTGTTGTCCGGCGTCCAGCCGACCTTCGCCGCAGTGGCGAGGGCGGTGATCGTCGGCGACGGCGTCGCGAAGATCACGAACGTGTCCGCCCCGGCCGCCTTCAGCGCGAGGATCTGCTGAACGAGGCTCGGGTTCGTGACGTCATACGGCTGGGCGCTGACGATGTTCGACTTCTTCGCACCCAGACCGACCCGGAGGCCGGCGAAGTAGTTCTTGCCGTACGAGTCGTTCTGATACAGGACGCCGATCTTGGCGTTCGGCAGGTTCTTGACGATGTACTTGCCGTAGATCTTCGACTCACCCGGGTAGTCCGGCTGATACCCGATCGTCCACGGGTACTTCTTCGCCGAGAAGCCCCAGTAGGAATCGCCCGTCGCCAGGAGGACGTGCGGCACCTTGTGGTCGTTGACGTACTTCCAGATCGCGAGGTTCGGCGCCGTGCCGAGGCTCCCGAAGTCTGCGAAGACCTTGTCCTGCTCGACGAGCTGCTGCGTGAGCGGAACGGTCTTCGACGGGTCGTACGCGTCGTCGAGGATCTCGAAGTCGATCTTCCGCCCGTTGACGCCGCCGTGGTCGTTGACGTAGTCGAAATACGCCTTCTCGGCTGCCGGGATCGTCTTGTACAACGATGCGACGCCGGTCAGCGGGAACGTGCCGCCGATCTTGATCGACGTCGCGGTGATGCCAGGATCCGCCTTCGAGGCACCGCTTGCGGCCGTGACCGCAACGCTCGCGACGATCGCAGCCCCGGCGATGACCGCCAGGATTCTGCCCTTCATACCCATCCGACCCTCCATGACGTGGGATTGCCCGGCTGCGACGAATGCGCCGAGGTGAGGATTATGACTCCCTCGGATCCGATTTGATAGTCGGAATTGAACGGTCAGTCAAGTCCGCGCCCGGCTGTGGGCGAGTCGCGCGAGGAGTCCGGCGAAGCCGTTCGGCAGGAGCAGCATGATCAGGATCACGATCAGGCCGAAGACGACGTCCTGCCCGTGGGCGGAGCCGACGAGCGGCACACCCGCGGAAATGGTCGGCAGGAGCCCGATGAAGAGGGCGCCGACGAGCACACCCCAGAGCGAGCCGAGCCCCGCGACGGCGGCGCCGATCAGGATCTCGAGCGAGAGGAGGACGCCGAACTCGTTCGGCTGGGCGAACCCATTCGTGACGAGCACGAAGAGCGAGCCGGCGAGGCCCGCGAACGCTGCGGAGACGCCGAACGCGAGCGTCTTGTAGATCGGCAGGGCGACGCCGGAGGACGCCGCAGCCACGGGGCTGTCCCGCACGGCGCGGAAGGCCCGCCCGGTGCGGCCGCGCAGCAGGAGCCAGGCGAGCACGAACATCAACGCGGCGCACGACCAGCTGACGCCGTAGAGCCAGATGTGCGTCGGCGTCTCGCTCGTCTGGATGCCGTTGCTGCCGCCGGTGAACTTCGAGAACTTGAGCGGGAACTGCGGGACAGAGACGGCGAGTGCGAACGTCGCGAGCGCGAGATAGACCCCGGAGAGGCGCAGCGCGGGGATGCCGACGAGCACGCCGCACGCGAACGTGATCGCGAACGACATCGGCAGCGTCGCGATCAGGTTCGTGTGGTGGTCGTGCGACATGATCGCCGTGACGTAGCCGCCGATCGCCATGAAGGCGCCGTGGCCGATCGAGATCTGCCCGGTGTAGCCCGTGAGGATGTTGAGACCGAGGATCGCGATGAAGTAGATCGCGACCCGCGCGGCGATCCCCTGGTGGTAGCCGTCGATCTGGAAGGGGAGGATGGCGAGGATCACCGCGGCGGCGGCGATGACGACGTAGCGGGGCGCCGGGAGGATCCTCATACGCGGCGCACCTGCCTTCGCCCGAAGAGGCCGTTCGGCTTGATCAGCAGCACGATCAGCAGGACGCCGAACGCGATCGGCAGGCGCAGCTCCGACGTCGCGAAGCCGACGTACTGCCCGCTGAGGTTCAGGAACACGCCGAGCAGCAGCCCGCCGACGATCGAGCCTGCGGGGCTCTCGAGGCCGCCAAGCACCGCGGCGGCGAACGCGTACAGCAGGATCGCCTGCATCATCGTCGGCTGGAGGAACTGCGACGGCTCGGTCATCATCCCCGCAACGGCGCCGAGCACCGCGGCGAGGCCCCAGCCGATCGCGAGCATCCAGTTCACGCGCACGCCGACGAGCGCCGCCGCGGCGGGGCGTAGCGCAGCCGCGCGCATCGCGAGCCCGAGCTTCGTGAACTGGAACAGCACCCAGAGCAGGAAGACGGAGAGGATCGAGACGAGCAGGACGCCGAGGTCCTGGCGCGAGAACGCGACGCTGCCGAGCCGGTAGACGTGGTTGCCGAACGGCGCTGCCATGAACTTGAGGTCGGCGCCCCAGCGCCACGTGACGAGGCCGTCGATCAGGATGAAGAGACCGACGGTGACGATCACGATCGCGATCACCGACTTGTGCTGCACGGGCCGGATGAAGACGAGCTGGATCGCGACGCCGAGCGCGAACGCGATCACGAGCGTGAGGAAGAACGCCGCCCAGTAGGAGAGCCCCCACTGGATCAGCTGGTAGGCGATGTACGTCGTCGCCATCGCGAGCTCGCCCTGCGCGAAGTTGATCACCTCGGTCGCGCGGTAGATGAGCACGAGCGCGAGCGCGAGGCTGCCGAAGATCGCGCCCTGTGCGAGGCCGGCCACCGTCTGCTGCGCGAAGATGCTGCTCGCGAGCGAGCCGATGACGAGGAAGATCGCGATCGCCGCGAGCAGCAGCACGACAGGCAGCGAGCTGCCGGTGCTGACGGTGCTCCGGCGCGGCCGGAAGGCGGCAGCGAGTCTCGAGGCGAGCGCGTTCATCAGTACCCCAGGTAGCTCCTGCGGACGGACTCGTGCTCGCGCAGCTCGGCGCTCGGCCCCGAGAGCGCGACGCGGCCGACCTCGAGCACGTACGCGGTCTGCGCGAGCTGGAGCGCGATGTGCGCGTTCTGCTCGACGACCAGGACGGTCAGGCCCTCGTCGTTCAGGTCCTTGATGATGCGGAAGATCTCCGTGACGAGGCGCGGCGCGAGGCCGAGCGACGGCTCGTCGAGGAGCAGCAGCTTCGGACGCTGCATGAATGCGCGCGCGAGCGCGAGCATCTGCTGCTCGCCGCCGCTCAGGGTTCCGGCCTGCTGCGCCTTGCGCTCCTCGATCCAGGGGAAGTACGCCGACACCCTGGCGAGCTCCGCCTTGATCGAGCCGCGTCGCGTGTACGCGCCGAGCCGCAGGTTCTCCCACACCGTCAGCTCCGCGAACGTGCCGCGGCCCTCCGGTACGTGGGCGATGCCGAGCTGCGCGACGTCGTCCGGGCCGCGCCGGCCCAGCGGCTTGCCCGCGAACCTGAGGTCGCCGTCGCGCCGCACCGTGTTCGAGATCGCGCGCAGCGTCGTCGTCTTGCCGGCGCCGTTCGCGCCGAGCACCGCGACGATCTGGCCCTCGTCGACGGTCAGCGTGACGCCGTGCAGGGCCTGCACCGCGCCGTAGCGCGCCGTGACGTTCTCCAGCTCGAGCAGCGGCGGCATCTACTCGGTCTCCTCGAGCTCGCCACCGAGGTACGCCTCGATCACCGCCGGGTTGCGCTGCACCTCGGACGGAGGGCCGTCTGCGATCGTGCGGCCGAAGCTCAGCACGTGGACATGGTCGGAGATCTTCATCACGAGGTTCATGTGGTGCTCGACGAGGAGGATCGTGAGCTTCAGCTCGTCGCGGAGGCGGTGGATGAACGCGCCGAGCTCCTCGACCTCTTCGTGGTTCAGGCCGCCGGCGGGCTCGTCGAGCAGCAGCAGCCGCGGCTGCGAGACGAGGGCCCGCGCGAGCTCCACGCGCTTCAGCGTCCCGAACGGAAGGCCGGCGGCGGCGCGGTGGGCGTAGCGGGCGATGTCGACGAGCTCGAGCGTCTCGACGGCGCGCTTGCGCATCGTCCGCTCGGGCTGGAAGCGAGAGACGGTGTGCGCGCCGACGAGCACGTTCTCGAGCACCGTCATCGTCGGGAAGAGCTCGACGTTCTGGAACGTCCGTGCGATCCCGAGCTTCACGACGCGGCTCGGGGCCGTGTGCAGCAGCGAGCGTCCGTCGAAGAGCACGTCGCCGGAGTCGACGCGGTAGAGCCGCGTGATCACGTTGAAGGCGGTCGTCTTCCCCGCGCCGTTCGGGCCGATGAGCCCGGTGACGGTGCCTTCGCCTACCTCGAGCGACACGCCGTCGAGCGCCACGATGCCGCCGAAGCGGAGAGAAACCTGTTCGAGGGAGAGGAGGCCCATCCGCGGAGCGATAACCCTACGGAATCCGCCCGGAAGACGCACGTCGGTTTCGAGCGTCCGTGTACTCGGCCCAGAGCTGCTCCATTGTGGTAATGCGCGGCGCCTTGCCGTGCGCGGGGTCGTACGGCGTGTGGTTGACGGCGCGCACGATCCAGCGGCCGTCCGCGCCGACGT
Organism: Gaiellaceae bacterium; assembly: GCA_035999905.1. Classification (GTDB taxonomy): domain Bacteria; phylum Actinomycetota; class Thermoleophilia; order Gaiellales; family Gaiellaceae; genus Palsa-739. The sequence goes on along the minus strand of DASYGK010000078.1, from coordinate 18,822 downwards.
CGAGGACGTTGACGCAGCCGGGAGACTGCTCGAAGCCGCCGAGGAAGATGCGATCTCCGGTCAGGGCGTGGGAGAGGAGCGCTCGGTTGACGCCGCCGTGCAGCACGAGCAGAAGGACGTCCCAGCTCGCGTCGGCGAGTAGTGCGTCGAGCTCGGGGAGCGCGCGGTCGAAGAGCTCGCCGACGGTCTCGCCGCCGAGGAAGCGGGTCTCGAGCGGCACGACGCCGCGGAACGCCGTCGACATCATCTCCTGCACTTCGTCCGGCGGGACGCCGCGGATCTCGCCGCTCTCGATCTCGCGCAGGCCGTAGCACGATTCGGGCTCGCGGCCCGGCACGACGATGCGCGCGGTCTCGAGCGTCCTCGTCAGGCCGCTCGTGACGACGCGGTCGAAGACGACGCCTTCGAGCGCCCGCGCAGCCGCCTCCGCCTGCCCGCGGCCTTCGTCCGTGAGCACGACGTGCTCCGGGTCCAGGCCCTCGAAGTACCGCACCCTCGCGTGCCGCATCAGGTAGATGCGACGGCGCGCCGGCGTCACTGCGCGCGAAGCGAGCGGCCGCCTGCGGCCTGCATGCCCGCCATCATCCCGGGCGGCGCAGCGCCGTCGGGGAACCGCCCGAGCAGCTCGCCGAGGAGCGCGTCGGCGTCCCAGCGCTCGGCGCTCTCGAACAGCTCGCCCGCGGTCCAGCCCCGCAGCGCGTTGATCGCGCCGCCCCAGACGTGGAACACCTGGCCCGTGATCGACTGCGCGTCGTCGGCGGAGAGCGCGACGATCAGCGGTGACATGTTCGATGGGTCGAGCGGGTCGAAGCCCTCCGGCGGCGCGCCCATCTCGAAGGTGTCCTCCGTCATCCGTGTGCGCGCGTTCGGCGCGAGGCAGTTGACCGTGACGCCGTAGCGGTGGAGCTCCTGCGCGGCGATCAGCGTGAAGCCGGCGATGCCGGCCTTCGCGGCGCCGTAGTTCGCCTGGCCGACGTTGCCGAAGACGCCGGACGGGCTCGACGTGTTGATCACGCGGCCGCGCACCTCGTCGCCGGCCTTCGAGCGCTCGCGCCAGTACGCCGCCGCATGGCGGGTGGGAGCGAAGTGGCCCTTGAGGTGGACGGCGATCACGGCGTCCCACTCGTCCTCGGTCATGTTGATCAGCATCCGGTCGCGCAGGATCCCGGCGTTGTTGACGAGGATGTCGAGCCGGCCGTAGGCGTCGAGTGCGGCCTGGACCATCTCCTCCGCCTGCGCGAAGTTGGCGACGTTCGCGCCGTTCGCGACCGCCTCGCCGCCCGCGGCCTCGATCTCGGCGACGACCTGCTGCGCGGGCGTCGCGTCGTTCCCCTGGCCGGCGAGCGAGCCTCCGAGATCGTTGACGACGAGCCTGGCGCCTGCCTCGGCGAGCGCGAGCGCATGCGCGCGGCCGATCCCGCGCCCGGCGCCCGTGACGATCGCGACCTTCCCCGTGAGATTCGGCATGTGGTGGAGAATACGCACATGGACTTCACCCTCACGCCGGAACAGGAGCTGATCCGCGCCTCGGCGCGCGAGTTCTGCGACCGCGAGATCGTCCCGTACGCGCGCGACTGGGACCGGAGCGAGCGGATGGACGAGGGTATCGTCGCGAAGCTCGCGGAGATCGGCTTCCTCGGCTGCGCCCTGCCGGAGGAGCACGGCGGCATGGGGCTCGACACCGTCTCGTACTGCCTCGTGATGGAGGAGCTCGGCCGCGCCGACTCGTCGGTGCGCGGGATCGTCTCCGTGAACAACGGCCTCGCCGGCAAGACGATCGCGAAGTGGGGGACGGAGGAGCAGCGCGCCGAGTGGCTGCCGAAGCTCGCGTCGGGCGAGGCGCTCGGGTGCTACGGGCTGACCGAGCCCGGGTCCGGGTCCGACCCGGCGTCGCTCGTGACGCGCGCGGTGCGCGACGGCGGCGACTGGGTGATCGACGGCTCGAAGATCTTCATCACGCTCGGCTCGTGGGCGGGCGTCGCGCTCGTGTTCGCGCGCACCGGCGGGGACGGGCCGCGGGGGATCACGTGCTTCCTCGTGCCGACGTCGTCGCCTGGCTTCAGTGCGCGGAAGATCGACGGCAAGCTCGGGCTGCGCGCGCAGGACACGGCGGAGCTCTTCTTCGACGGCGTGCGCGTGCCGGATTCCGCGCGGCTCGGTGACGAGGGCGCGGGCTTCAAGGTCGCGATGTCGGCGCTCGACAACGGGCGCATCTCGCTGGCGGCGGGCGCGGTCGGCGTCGCGCAGGCCTGCGTCGACGCGTCGATCGCGTACGCGACGGAGCGGACGCAGTTCGGCAAGCCGATCGCGCAGTTCCAGCTCGTGCAGGAGCTGATCGCGGAGATGGCGGTCGAGACGGAGGCGGCGCGTCTGATGGCATGGCGCGCAGCGGCGCTCGCCGATGCGGGCGCGTCGTACACGCTCGCGGCGTCACAGGCGAAGTTCTACGCGAGCGAGGTCGCGGTGCGCGCCGCGAACGCCGCGCTGCAGGCGCACGGCGGCTACGGCTACGTCGACGAGTTCCCGGTCGCGCGCTATCTCCGCGACGCGCGCGTGCTGACGCTGTACGAGGGCACGAGCCAGATCCAGAAGCTGCTGATCGGCCGCGCGCTCACCGGCGAGAGCGCGTTCGTCTAGATCTTCCGGCGTTATCCGGTCTTGAGCGTCTTCAGGTACGCCGTGAGTGCGAGCAGCTTGTCGTTCGGGATGATCCCGCCCCAGTGCGGCATGCTCACGATCGGCGCGCGGCCGAGCACGCTGCCGGTGCGGATGATGTCGATGATCTTCGCGTCCGTATTGAAGTCGTGGTGGAAGCCGGGGCCCGAGAGCGGCGGAATCGTCTTGTCGGGCGACTGCGGGTTCGGCACGCCGCCGAGGCCGTTGGGCCCATGGCAGTTGATGCAGCCGTAGCGCACGTACAGCACCGAGCCTTCGACCGCCGCGCCCTGGCCCTGCGGGATCGCCGGCGGCTCGGCCGTCGGCACGACCGGCAGGCCCGCACGGAGATACGAGATGAGGTCGCTCACCTGCTGCGTCGAGATCACCTGGCCCCACACGGGCATGTACGGCCGCGTCGGATCCTTCGAGGCACCGAGGCCGTGGTCGATGATCGAGCGGAGCTTCGCCGAGTCGAGCTGCTTCGCGATCGTCGTCAGCGCCGGCACGTACGGCGACACGCCGCCGCGTCCCTGGTCGCCGTGGCACTGCGCACAGGCGAACTGCACGAAGATGTGCGCGCCCGCTGCGACGTGCGGGTCGAACGTGCCGGACGACGGCGCAGGTGCACTGCTCGAAGACGCGCTCCGTGACGAATGCCCGACGGCCCAGCCCCCGGCTCCGGCCGCAAACATGAGACCGATCGCGATGAGGACGATCGCAGCTTCAGCGGCGTACGGGCCGATCGAGCGCTTACGTGGGATCCACCGACCCTACGCGTTTTGTGCTCCTAGCGATAGGTCTCGAGGAACTGCGGTGAGGCAATGCGGAGCCGCGCCTCGACGTCGGCCTTCACCCGTTGCAGCGTGCCCGGAGGCACGCCTCCCGCCCGGATCCGCCGTGCCAGCTCCCGCAGCGCCGCGTCGTCCTCGGCAGGAAGCGCGGCGAGCTCGCGGTGGACGATCCCGAGCGCGTTCATCGCGACGAGCGTCCGGAAGCGGAGCCGGTGGTCGGTGAGCGTCGGCAGCAGCTCGCCGCCGAGGAACTCGAGGATCGCCTCGCACAGCTCCTGCGCGGTCGGCCGCTCGCTCACACCGCCACCCGTTCGAGCAGACAGCAGATCTCGTACTCGACCTCGGCGCCGAGCCGGCCGAGCACGGCGAGCTCCACGCTACGGTCGCGCCCGCTGAGGTGGCGCTGCGCCTGCGTGAGGCACCCGATCGCCCACGCGACGTTGCCCGCGAGCTCCCAGTAGTCGAGCTCCTCCGGCCGTACGTCGAGACCCGTCAGCTCGTTGTACCGCTCGACGAACGGCTCGACGTCGCCGATCCCGCCGAGTCGCTTCTCCGGCACGCCGAAGCGCCACGCGCGCACCATCGAGAACGCGAGGTCGCGCACCGGCTCGTCGAGATGCACGAACTCCCAGTCGAGCACGCCGACGAGGCCCTCCGGGCCGACGACGACGTTGCCGATCCGGAAGTCGCCGTGGTTGACGACGGGGGCGCGCGGTGGCGGCGCGTGCTCCCGCAGCCACCAGAGCCCGAGCTCGATCGCAGGATGCGGCTCGCCGACCTCGTCGAGCTCCTCGACCATGCGCTCGAGCCGCGCCTCCGGGAGAAACGGCAGCCGAGCCGCAGGGATCGCATGGACCTTCGCGAGCTCCTCCGCGAGCTGGACCGGCAGCCGCTCGCGCGCGGCGGCGAGCTCGTCCTTACGGACGATCCGGCGCCCGATCGTCTCGCCCTCGAGGCGCTCCATCACGAACGCCTCGCGACCGTCGAGGTCGGCGAGATAGCCGTACGGCCTGGGCACCATCACGCCTGCCTCGTATGCCGCCTCGAGCACCGCGAACTCGTGCGCGAGCGAGAGCGTGTGGTGGTGCATCACCGTCGCGGCTGCGCGCCGCACGAGCAGCCGTTCGCCGTCCGCGTCGACCGCCCACGCCTCCTTCGAGGCGCCGCCCGCGAGCAGAACCGGCTCCGAGACCTCGACCTCCCGGCCCAGAACCTCCGACAGGCCGGCGTTGAACGCGTCGCGCATCACTGTGCGATCATTGCCGGTAATGGAGACGGTTGTCATCCCGGACCTCGTTGCCGAGCGCCGCGAGAGCGTCCGCTCCTTCATGGAGGAGCACATCTACCCGAACGAGCAGGCGCTCTTCGCGGAGAACGAGCAGAGCGACGCGCTCATCGCGGAGCTGCAGCAGGAGGCGAAGAGCGCGGGACTGTGGGCGCCGCACCTGCCGCCGGAGGCGGGCGGCAGCGGCAGCGGCTTCATCGAGTACGCGTACCTCAACGAGGAGATCGGCCGCAGCTTCATCGCCCAGCTGATCTTCGGCTGCCAGGCGCCCGACGCCGGCAACGGCGAGATCCTCCACCACTTCGGGACTCCGGAGCAGAAGGACCGCTGGCTCGCGCCGCTCGTCGGCGGCGAGATCCGCTCGTTCTTCGGGATGACCGAGCCGGAGAACGCGGGCTCCGACCCGACGAATCTCTCGAGCCGCGCCGTCCGTGACGGCGACGACTGGGTGATCAACGCGCACAAGTGGTTCTCGTCCGGCGCCGACGGCGCGGCGTTCGGGATCCTGATGGCGGTCACCGACCCCGACGCGCCGCCGCATGCGCGCGCGTCGATGATCATCGTCCCGACCGACACGCCCGGCTACGAGCTGATCCGCAAGGTGTCGACGATGGGGCACGAGGGACGCGGCTGGGGCACGCACTGCGAGACGCGCTGGACGGACGTCCGCGTCCCGGTGACGAACACGCTCGGCGCGCCGGGCGACGGCTTCAAGCTCGCGCAGAAGCGCCTCGGCCCGGGGCGCATCCATCACGTCATGCGCTGGCTCGGCCAGATGCAGCGCGCGTTCGAGCTCATGTGCACGTACTCGCTCGAGCGCCATGTCGGCGGCGAGCCGCTCGCGCAGAAGCAGACGATCCGCAACTGGATCGCCGAGTCGGCGGCAGAGATCCAGGCGTGCCGGCTGATGACGCTGCAGGCGGCGCATCGCCTCGACGAAGGCGACGAGGCGCGCGTCGAGATCTCGCTGATCAAGTTCTACGCGGCGCGCGTGCTGCACGACGTGATCGACCGTGCGCTGCAGGTGCACGGCGGGCTCGGCATGACCGACGACACGCCGCTCGCGGTGATGTACCGCATGGCGCGCGGCGCACGCATCTACGACGGTGCCGACGAGGTGCACAAGATGGTCGTCGCACGCCGCATCCTCCGCTCGTTCGAGGACGGGGGAACCTGGCGCTTCACGTAGCGCTCGCGGGCGATCGCGTGCGGCTCGAGCCGCTCGAGGCGCGCCACGAGGAGCCGCTCTGGAACGTCGCGCAGGATGAGCGCGTCTGGCGCTGGATGCGCATTCGCGGCGACGAGAGCCGCGACGCCTTCCGCGCCTGGTGGGGCACGGTCGAGCTCGGCTTCGCGACGTATCTCGACGACGAGATCGTCGGCCACACGAGCTACCTCAACGTTCGCCCGGACGACCGCGTGCTCGAGATCGGCAACACGTGGCTCGCCGCAACGGCGTGGGGGACGGGCGCGAACACCGAGGCGAAACTGCTCCTGCTGGAGCACGCGTTCGAGCACGAGGGCTATCTGCGCGTCGAGTTCAAGACCGACGCGCTCAACGAGCGCTCCCGCGCCGCGCTCGCCGGGCTTCCCGCAGAGTTCGAAGGCGTCTTCCGCAAGCACATGCTCGTGCGCGGGGGCCAGCGCCGCGACTCGGCGTGGTACGCGGTGATCGACGACGACTGGCCCGCCGTGAAGCAGGCGCTACGCGACCGGCTCGCGGGCAAGACGCGGGACGCGTAGCCCGCGCGCGGCGACGAGCGCGAGCGCGACGAGCGCCGCCGCCTGCACGCCGTCGAAGTAGTAGCCGTGGTCGATCGGGTCGAGCGCGAGCCGCACGAGCACGACCGACATCGGCACGAGCCAGGTCACATGCGCCGACGAGCGCGCCGCGCGCGCCACCGCGACTCCGACGGCGAGCGCAACGGCGCCCTGCGCGAGCCGGAGCGGCCACCCGAACGCCGTGCCGGTCGCGAAGACGTGGCCGAGCAGCGACTGCGGCGCGATCGACCAGCGGTAGTCGCTCATCGCGAAGTCCCCGGCCAGGACGAACGGGAGGTAGAGGAGCGCGGCGACGGCGCCCGCGAGCACGACGCCGCGCGCGGCGGCGCGCACGCTCGGCGCGAGCGCGAGCACGGCGATCCCGAGCACGCCCCACGTCTCGAAGCCGGCCGAGAGGCCGACGACGAGCGCAGCGCGTCCCGTGCGGCCGCGACGTGCGTCCGCGGCGGCGAGGATCCAGAGCAGCGGCACGAGGCCGTCCGCCGGATGCCCCGCGTCGAAGACGTGGGTCGTGAAGCCCGTCGCGACGGCCGCGAGCCCCGCGAGCGCGAGCACGCGCGGGCGCGAGACGCCGGCCGAGCGCGCCGCTGCGGTGACGAGGAGCGCCGCCGTCGCGGCGAGCACCGCGGCGAGCGCCCCCTGCGACCGGCCGAGCGAGCCGAAGAGCGCGAGCTGGAGCGGCCCCGCCTGGATCGCCTTGTCCGCGAAGGCATGGCTCCAGCCCGAGGAGAGCAGCGTGCGCCCGGCGCGCACGAACAGCCACGTGTCGCCGCCGTCGCTGCGGACGAAGGGCTCGAGGGCGGCCGCCAGGGCGGCCGGGCCGAGCCAGGGGGCGAGCCGACGGATCACAGGCGGGTTATCGGCAGGCCGCGGGGATCCGCTTAACGGTCGCGGCGGATGATCTGGGTGCACCGTGCCGAGGCGAGCTGGGCGCCCTCGGCGTCGTAGAGCTCCGCCGCGCAGAACGCGACGCGGCGGTTCCGCTGCACGACGAGGCCCTCCGCGCGCAGCGTCCCGGGCCGCGCCGAGCGCATGAACTCGACCCGCAGGTCGGCGGTGAGGAAGCTCTCGTCCTCGCCGAGCACCGACCAGCACGCGCCGCCCATGGCGGTGTCGAGGAGCGTCGAGACCATCCCGCCGTGCACGATCGGGCCCGACGGCGCCGTGAAGCAGTACTCCGGCGTCGCGTCCCACTCGATCGTCGACGCGCCGTCGCCCTGCGCGAGCGAGCGGTAGCCGAGCGTCAGCCAGATGTGCGGCGCGGGCAGGTCGCCGCCCCAGCCGCGGCGGGAGCGGGGGCTCACCGCGGGCCGGGGATGTTCGGGAACCGGAACTGGAGGACGCGGTTCGGCTGCACCGCCCACGCCTGGCCCGTCTCGTCGCTTCGGAGCGCCTGCAGCGCCGCCTCTGCGACGAACGACGGCTTCATCAGCGGCGCGGGCAGCGCACCGCGGATCTCGTCGATCACGATCGCCGTGTCGGTGAAGCCGGGGCAGAGCGCGTTGATGCGGATGCCCTTCGGCGCGAGCTGCGGCGCGACGCTGCGCACGAACCCGACGACCGCGTGCTTCGTGAGGGCGTAGATCGGGTCCATCGGCGTCGCGGTCAGCCCGGCGAGCGAGGCGGTCGCGACGATCGAGCCGCCGTTCGGCATCAGTCGCGCCGCGAGCTCGCGCGTGCCGAAGACGACGCCGTCGGTGTTCGCGCCGACCGCGCGCCGGTACTGCTCGTCGGTGAGCGCCGCGATGTCGGACTCGCCGGTGATCACGCCCGCGTTGAGGAACGCCGCGTCGAACTCGCCGTCGAGCGCGCGCCATGCATCGGGATCGCCGACGTCGAAGTCCGGCAGGTCGAGCAGCGTCACGTCGGCGTCGCCGAGCGCCGCCGCGAACGCCTGCCCGAGGCCGCCGCGGCCGCCGGTGATCAGCGCCCTCACGGGAGGAGCACCACCTTGCCGACGCTGCGGCGCGACTCGACGAGCTCGTGCGCGCGCTCGACCTCGTCGAGCGGCAGCTCCGCGCCGACGAGCGGTCGCAGGCTCCCCGTCTGCCACAGGCCGAGCAGCTCGCCGACCGCGGTGCCGACGAGCTCGGGGTCGAGGCGCAGCAGCCGGCCGAGGTAGAAGCCGTAGAGGCCGACGTTCCGCCCGACGAGCCGCGCCGGCTCGATCTCCGCCCAGGCGCCCGCGGCGGAGCCGATCGCGATCACCGCGCCGAGCGGGCGCAGGCGGGCGAACGAGCCGGCGAAGAGCGCGCCGCCGACGGGGTCGAGCACGACGTCGACCTGCAACTCGTCGGGCAGCTCGTCGTAGACGTAGGCCTCGGCGGCGCCGAGCTCGCGGCAGACGTCGAGCTTCTCCGCCGAGCCGACCGCGGCGACGACGCGCGCGCCGAGCGCGCGTGCCACCTGGATCGTCGCGGTGCCGACGCCGCCTGCGCCCGCGTACACGAGCACCGTCGTGCCGGGACGCACGCGCACCTGCCGCGTGAGCGGGATGTAGGCCGTGAGGAACGTCAGCAGGAACGAGGCGCCTTCCGCGAAGCTCGCCCCGTCGGGGAGCGGCACGACCTGCGCACGCTCGACCGCGGCGAGCTCGGCGTACCCGCCGCCGCCCGACGTGAACGCCATCACGCGCGTCCCGTCCTCGAGCTCGCCGGCGATCTCCGACCCGAGCACCGCCGGCAGCTCGGGCATCTGCGGATAGCGCCCGCGCCGCACGAGCACGTCGGCGAAGTTGACGCCGGCCGCGCGCACGCGCACGAGCACCTTCTCTCCCCCTACGGGGTCGGGAAGCTCCTTCAGCTCGAACTCCCCGTCGACGCTCGATAAAACGGCCGCCCGCATCTAGCGCAGAGGCGCAGCCTCTGCGCCGGCGGCGAACTGCTCGCGCAGCGCGATCTTGCGGAACTTGCCGACGCTCGTCTTCGGGATCTCCTCGACGAACTCGAAGCGCTCCGGCAGCCACCACTTCGCGAACTGCGGCGCGAGGAACTCGCGCAGCTCGTCGGCCGTCGCGGTCGCGCCCGGCTTCAGCACGACGACCCCGAGCGGCCGCTCCGACCACTTGTCGTCGGGGATCGCGATCACCGCCGCCTCCGCGACCGCGGGATGCCCCATCAGCGCGTTCTCGAGCTCGACGGACGAGATCCACTCGCCGCCCGACTTGATCACGTCCTTCGAGCGGTCCTTGATCTGGATGAAGCCGCGCGGCTGCATCGAGACGATGTCGCCGGTGCGGAACCAGCCGTCGTCCGTCCAGCGGTCGGCCTGCTCGGGCGTGTCGTAGTAGCCGGACGCGACCCACGGTCCGCGCACCTCGAGCTCGCCCATCGCCTCGCCGTCCCACGGCACGTCGTCGTCGCCTGCGCGCGCGCGGATCTCGACGAACGGCAGCGGCATCCCGGCGAGCGCCATCAGGTCCCAGCGATCGTCGTCGGGGAGCTGTGCGAGATCGTGCGGGAGGCAGGCGGTCGACGCGACGGGGGAGGTCTCCGTCATGCCCCAGCCCTGCACGATCGGGATCCCGTGCCGCTGCTCGAACGCCTGGATCATCGCGCGCGGCACCGCCGAGCCGCCGACGAGCATCGCCTTCACGTGCGAGAGGTCCCACCGGCCGGGATTCGCCTCGAGCTGCTGCAGGATGCCCATCCAGATCGTCGGCACGCCGGCGGCCCACGTGACGCCCTCCTGCACGATGTCGTCGAGGATGCTCTCCGGATCGAGATGCGGCCCGGGGTACACGAGCTTCGTCCCGAGCATCGTCGCGAGATACGGATAGCCCCACGCATTCGCGTGGAACATCGGCACGACGGGGAGGATCGCGTCCTGCACCGAGATGCCGAGACCCATCGGGTTGTTCGCCGCGACCCCGAGCGCATGCAGCGAGGTCGACCGGTGCGAGTACGTGACGCCCTTCGGCATGCCGGTCGTCCCGCTCGTGTAACACATCGCGGCCGCCTCGTTCTCGTCGAGCTCGGGATCGACCCAGGCGCCGGCGTCGGCGCCCGCGAGCAGCTCTTCGTAGGAGTCCTCGACGACGAAGACGTGCTCGATCTTCGTGCGGTCCTTGAACTGGTCGAGGATCGGCAGCAGCGAGCGGTCGACGATCACCGCGCGGTCGCCGGCATGCGAGGCGATGTACGCGAGGTCGTTCGGATGCAGCCGCAGGTTGAGCGTGTGCAGGACGAAGCCGCCGCACGGGATGCCGAAGTACGCCTCGTGGTGCTGGTAGTGGTTCCAGCAGAGCGTCGCGACGCGGTCGCCGCGCTCGAGACCGAGCTCGCCGAGCGCAACCGCGAGCTGCCGTGCACGCCGCATCGTGTCGCGGTACGTCGTGCGGTGGAAGCTCTTGTCGGGAAGGCGCGTGACGATCTCGCCGTTGCCGAAGTACGTCTCGGCGCGCTGCAGCAGGTGCGGCAGCGTGAGCTGGAAGTCCATCATCAGCCCGTCCATCTACGCGGTCACCCTCGCCCCGATCACGGCGTCTGCCACTTCGGCGCGGAGCTCCGTCGGAGACGAGCCCATGCCGTGCAGCCAGAGCGCACGCTTGTAGAAGCGGTGCAGCGGGTGCTCCCAGGTGAAGCCGGTGCCGCCGTGCACCTGGATCGACCGCTCGCACGCGAGGACGGCGGCCTCGGCGGCGAAGGCCTTGGCGGCCGCTGCTGCGACCGGCGCCTGCTCGTCGTCCTCCGCCACCGACCACGCGGCCCAGTAGGTGAGCGAGCGTGCGAGCTCGACGTCGGCGTACGTGTTCGCGAGCTGGTGCGACACGGCCTGGTAGACGCCGATCGGCTTGCCGAACTGCTCGCGGGTCGAGACGTGCTGGATGCCGAGCTCGAGCGCGCGCTGCGCGATGCCGACGGCTTCGGCCGCCATCGCCGTGCGTGCGCGCGGGATGTCGCGCGGCCCGGGGAGCGGAGCGCCGTCGCCGGGCTCGAGCCGTCCGAGCGGCCGCGACGGGTCGATCGACGTCTGCTCCTCGCCTGCGGCGTCGTGCGCGCTGCCGTCGGAGCCGACCACGCGGTCGACGGAGCCGAGCCAGGGGACGAGCCCCTTGATCTCGGCCGACCATCTCGTCGTGCCGGCAGCGACCGCGGCCTGGTCGTCCGGGCCGAGCGATGAGAGCGCGAAGCCGACGGTGGCGAGATACGGCCCGGGGTAGAGCGCGTAGCCCAGCTCCTCGAGCAGCAGCACCTCCTCGACGAACGTCAGGCCGGCGCCGCCCGCGCCCTCGGCGACCGAAACGCCGAGCCAGCCGAGCTCCGCGAGCTCGCCCCAGCGGTCGTCCTGCGGCGCCTCGAAGTCGCGGTCGAGCGGGTAGCGCTCCGACAGCCACTTCCGCGCCGAGCTCTTGAGCTCCTGCTGCTCCTCCGTGAGTGCGAAGTCCATCTCAGCGACCTTTCGGGAGGCCGAGCACGCGCTCGGCGACGATGTTGCGGAGCACCTCGGAGGTGCCGGCCTCGATCGTGTTGCCGCGGCTGCGCAGCTGCTGGTAGTGCCACCAGCCGTCGTCGAAGAGGCCGTCGCTGCCGAGCAGCTCGCGCCCAAGCTTCGTCAGGCGCTGGTTCTGCTCCGACCAGCGCAGCTTGATCGCCGAGCCCTCGGGCCCCGGGATGCCGGTGCGCTGGTACGTGCCGAGCGAGCGGTAGTTCGTGTAGCGGAGCGCCTGCAGCTCGATCCACTCCTGCGCGACGCGGTCGCGGGCGACGGCGTCGCCGTTGACGCGCTCGCGCGCGAGCTCGACGAGCCGGCCGACGCTCACCTCGAGCGCAGCGGTGAGTGCGAAGCCGAGCGTGCCGCGCTCGTGCAGCAGCGTCGTCATCGCGACCTGCCAGCCCTGCCCTTCCTCGCCCAGCAGGTTCTCGGCCGGCACCTCGACGTCGGTGAAGAAGATCTCGTTGAACTCCGCCTCGCCGGTGATCTGCCGCAGCGGCCGCACCTCGACGCCCGGTGCGTGCATGTCCACCATCATGTACGTGAGGCCCTTGTAGCGCGGCGCGTCGGGATCGCTCAGGCCGACGAGGATGCACCAGTCGGCGATGTGGGCGAACGACGACCACACCTTCTGGCCGTTGACGACGTAGACGTCGCCCTTCCGCTCCATCCGCGTGCGTGCAGCGGCGAGGTCGGAGCCGGCGCCCGGCTCGGAGAAGCCCTGGCACCAGATCTCCTCGGCCGAGAGGATCTTCGAGAGGTGCGCGCTCTTCTGGGCGTCGGTGCCGTGGGCCATGATCGTCGGGCCGGCCATGCCGAGCCCGATCACGCCGACGTGGGCGGGCGCCTGGGCGCGCGCCATCTCCTCGTAGAAGATCGCCTGGTGGCTGTACGGGGCGCCGGCGCCGCCGTACTCCTTCGGCCAGGTCAGTCCCGCATAGCCGGCGTCGTAGAGCTTGCGGCTCCACTCGCGGCCGAATGCGTCGCCGAACCGCTGCTCGCCGCCGCGCCAGCCGCGCCGCTCCTCGGGCAGGTTGTCGTCCAGCCAGGCGCGGAGCTCCGCGCGAAAGGCTGCTTCCTCGGGTGTATCGCGCAGGTCCATGGACCCAACGCTACAACGTCCGGGCGGCTAGGCGGAAGCTGCGGCCGGCGAGAGCCGGGCGTCGGCGGGCGGGACCTTCACGACCTCTTCGCGCCGCCGTGTGGGGAGGAGGCTCACGACGGCGACGACGACGGCGACTCCGAGCCACTGCGTCCACCGGAGCGTGTCGTTGAAGACGTAGATCCCGACGATTGCCGCGGTGACGGGGAAGGCCAGCTCGCCGAGCGTCGCGAGCACTGCGGGCGTGCGGCGGAGGCCGAAGTAGTAGAGGCCGAGCGCGGCAAGGCCGGTGACGAGCGCGAGGATCGCGATCCAGAGGCTGTCGTGTGCGCCCGCGAACGCCTTCGTCCCCACGATCGGCAGCGCGGCGGCGCTCGCGATCAGCCCGAACGCGAAGCGCACCGTCGACACGTGCTCGAACGCGAGCCGCCGGCTGAGGTAGCGGCCGAAGACCGTGCCGAGGCCCCAGAGCACCGCGGCGCCGAGCGACTCGACGATCGGCGTGAGGCCGCTCGCATGCGGCGCGAACGGATGCTTGAGCGCGATCAGCCAGATCCCGGCGAGTGCGGGGAGGAGGAACCAGGCGAAGCGCGGCCGCGGCTGCTCGCCGAGCACGAGCCACGCGCCCGCGACGGCGACGAGCGGCTGCGCCTTCTGCAGCACGAGCACCGTGATGAAGTCCCCGTGGAAGAGCGCCTGCGTGAAGAGGATCGTCGCGAGCGCCGACGCGCCCGCGCCGACGGCGATGCCGGCGAGCACGTAGCGCGGCCCCGCCTTCCAGAGCGACGTGAGCGCCGCCGCCAGCAGCGGCAGCGTGCACGCGACGAGCACGACGTGCTCGCCGAAGACGATCGTCGTCGGCGACGTCGTGTGCGCGAGCGGCTTACGGATCAGCCCGTCGAGGCCCCACATCGCAGCCGCGACGCTGATCAGCACGACGCCCGGGATCGCGTTCAGCCTGTTCGACATCTCCGGCGAGCTTACCGGCGCCGTTCGGCCTGATGCAGGAGCCATGCGGTGCGCAGCTCGCGTGCGCGCGTGTGCAGCTCCGCGAGCAGCGAGCGGGCTTCTGCGAGACGCGGCCGCATCCGCTCGACGCGCTGCAGCTCGCGCGCCATCTCGTCGAGCGAGCTGGCGGCGTCGTCGGCGAGCTCGGTGAGGCGGCGCTCGCTCGAGTCGATGTGCGCGCCGAGCGTGCGCACGAGCCCGCCGGTCTGGTCGATGAGCTTGCGCAGCTCGGTCTCGGTGACGGGACGGTCGTCGAGGACTTCCCGGAGCCGGTCGAGGAGTGCGAGATCCGGCGTCTCGGCCACGCCTGGAGCTTGCCAAATCGTCAGTTCGCGTGCGTCTCGAGCCGGAGCAGGTCGTCGAGCGACTCCCTGCGCCGGATCTCGCGCGACTCGCCGTCCCGCACGAGCACCGCCGGCGGCCGCGGGACGCCATTGTAGTTCGAGCCCATCGTCAGCGTGTACGCCCCCGTCGCGGGGACGGCGAGCAGGTCGCCGCGGCGTGGATGCGGCAGCTCGGCGGCGTCGATCAGCACGTCGCCCGACTCGCAGTGCTTCCCGGCGATGCGGAAGACGCCGTCGGCGAGCTCGCCGGCGCGATTCGCGAGCAGCGCCTCGTAGCGCGCGCCGTAGAGCTGCGGCCGCGGGTTGTCGGACATGCCGCCGTCGATCGCGACGTAGTGCACGCCGCCGCTGTCCTTCACGACGCCGACGCGATAGAGCGTGACGCCCGCACGGCCGACGAGCGAGCGCCCCGGCTCGAGCACGACCTGCACCGCGTCCGGCCAGCGCTCGCGCAGGCGTGCGACGAGCGGCCCGACGAACTCCGCGATCTCCGGCACGTGCTCCTCGCGCGTGTAGCGGATGCCGAGGCCGCCACCGATGTCGAGCACGGACGGCGACCAGCCGAGCTCGGCGCGCGCGCGCTCGCAGAACGCGGCGAGGCGCTCGACCGCGACGAGGCTCTCGTCGACGCGTGCGAGCTGCGAGCCGACGTGGAAGTGCACGCCCGCGACGTCGATGCCGAGCGTGCGCGCCTCCGCGATCACGGTGAGCGCGGGGTCCGCCGCAAGTCCGAACTTCGACTCGTCGTGCGCGGTCTGGATCGACTGGTGCGTGACCGCCTCGACGCCCGGCGTGAGGCGCACGAGCGCGCGCCGCACTCCCGCCGCGGCAGCGCGCGCGGGCTCGTCGGGCGCGTCGAGGACGACCGTCGCGCCCGCCGCCGCGGCGCCGCGCAGCTCCTCGTCGGACTTGTTGTTGCCGTGGAAGAGGATGCGGTCGCCCGGGATGCCGGCACGGCCGGCGACCTCGAGCTCGCCGAGCGTCGAGACGTCCGCGCCGACGCCCTCCTCGGCGAGGATGCGCAGCAGCGCGACGTTCGCGAACGCCTTCGTCCCGTAGACGACGAGCGCGTCCGGGGCGGCGGCGCGATAGGCGCGCGCCTGCACGCGGATCGTCTCCTCGCAGTAGACGACGACGGGCGTCCCGTGCTCGGCCGCGAGCCGCGACGCGGGCACGCCCCCGAGCGTGAGCTCGCCGCCGTCGACGGCGGCGCTGGTCGGGAAGAGGTCGAGCACACGCACACGTTACGTTGTGCAAACGCGCGCCATCGCCGGAGCTCTGCTGGCCATCGCGATCCTGACAGGGTGGACGTGGCCCGCTCCGCATGCCCCGAGCCCGCGCGCCGCGCTCGTCCTCCCCGACCCGCTTCCGCAGCGCAGGCTCGTCGTGCCGATCCTCATGTACCACCGGATCGGCCCGGAGCCGCACGGGCCGGCGATCACCGACACCCTCACCGTCCTGCCCGCGATGTTCGCGTCGGAGATGCTGTGGCTCCGCGCGGCGGGGTACGACGCGGTCACGCCGGTGCAGCTCTTCGACGCGCTCGAGCACGGGGCGCGCCTGCCGCGGAGGCCGGTCGTCATCACCTTCGACGACGGCTATCGCGACGTCTTGTGGAACGCCGCCCCGCTGCTCCGCAGGCTGCATATGCGGGCGACGGCGTTCGTGATCACGGGCCGCCTCTCCGGTCCCGATTCGAGCTTCCTGACGTGGGCGGAACTCCGGGCGCTCGAGCGGGACGGCTTCACGATCGGCTCCCACACGGTGCACCATCTCGAGCTGACACGGCTGCCGCGCCGCGTCGCCTTCTCCGAGCTCGTCGCATCCCGGCGCGCGCTCGAGCGGCATCTCGGGCACGCCGTCCCGTGGCTCGCGTATCCGGCGGGCCGCGAGAACGCCGCCGTCGTCGCGCTCGCGCGCCGCGCCGGCTACGTGCTCGCGGTGACGACGGCCGCCGGCGACGTCCAGTCGGCGCAGCGTCCCCTCGAGCTGCAGCGCTACGAGATCGCCGACGCGACCGGCGTTCGCGGGCTCGCGGCCTTGCTCGGCCGCTGAGGTTGCTACAGTTCGCGCCATGGAGGCGCTGCTTAGCTGACGACCGGGAGACACGCGGCGGGCGCCGCGACGACTCCCCACGGCCTCTCCACTGCGAGAGGCTTTTTTGTCTCTGGAGGACGGATGGAACGGTACGACCCGAAGGCGATCGAGGCGAAGTGGCAGGGCGTCTGGGCGGACGCCAGGGCCTCGCACGTCCCCGATCCGGGCCCGGGCGCCGACCGCAGCAAGAAGAGCTACGTCGTCGAGATGTGGCCGTACCCGTCCGGGACGCTGCACATGGGGCACGTCCTCGTCTACACGATCGGCGACGTCATCTCCCGCTTCCACCGGCGGAACGGCCTCGCTGTGCTGCACCCGATCGGCTTCGACTCGTTCGGCCTCCCGGCCGAGAACGCGGCGATCCGCGAGGGCGGGCACCCGCGCGAGATCACCGAGCGGAACATCGTGACGATCAGCGAGTCGATGCGCCGCATGGGGTGGGGCTTCGACTGGGACCGCCTGCTCTCCGCGCACGAGCCGTCCTATTACCGGTGGGACCAGTGGCTGTTCCTGAAGCTCTTCGAGGCGGGGCTCGCGTACCGCAAGGCGTCGCCGGTCAAGTGGTGCCCCGTCGACCAGGCCGTGCTCGCGAACGAGCAGGTGCACGACGGCCGCTGCGAGTACTGCGGCGCTGAAGTCGTCTCGAAGAACCTCGAGCAGTGGTTCTTCCGCACGACCGCGTACGCCGACGAGCTGCTCGACGAGCTCGAGGGCCTCGACTGGCCCGACCGCGTCAAGGCGATGCAGCGCAACTGGATCGGCCGCAGCGAAGGCGCGGAGATCCTGTTCTCGGTCGACGAGCTCGAGACCGACGTCCCCGTGTTCACGACGCGTCCCGACACGCTGTTCGGCGCGACGTTCTTCGTGCTCGCGCCGGAGCACCCGCTCGTCGACCAGCTGATCGAGCGTTCGCCGAACGCGGCCGAGCTGCGCGACTACGTGGGCAAGGCCGCGGTGAAGCGCGGCGAGGAGCGGGCAGCCGCGGAGGAGAAGACGGGCGTCTTCACCGGCTTCTTCGCGACGAACCCGGTGAACGAGGCGCGCATCCCGATCTGGGTCGCCGACTACGTGCTGATGGACTACGGCACGGGCGCGATCATGGCGGTGCCGGCGCACGACGAGCGCGACCTCGCGTTCGCCGAGCGCTTCGACCTGCCCGTCGTGACGGTGATCGACGACGACGGCAGGCTCGTCAACTCGGCGCAGTTCGACGGGCGTCCTGCTGAGGAAGCGAAAGGCGCGATCGTCGACTGGCTCGGCGAGCGCGGCCGCGGCAAGACCGCGATCAGCTTCCGCCTGCGCGACTGGGGCTTCTCGCGCCAGCGCTACTGGGGCTGCCCGATCCCGATCGTCTACTGCGACGACCACGGCGCGGTGCCGGTGCCCTACGACGAGCTGCCGGTGCTGCTGCCGGACATCGAGGATTACAAGCCGAAGGGGATCGCGCCGCTCGCAAGCGCCGTCGACTGGGTGCGCGCGCCGTGCCCGACGTGCGGCAAGGAAGGCCGTCGCGAGGTCGAGACGATGGACACCTTCGTCGACTCGTCGTGGTACTTCCTGCGTTACTGCGACCCGCACAACGAGGACGCGGTGTGGGATCGTGAGCTCGTCGACTTCTGGAACCCGGTCGACCAGTACATCGGCGGCGTCGACCACGCGACGATGCACCTCATCTATGCGCGCTTCTTCATGAAGGCGCTGAACGACCTCGGGCTGATCGGCTTCCGCGAGCCGTTCCAGAACCTCTTCACGAACGGCTGGGTGCAGCTCGGCGGCTCGAAGATGTCGAAGTCGAAGGGCAACGTGATCGGGCCGGAGGAGCTCGTCGAGGAGTACGGCGCCGACTCCGCGCGGCTGTACATGCTCTTCATCGGGCCTGCGCGCGAGGACATGGACTGGACCGACGACGGCATCGACGGCATGCAGCGCTTCGTCCGCCGCCTCTACCGGCTCGTGAGCGAGGTAGCGGAGCGAGCGCCCGCCGGCGAGCCGCCCGCGGGCGAGCTGACGCGGAAGGCGCACGAGACGATCGCGAAGGTCACCGACGACATCGGTCGCCGGCAGTCGTTCAACACGGCGATTGCCGCGATCATGGAGCTCGTGAACGAGCTGTCGAAGGCGGGGCCGGAGGATCCGGCCGCGCGCTTCGCCGCCGAGACCGCCGTGTCGCTGATCCAGCCGTACGCACCGCACGTGGCGGAGGAGCTGTGGCAGCGGCTCGGGCACGAGCGGCTGTGGGAGCACGCGTGGCCGGTCGCTGATGACGCGCAGCTCGTGCGCGACACGTTCGAGCTCGTCGTGCAGGTGAACGGGAAGGTGCGC
>DASYGK010000142.1:0-3068 GCA_035999905.1 Gaiellaceae bacterium | reverse complement strand
GCGGCGACCGCGACGTCCACGTCGTAGCGCCAGGCGGCATGGGAGTACGGGTTGAGCCAGCCGAGGCCGCCGTTCGTGTGCCAGAGCGAGCCGTCGCTCTTGTGGATCGCGAGCTCCGGATGCGCGACCGACGTGATCGGGTCCTCGAAGGTGACGACGCGCCCGATCAGGTAGACGCCCGCCTTGTGCACCTTGTGCACGACCTCCGCCAGGTCGTAGTACGAGCGGGCCGCGCCGTCGTGCAGCGCGAGCGCGGGTGCGCCCTTCGTGAAGGCGACGTTGCCGCTCTCGTCCTTCACGTCGAGCTCGATCGTGTTGAGGCCGTCCCTGCGCAGCGCGAGGAACGAGTCGAGCTTGCCGGGCAGCGTCATCAGCGGCCCGGTGACGTGCACGCCGCGGATCTCCTCGGGCAGCGGGGTGCGGAACGCGCTCGCGACCGTCATGCCGGGCAGCGGCGTGAGCGAGACCGCGGCGGCTCCAGCCCCGGTCAGGAGCTGGACGATGCCGAAGAGCGCGACCGCGGCGACCGCGGCGAGCACCCCGAGCGCCGCGAGCCGGCGGCGGCGGACCTGGCGTCGCCGGGCCTCCCGCCGGAGGGCCTTGAGCTCCCCGACCTCGATGTTCGTTGCAGTCGCCATTTGGGGGACCGGATGGTAGATGCTCCTGCCACGATCGGCCACTCCCGGGGCCCGTAGAATCGCCCGGTGGTCCTCTCCGACGCGACGATCGCCCGCTGCCTCGCCGAGGGCCGGATCGAGATCGACCCGTACGACGCCTCACTCCTCCAGCCCTCGAGCGTCGACGTCCGGGTCGACCGTTTCTTCCGGGTCTTCCACAACAACCGGTACCCGTACATCGACGTGAAGGCCCAGCAGGAGGAGCTGACGGAGCTCGTCGAGGTGGACGGGGACGCCCCGTTCGTGCTCCATCCGGGCGAGTTCGTGCTCGGCTCGACGCTCGAGCGCGTCCGGCTGCCGGACGACCTCGTCGCCCGCCTCGAGGGGAAGAGCTCGCTCGGGCGGCTCGGCCTCCTGATCCACTCCACGGCGGGATTCATCGACCCGGGCTGGGACGGCCACGTGACGCTCGAGCTCTCGAACGTCGCGACGCTCCCGATCACGATCTACCCGGGCATGAAGATCGGCCAGATCTCCTTCATGCAGATGACGGAGCCGGCCGCGACGCCGTACGGCTCGGACGCGATCGGCTCGAAGTACAAGGGGCAGAAGGGCCCGACCGCGAGCCGCTACTGGAAGAACTTCGAGTGACCGTGCTCGTCACCGGGCCGACGGGGTTCATCGGCCCGCACGTCGTGCACGCGCTGCGCGCCCGCGAGCTGCCGGTGCGCGCGCTCGTCCGCGCCCCGGGCCGGGGCTCGCGCCTCACCGCCTGGGGCGCCGAGCTCGCCGTCGGCGACGTCACGGACCCGGGCTCCCTCGACGCAGCCCTCGCGGGCGTCGACACCGTCGTGCACCTCGTCGCGATCATCAAGGGCTCGCGCGCCGACTTCGAGCGCGTGATGGCGCAGGGCACGCGGAATCTCGTCGCAGCGGCGCAGAAGGCCGGCGTCCGGCGGTTCGTCCTGATGAGCGCGCTCGGCCTCGACGAGCGGACGAAGGACCGCGTCCCCTACTTCGCGGCGAAGTGGGAGATGGAGCTCGCGCTGAAGGCGTCCGGCCTCGAGCAGGTGATCCTGCGGCCGAGCTTCGTCTTCGGCAAGGACGGCGGCGTGCTGCCGACGTTCGTCCGGCTCGCGCGTCTCGCGCCCGTGACGCCGATCGTCGGCTCGGGGACGCAGCGGCTGCAGCCGATCTGGATCGACGACCTCGCCGGGTACGTCGCGGCTGCGGTCGGCCTCCCCGCGGCCGCGGGCCGCACCTTCGAGCTCGGAGGCCCCGATGCGCCGACGTGGAACGAGTTCTGGGACCGTCTCAAGCGGGTGCTCGGGACGCGGCGTCCGTCGGTGCACCTGCCGGTCGGGCTCATGCGCATGCAGGCTGCGCTCACCGAGCGGCTCCCGGGCGCACCCGTGACGCGCGACCAGCTGACGATGCTCGAGCTCGGCGACAACGTCGTCCACTCGACGGACGCCGTGGAGACGTTCCAGCTCCCGCTCGTGCCGCTCGACGAGCAGCTCCGGCGCGCGGCGACGTGACGACGCGCGGCGTCGTCTACGCCGAGCCCGGCGCACGGCCCGCCGTCGAGGAGCTCACCTTCGACCCGCCGGGCGCCCGCGAGGTGCTCGTCCGGATCGAGGCGTGCGGCGTCTGCCACTCCGACCTGCACGTCGTCGAGACGGACGGGTGGGGGATGAAGTTCCCGATCCTGCTCGGGCACGAGGGCGCAGGAGTCGTGGAGGAGATCGGCGACGCGGTGACGGGCGTCGCGGTGGGAGACCGCGTCGTCATCGCCTGGCGCGCCCCGTGCGGCGACGACTGCCCTGCCTGCCGGCGCGGCGATCCACGCCGCTGCTCGAACAACCTGCGTGCGCAGCGCCGCATGCACCGCGCCGCCGGCGGCGCGCTGCTCAGCCCCGTCCTGCGTTGCGGCACGTTCGCGGACCGCGCGATCGTGCACGAGGCGTGCGCGGTGAAGGTGCCCGCCGAGCTGCCCGTCGAGCAGGCGTGCCTGCTCGCGTGCGGGTTCTCGACCGGCGCCGGGGCGGCGCTGTGGGCGACGCCGGTGCGCGCCGGCGCGAGCGTCGCCGTGATCGGCTGCGGCGGCGTCGGGCTCGCGGTCGTGCAGGGCGCGCGGCTCGCGGGCGCGAAGCGGATCGTCGCCGTCGACACCAACCCGCTGAAGCTCGAGCTCGCCGGCCAGTTCGGCGCGACGGACCTGATCCGCGGCGACGAGACCCCGATGGTCGAGGAGCTCGCGCGCGTGGTGCCGGGCGGCGTCGACTTCGCGTTCGAGGTCGTCGGGAACCCCGAGCTTATGGCCCAGACCCTCGAGCTGACGCGGCCGGGCGGCACCTGCGTCGCGGTGGGCTCGATGCCGCCCGGCGCGGTGATCCCGGTGAAGGGCAGTGTGCTGTTCATGGAACGGCGCCTCGTCGGGTGCGTCGGTGG
>DASYGK010000019.1:0-3148 GCA_035999905.1 Gaiellaceae bacterium | reverse complement strand
GGACGTGCACCTCTCGTTCCCGGAGGTCGACGAGGGTTTCGCGCCGGCGCTGGTGCTCGCGTGGCTCGGCCGCGTCGTCGGCCGCAGGCAGGCCTTCTGGCTCGCCGCGACGGGGATACGCCTGCCCGCGCGCGAGGCGCGCGCCCTCGACCTGCTCACGCACGTCGTCGAGGATCCGGCGGCGCTGCGCGAGCAGACCGATGCAATCGTCGAGCTGCTCTGCTCGAAGCCGCCCGCCGTGCACGCGCAGATCAAGGACATGCTGCGGCTCTATGCGTCGGTGCCGGAGGGCGCGCGCGGGGCGATCGCCGGGGACCGGCTCTCGTTCGGCGCGCTTCGACGGTCTCTCGGCGAGTAGGCCGTCCGGTTGAGCGCGCTGGAGATCGTCGCGATCGTCGCGGCCGGGTTCGGGGCGGGCGTCGCGAACGCGATCGTCGGCAGCGGGACGCTGATCACGTTCCCGACGCTGATCGCATTCGGCTACGCGCCGGTGCTGGCGAACGTCTCGAACACCACGGGTCTCGTGTTCGGGAACGCGGCGAGCATCGCTGCGTGGCGGCGCGAGCTCGAAGGGCAGCGCACGCGCGCGATCCGGCTCGGCGCGGCCTCGGTCGCCGGCGGCGTGACGGGCGCGCTGCTCCTGTTCGAGCTCCCCGCGTCGGCGTTCCGCGCGATCGTGCCGGTCTGCATCGGCACCGGCGTCGTCCTGGTGCTCGTGCAGCCGCTGGTGACGCGACAGCTCGCACGAAGGCGCGCGGCGCCGGCGGGCGACGGCCACGGCTGGGCGGCGGCGTGTGGCCTCTTCCTCGCGGGCGTGTACGGCGGCTACTTCGGCGCGGGCCAGGGCCTGCTGATCATCGCCGTCCTCGGCTTCGCGGTCGCCGACACGCTGCACCGCCTCACCGCCCTCCGGAACGTCCTTGCGGGAGCCACGAACACGGTCGCCGCGGTCGCGTTCGTCGTGGCGACGCACATTGCGTGGGGTGCGGTCCTCCTCATCGCCGTGGGCTCGACGCTCGGCGGCTGGGCGGGCGTCCACGTCGGGCGGCGGCTCCCTCCGTTCGCGTACCGGCTGGTGATCGCAGCCGTCGGTGTCGTGGCCGTCGTGCGCCTGACCGTCTAGCGCCGCCGCCCGACCGGCGGCGGGCATCCGTTTAAGGGCGCGGCCTCTTGGTACTTCGAGGTCGCGATGGCCTTCATGCGCTCGCCGGCAAGCTTGGACCCTGGCGATCACGCGTGCCTGATCTACGACGACGTACATCGTCGCGACGCGGCGATCAAGTCGTTCCTCGAGGCGGGCTTCGCACGAGGCGACCGCGTGGTCTACGTGCCGGAGACCGGCGACGAGACGGTCGTCGGCGCGTGTGAGCCCAACCCGAAGGCCGGGCAGCTGACGGTGCTCGACGCGGAGGCTGCGTATACGGCAGACGGCGCGTTCGCCCCCGATCGCGCGCTCGACACGCTGCGCGCCGCCGTCGTGGAGGCACGCGCGCTCGGATACGCGGCGCTGAGCGCCGCCGGCGGTCCGCCCGCATCGGTGACGTCGAACGGCATGTCGGCCGGCTTGCCGGATTACGAGCGCCGGGTCGACGAGATCGTCTCCGAGCACGAGATCTCGGCGGTCTGCGCCTACGACAGTCGCGTCACCGAGCCGCGCACGCTGCTCGGGATCGTCAGCGCGCATCCGATCGTCTTCTTCGCGACGCGCCCCGACCCCCGGCTACGCATCGACGCAGGCCCGCATCGCCTCGTTCTCCACGGATTCCTGGAGACGGCGACGATCGGGACCGCCGTGCCGCTTCTCGCCGAGGTGTTGAAGGGACGTGCGGACGTGACGATCGACCTGTCCGACCTGGAGTTCGTGGACCTGAGTGGCGTGCGGCTGCTCGTCGAGGCAGCGGGCCTGCTCGACGACGAGGGTCACAGTCTCGTCATCGAAGGCACGCCGTCATGGCTACCGTCGATCCTCGACATGGTCGGGTTCGGCGACCGGAGAGGGCTGGTCGTCCGATGACGTGCCTGCAGCACGAGGCCGTGTTCTACGACGGCGTCGAGGAGTTCGTCACCGCCGCACTGCCCTTCGCGCGCGAGGCCGTTGCAGCGGGCGAGCCGCTGATCGTGGTCGAGCCTTCTGCCCAGCTCGCCGCTCTCCGCGAGGCGATGGGCGCCGACGCCGCCGGCGCGGAGTTCCACGAGGCCGCCGACTGGTATCGCTCGCCGGGCAAGGCGTTCAAGGGCTACCTCGACTGGGTGACCGCCGGTCTCGAGCGTGCGCCGCGCGTGCGCACGATCGGCGAGCCGATCTGGCCGACGGACTGGGACGCAGCCGTCGCCGAGTACGCGCATTACGAGTCGGTCTACAACGTGATCGCCGAGGAGGCGTCGGTCTGGTCGATCTGCCCCTACGACGTGGGAGCTCTGCCCGCCGAGATCATCGACCACGCGCGCGCCACGCATCCATACGTCAGAACTCGAGCCGGTGTCGAGCCGAGCGAGAGCTTCGTCGATCCGCATGCGTACTGCTCGCATCTCGCCTCGCGTCTTCACCCGCCGACGGCCCGCGTGCGCCGCTTCCCGATCTCGCCCGACCTCGGGGCGCTCCGCGCTGCGGTGGCAGCGGAGGCGCAGAAAGCCGGTGTGACCGCGCCCCGTGCCGCCGAGCTCCTCGTCGCCTTGCACGAAGTCGCGATGAACGCGCTGATGCACGGCGCCGGGGACGCCTCCGCACAGACGTGGAGCGACGAGGTCGCCTTCGTCTGCGAGGTGACCGATCGCGGCCTCGGACTCTCGGAGACGGTGGCCGGTTATGAGCCGCCCGGCGAGGACGGCGAGCATGGGCGTGGCCTGTGGCTGGCTCGGCAGATCTGCGACCTCGTCGAGATCCGCTCCGACGGCGGCGCGACGCAGGTGCGCCTGCACGTCAAGCGCGGTAGCTGACGCGCACTGGCGTCGGCGCGAGCCCTCGTGGACCGCCGAAGAGAGGCCCGGATACACTCACGGCACAGAGTCGGTCAGGAGATGGGAGGAAGCCTCCGGGCCGCTTCTATCTGCAAACTCCCTGCTCACGCAGGAATCCGCCCCCGTAGCTCAGTGGATAGAGCAGCGGTTTCCTAAACCGCGTGCACAAGTTCGATTCTTGTCGGGGGCA
>DASYGK010000110.1:0-12678 GCA_035999905.1 Gaiellaceae bacterium | reverse complement strand
GCTCGCGCAGGACGAGTCGGAGTTTCGGCGCCTCTTCGACGAACGGCGTCCGCTGTACGAGCATGCAGCGGACTTCGTCGCGCGGGACGCAGACGACGCCGTGCTCGCCGCGGCGGGAGTGCTCGTCGCGCGCGGATCGCTACGCCGCCTCGGGTCGCTCGTCCCCGGCGACGGCAAGGTCGCGCTCGTCTCCGACCCGAACGTCGCCGGCATCCACGGCATGGACGCGCAGCTCGCGCTCGGGGCGCGGCTCGCGCAGGCTCACGAGCTGCCGCCGGGCGAGGAGGCGAAGACGCTCGGAGCGCTCGACCGGCTCTGGCAGGACCTCCGGCTCGACCGCAGCGGCACGGTCGTCGCGCTCGGCGGCGGCTGTACGACCGACGCCGCCGGCTTCGCGGCCGCCACGTACCTGCGCGGCGTCGATTGGGTGCCCGTGCCGACGAGCCTCGTCGCGCAGGTCGATGCCGCGATCGGCGGCAAGACGGCGATCGACATCCCGCAGGGCAAGAACCTCGTCGGTGCGTTCCACTGGCCCGTGCGCACCGTCATCGACCCGTCGCTCCTCACGACGCTGCCCGACGCGCAGCGCCGCGAGGGGATGGCCGAGGTCGTGAAGACCGGCCTGCTCGCGGGCGAGCCGCTCTGGGAGCTGCCCGACGCCGAGCTCGTCCGCCGCTGCTCCGCGTTCAAGGCCGCCGTCTGCCTCCGCGACCCGCACGACCGCGAGGAGCGGAAGATGCTCAACCTCGGTCACACGTTCGCGCACGCGCTCGAGGCCGCCGCCGGCTACGAGGGCGTCACGCACGGCCACGCGGTCGCGCTCGGCCTGCTGGCGGCGCTTCGCCTGTCCGGGCAGGACATCGGCCAGGTGGAGGAGATCCTCCGTCCGAAGCCGGTCAGGGTCGACCGGGAGCGCGCCTGGGCCGCCCTGCAGCGCGACAAGAAGGGCGTCGGCGGGGAGCTCCGCCTCGTCCTCCTCGAGTCGGACGGCCCGCGCTGGGACGTTCCCGTGCCGGCCGGCGACGTCCGGCGCGAGCTCGACGCGCTCATTGCCGGATAGCATCGCCGCGTGCGCGTGATCGTCCTCAACGGGGTCAACCTCAACGTGCTCGGCCGCCGCGACCCCGCGGTGTACGGCGGGCTGTCGATGGCGGAGCTCGAGAGCCGCATCTACGACTGGGGCCGCGAGCTCGAGCTCGCCGTCCAGTGCCGTCAGACGAACAGCGAGGGCGAGTTCATCAAGTGGTGCCACGACGCGTACGACAACACCGACGGGATGGTGGTCAATCCGGGGGCGTGGTCGCACTACGCGTGGTCGATCCACGATGCGCTCGAGCCGCTGACCGTGCCGATCGTCGAGGTGCATCTCTCGAACGTCGACGAGCGCGAGGAGTGGCGCCGCAAGTCCGTCATCCGCGATCTCGTCGCGACCCACTTCGTCGGGCACGGGCCCGACGGCTACCGCATGGCCCTCGAATATCTGAAGGAGAACTCGTGAACCCTCGCGTCGACCGCCTCCGGGCGCTGCTCGAAGAGCCTCTGCTCGTCACGAACGGCAAGAACGTCTCGTACCTCTGCGGCTTCGAGAGCTCGAACGCAGCTCTTCTCGTCGACCAGGAGCGCGTGCAGCTCTTCACCGACTTCCGGTACATCTCCGCGGCACGTGCGGTGCCGGGGGTCGAGGTCGTGCAGACGCCGCGCGCGGTGGTCTCGGCGCTCGCCGATCGGCTCTCCGGGACGGTCGGATTCGAGGCGACGAGCCTCGTCTATGCGAGCTACGAGACGCTCGCGGGCGGCCGCCTGGATCTCGTTCCGCGCCACGGGCTCGTCGAGTCGCTGCGCGCTGTGAAGGACGAGGGCGAGCTCGACATCCTGCGCCGCGCGTGCGCGATCACCGACCGCGTCTTCGAGCGGCTCGTCGACGTGAGCTTCGTCGGGCGCACCGAGCGCGAGGTGTCGTGGGACGTGACGCGCCTCTTCCACGAGGAGGGAGGCGACGGAATGGCGTTCGAGTCGATCGTCGGCTCCGGCCCGACCGGGTCGCGCCCGCACGCGCGCGCGGGCGACCGGAAGATCGGCGCGGGCGAGCTCGTCGTGATCGACACCGGCTGCACCGTCGACGGCTACGCGTCCGACTACACGCGGACGTTCGCGACGGGCCCGCTCGACGGCGAGGCGAAAGAGGCGTACGAGGTCGTGCTCGCCGCGCAGCTCGCAGGGCTCGAGGCGATCCGCGCCGGCGTGCCCGCGATCGACGCCGACGGTGCTGCGCGCCGCGTCGTCGAGGACAGCCCGTTCGCGGGCCTCTTCGGGCACGGGCTCGGCCATGGGCTCGGGCTCGACGTGCACGAGCTGCCGCGCATGTCGCCGGAGACGAGCGACGTCCTGGAGCCGGGCAACGTCGTCACGGTCGAGCCGGGCGTCTACGTCGAGGGCAAGTTCGGGATCCGCATCGAGGACGACGTCGTCGTCACCGCGGACGGGATCGAGAACCTCACCGGGTTCCGGAAGGACCTGATCGAGGTCTCGTAGCCCGTCGCTATATTTGCCCGCCGATGGCCGACACCGTCAACACCAACCAGTTCAAGAACGGCATGCACATCGAGGTCGATGGGCAGCCGTGGCGCATCGTCGAGTTCCAGCACGTCAAGCCGGGCAAGGGCGGTGCGTTCGTGCGCACGAAGCTCAAGTCGCTCGGCGCGGGTGCGACCGTCGACAAGACGTTCCGCGCGGGGGAGAAGTTCACGCGCGTGCACACCGAGGTGAAGAACGTCCAGTACCTCTACGACGACGGCTCGGACGTGCACTTCATGGATCCCGACAACTACGAGCAGTTCTCGGTGCCGCACGCGGATCTCGAGGACGAGCTGATGTTCATGCAGCCGAACGCGACCGTGCAGGTGCTCGCCGTGGACGGGAAGCCGTCGAGCGTGCAGTTGCCGACGACGGTCGAGCTGACGGTCGTCGACACCGAGCCGGGCGTGAAGGGCGACACCGTCTCGAACGTGACGAAGCCGGCGACGCTCGAGACGGGCGGCGTCGTCGCGGTACCGCTGTTCGTGAACGTCGGCGACAAGCTCAAGATCGACCCGCACGAGAAGCGCTACATCTCCCGCGTCTAGTGGTCGACGTCCGCCGTTTCGCAGCCTGCTGTGTCGCCGCGGGCGTGCTCGCGACGGCCGGCGGAGCGCTCTTCGCCGCTCTCCACGGCGGCACGACGCTCTCGCGGGCGGTCGCCTACGGGTTCTGGCTCGCCGCGGCGGGCGCGCTCGTCGGGATGGCGCTCGCGGGCAGCAAGCGGCTGATGCGCGCCTTCGACCTGCCGTTCGTCGAGGGCTGGGTGTTCCTCGCGGCGTCGGCGCTCCTGACCGTGGTCGGGATCGCCGTGGACGTGCTCGGCTCGGCCTAGTCCGACGCCGCCTCGTAACGGTGACAGTCACTGTTGAGGGCGAAGCCAGGTCCCCGGACGACACGCCCGTCAGCGCCAGGTCGTTCAGGGAATCCGTGAAGGCGCGGTAAGGTGCCCCCGTGCCGACCCTGGCCGATACGACCATCCGCCTGCTCGGACAGGAGCCGCTCGCCGGACGCATGCCGACCGCCGAGCAGTTGCGCCTCGCCGAGATCCTCGACGGCGCAGGGTTCGCCTATCTCGAGGTCTCCGGCGGCGGCTGCTTCGCCTCTGCCGTCGAGCGCGGCGTCGAGAGCCCATGGGAGCGCATCCGCGCCCTCAAGGCACGCGTCAAGACGCCGCTCGGGCTCGCGCTCCGCGGCCGCTTCCTCGTCGGCTCGCGGCCGGTCGACGCCGACTTCGCCCGCCGCTTCGTCGCCTCCGCGGCGGAGAACGGCATCGACGTCTTCCGCCTCCACGACCCGCTGAACGACATCTCGAACCTCCGCGAGGCCGCCGAGGCGATCGTCGCCGCCGAACGCGACTTCGAGGCGGGCCTCGTCTACAGCCCCGGCCGCACCGGCGAGATCGACACGCTGATCGAGCGCGCGCGGATGCTGCCGGAGCTCGGCGCAGTGCGCGTGCTCCTACACGACCCGACCGGCTCGCTCCAGCCGCACCGTGCAGCCGAGCTCGTGCCGGCGCTCGCCGAGGCGAGCGGTCTCCCCGTCGGGATCTACGTCCAGGGCGCCGGAGGCAGCGCGCTCGCGGCGACGCTCGCCGCGGCCCATGCGGGCGCCCAGCTGATCGCCTGCGCCGTGTTCCCGCTCGCGCTCACGCTCCACCGCGTCTCCGGAGAGGCGCTCGCCGAGGCGCTCACCGGCATGGGGCTCGACCCCGGCGTCGACGTGGCGAAGCTCTGGGACGCCTCCGATCTCGTCGACGAGCACATCGGGGACGAGCCGGTCGCGCCGCTCGCACCGCGGATCGCGGTGCGCGCCGCACAGCACGACGTCCCCGCCGGCCTCGTCGCGGGCGTCGACCAGACGCTGCGCGCACAGGGCGCCGGCGACCGGCTCGAAGAGGTGCTCGAAGAGCTCGACGTGATCCGCGCCGAGGTCGGCTGGCCGCCGCTCGCTGCGCCGATCGGGCAGGTGCTCGCGAATCAGGCGCTCCTCAACGTCCTCTCCGCGAGCCGCTACCTCACGATCGTCGACGAGTTGCGCGCGCTCGTGATCGGCCGCTTCGGCACGCCGCCGGGGCCGATCGACCCGGCCGTGCAGCGCGCCGTCGAGCTGACGCACGACCCCGAGACGCAGGAGAACGTCGCACCCAGGCTCAGCGAGGTGCGCGCGCAGGCGGAAGGCATCGCCGCGAGCGAGGAGGAGCTGCTCCTGCTCGGCCTCTTCGGGGAGGACGCCGAACGCCTGCTGCTCGGCATCCGCGGCCGCGCGAGCGGCGAGCGCGACGAGCTCGCCTCGGTCGACAAGGCGCGCGCCGACCGGATCCGCGAGCTCGTGCGCATCGTCCAGGAGACCGGCATCGGCGAGGTGACGATCGAGGAGGAGGGGATGCGCGTCTCGGTCCGCTCGAGCGCGGACGCAGGCCCCGCGGCTGCCGCGGCTGCGTCGCTCGGGCTGCCGGAGCCGCCGCCGCCCGCGCCGGTCGCTGCCGCGTCGAACGGCGTGGTTCGCGTCGAGTCGCCGATGGTCGGCACGTTCTACCGCGCCGCGCAGCCGGGCTCGCCTCCGTTCGTCGAGGAGGGCGACGTCGTCGGCGCCGGACAGACGCTTTGCATCCTCGAGGCGATGAAGCTCATGAACGAGGTGAAGTCCGACCTCGAGGCGGTCGTGCGGCGCATCCACGTCGACAACGGCCAGCCGGTCGAGTTCGGGCAGGTGCTGTTCGACCTCGAGCCGCTCGCCGGCCGGCCGCTCGACGCAGTCTGATGTTCAAGCGCGTCCTCGTAGCGAACCGCGGCGAGATCGCCGTGCGCGTGATCCGTGCGCTGCACGAGCTCGACATCGAGGCGGTCGCCGTCTACTCGACCGCCGACGAGCACGCGCTGCACGTCCGGCTCGCCGACCGCGCGGTGCGCATCGGCCCGCCTCCTGCGGCGCAGAGCTATCTCTCGATGCCCGCGATCATCGCGGCCGCGACGACGACCGGCTGCGAGGCGGTGCACCCGGGCTACGGCTTCCTCTCCGAGAACGACGCGTTCGTGCTCGCGTGCGAGGACAACGACCTCGTCTTCATCGGCCCGCCGGCGGATGTGATGGCGCGGATGGGCGACAAGGCGCAGGCGAAGGCGGAGATGCGCGCCGCGGGCGTGCCGCTCGTCCCGGGCGTCGAAGGCACCGCGACCGCCGCGGCGGCGCGCAAGGCCGCGGACGAGCTCGGATACCCCGTGCTGCTGAAGGCGGCGGCGGGCGGCGGCGGGCGCGGGATGCGCCTCGTCACGTCGTCGGACCAGCTCGAGTCGCTCTACGCGCAGGCGTCGAACGAGGCGATGGCCGCGTTCTCCGACGGCACGCTCTACGTCGAGAAGGCGGTCTCGCCCGCGCGGCACGTCGAGATCCAGGTGCTCTGCGACTCGCACGGCGGCGTGCTCACCTGCGGCGAGCGCGAGTGCTCGATCCAGCGCCGCCACCAGAAGCTGATCGAGGAGTCGCCGTCGGCGGCGCTCGACGCCGCGCAGCGCGAGGCGATGGAGGACGCCGCCGAGCGCGCGTGCCGGCACATCGGCTACCGGAACGCCGGCACGTTCGAGTTCCTCGTCGGCCCCGACGGCTCGTTCTCGTTCATCGAGCTGAACGCGCGGCTGCAGGTCGAGCATCCCGTGACCGAAGCAGTCACGTCCCTCGACCTGGTCAGGGGACAAGTCCTTGTGGCCGCGGGCGAGCGGCTGCCGATCACGGGCCGCGCCCCGCGCAGCGGGCACGCGATCGAGATCCGCATCAACGCCGAGGATCCCGCGCGCGACTTCGCCCCGTCGCCGGGACGCCTCGAGCGCTTCCGGCCGCCGCTCGGCCCCGGCGTGCGCGTCGACACGTTCGTCGAGGAGGGCTCGGTGATCCCGCCCTACTACGACTCGATGATCGCGAAGGTGATCGTGCACGACGACACGCGCGCCGCCGCGATCGAGCGCGCACGGCGCGTGCTCGGCGAGCTCGAGATCCGCGGCGTGCCGACGACGCGCGACGTCGCGATCGACATCCTCGGCAGCCCGGAGTTCCGCCGCGGCGAGTACTCGACGTCCTTTCTCGAAGAGGCGGGCGCACGGTTGCCCTCGCTCGTGGGGGCGACATGACGTACGTGCTGCGCGGCGCGCGCGACTCGGTCACGATCTCGGACGCGGCGCTGACGCAGATCGTGGTGCAGGCGGCCGAGAGCGTCGACGGCGCGCGTGTGCGGCGCGCGCGCCGGAAGCTCGCGCTCGAGCTCGACGGCGCGCGGGCGACGGTCGGCCTCGAGCTCGCCGTCGCCTACGGGAAGGTGCTGCCCGACGTGGCCCGCGACGTGCAGGCGGAGGTCGGCTCCGCGCTCGCGCGCATGTGCGCGCTCGACGCGGTCACGGTGGACGTCACGGTCGAGGAGCTCGACCGGTGACGCCGACGAGCCGCCGCGAGGCGCGCCGCACCGCGGTCTTCGTCCTCTACCAGTGGGACGTCACGGAGACGCCGCTCGGCTCGCTGCACGAGGGCGAGTTCGACGACTACACGCGCTCGATCGCGGAAGCGGTCGCCGCGCACGCGCCGGAGCTCGACGCGAAGATCACGAGCGCGTCCGACGACTGGACGGCAGACCGGCTCGGCGCCGTCGAGCGGAACATCCTGCGCGTCGCGATCGAGGAGCTCGCGGCCGGCGAGATCGGCAAGGAGATCGTGATCGACGAGGCCGTGACGCTCGCGAAGCGCTACGCATCCGACGACGCTGGGAGACTCGTCAACGGCATTCTTGGCAGGATCGTGCGGGAGGAGGCTGCATAGCGTGGCAACGGAGGATTCACTCGGCAGGGCGGAGGAGCTGCTCGCGAAGCTCGAGGCGGCGCGCGGAGAGCTCGACCGGCTCGCGCAGACGGAAGGCGGCTCGCCCGAACGTGCACTCGAGATCCTCGGCGAGCTCTCGGAGCTCGCGAAGTCGGTCGAGGAGGAGCTGGAGCGCGCGAAGCGCGCGGCGGAGGCGGATGCCGCACAGTCCTGACGAGCTTCGCCCGCTCGTCGAGGACTACCTCGAAGGGCTCGAGCTCTGGCCCGCGCTCCACGGCCAGGCGGAGTCCGTGCGCTATTCGATCGCGGTCGGCGGCAAGCGCGTCCGGCCGGTGATCTGCCTTGCGACCGCCGAGGCGGCGGGAGCCGCTCCCGCGGCTGCGCTTCCGGCGGGCTGCGCGCTCGAGCTCGTGCACACGTTCTCGCTCGTGCACGACGACCTCCCAGCGCTCGACGACGACGAGGAACGGCGCGGGCAGCCGTCGACGTGGAAGCGCTTCGGCGAGGCGGCCGGGATCCTCGCCGGCGATGCCCTGCTCGCGGAGGCGCTGCGCCTCGCGACGTCGTACGAGACGACGCATGTCGCGCGGGAGCTGTCGGAGGCGACGCTCGGCATGATCGGCGGCCAGTACCTCGACATCACCGGCACCGCGCCGGACGAGGCGACGCTGCACAAGCTGAAGACGGGCTGCCTCTTCGGCGCCGCGGTCGGCCTCGCCCTCTGGGTCGCCGAGATCCCGCCGGCCGCGCAGACGCCGTGGCGCGCGTTCGGCGACGAGCTCGGGCTGCTCTTCCAGATCGTCGACGACATCCTCGACGGCGACGGCTATGTCGTCACGCACGGCGTCGACGGCGCGCGCCGGTTCGCCGACGAGGCGGCGGAGCGCGCGCGCGAGCGCCTCGCGTCGGTCGACGCGGACACGTCGGTGCTCCGCGAGATCGTCGACGGCCTCGCCGTCCGCACGGCGTAGCGGATGCACCCATGAAGAAGCGGCTCGACGTCCTGCTCGTCGAACGCGGCCTTGCGGTGTCGCGCACGCAGGCACAGGCGCTCGTGATGGCGGGGCTCGTGCCGGGCTACGACAAGCCGGGGCACCAGGTCGACGAGGACGCCGAGCTGACCGTGAAGAGCGCCGCCGCGTACGTCTCGCGCGGAGGGGAGAAGCTCGCGCATGCGCTCGACGAGCTGCGCGTCGACCCGGCGGGTCTCGACGCGATCGATCTCGGTGCGTCGACGGGGGGCTTCACCGATGTCCTGCTGCAGCGCGGCGCCGCACGCGTGATCGCCGTCGACGTCGGCTACGGCCAGCTGCATCCGCGCCTCCGCGACGATGCGCGTGTCACGGTGCTCGAGCGGACGAACGCACGCGCGCTCTCCGACCTCCCGTTCCCGCCGCAGCTCGTCGTCTGCGACGTCTCGTTCATCTCCGTGCGCACGGCCCTGCCGCCGGCGCTCGCACTCGCCGCTCCGGCGTGGCAGGCGGTCGTGCTCGTGAAGCCGCAGTTCGAAGCCGGTCGCGCCGACGTCGCGAAGGGCAGCGGTGTCGTGCGCGACCCCGTGATCCGCGCGCGGGTCCTCCGTGAGGTCGCGTACGCGGCGCTCGGCTGGAGGGCGCAGGTGGCCGGCGTCGTAGACTCCGGGCTCCCGGGTCCAAAGGGCAACCGGGAGTTCTTCCTCCACTTCACGCACAACGACGAGCCGAAGCTTCCGGATGACCTCGACGAGCAAATCGAACGGGCCGTCGCCGCGGGTTGAGACCGCGGCGGTCGTCACGCACGGCCGCCTCGACGTCGAAGCCGCGGTCGAGCGCGTGCGTGCCGTCGCCGCGCAGGCCGGCGTGACCATCGTCGCCGAGCCGCGCGACGCCGATCTCACCGTCGCGCTCGGCGGCGACGGGACGATGCTGCGCACGCTCGCGCACCTGCTCGGGAGCACCGTGCCGGTGATCGGCGTGAACTACGGCCGCGTCGGCTTCCTCGCGTCGATCAGGCCGGACGACCTCGAACGCGACCTCTCGCGCGTGTTCGCCGGCGGCTATGCCGTCGTCGAGCTGCCGACGATCGAGGTGCGGCTCGACGGCGAGAGGCACACGGCCGTCAACGACGTCGTCGTCACGAGCTCGACGCTCGGCCGGATGGTCGAGCTCGCCTGGTCGATCGGCGGCGAGGACGTCGACACCGTGCCGTGCGACGGGATGATCTGCTCGACGCCCTCCGGCTCCACGGCGTACAACCTCTCGAACGGCGGCCCCGTGCTCGTGCGCGGGCTCGACGCGATGGCGGTGACGTTCATCGCGCCGCACTCGCTCGACGCGCGGCCGCTCGTCGTCCCGCGCGGCGCGGAGGTCACCGTGCGGAACGCGACGGCCGACGTCACCGCGGCCGTGCTCGTGGACGGGCACCGGACCGGCGACGTCCGGCCGGGGGAGCAGGTGGCGATCCACCTCGCGGCCGAGCGGAGCCTCCTCGCGACGCTGCCGGAGACGACGTTCTTCGGCCGCTACCGGGAGACCTTCACGTCCTGAGCGGCCAATGGTCGGCGTCGGACGCCCTCTCTACGATGGGCCTCGATGCTGCGCCGCCTGCGAATCGAGAACCTCGTGCTCATCCGGGAGGCCGAGCTCGAGCTCTCGCCCGGCCTGAACGCGATCACGGGCGAGACGGGGGCGGGCAAGACGATCCTCGCGCAGGCGGTCGGGCTGCTGCTCGGCACGAAGGGCGGCGACGCGTTCGTCGGGCCCGCCGGCGACGAGGCGTACGTCGAGGCCGAGCTCGACCTGCCGGACGAGCTCGACGAGCTCGCCGACCTGCGCCCCGAGGACGAGGACGCCCTGCTCGTCGCGCGGCGCGTCTTCGGCGACGGGCGCACGCGCGCCTACGCGTGGGGCCGCGCCGCCGCGCGCGAGGACGTCGCGGCGTCCGTCGAGCGCGTGATCGCGATGTCGGGTCAGTTCGAGCAGCGCCGGCTCGCCCGCCCGTCGTACCAGC
Organism: Gaiellaceae bacterium; assembly: GCA_035999905.1. Taxonomy (GTDB): domain Bacteria; phylum Actinomycetota; class Thermoleophilia; order Gaiellales; family Gaiellaceae; genus Palsa-739. Next base: position 2,313 of record DASYGK010000110.1, on the reverse strand, counting down.
TGGAGGTGCTCGACCGCTTCTGCGGCGACGAGCAGCTGCGCCGCCGCGCCGACGCCCGCGCGGCCTGGCGCGAGCTCCTCGCCGCGCGCCGCCGCTACGACGAGCTGACGGCGGGCGCGGCATTCGCGGAGGCGCGCCTCGCGGAGCTGCGCGCGCTCGTCGAGGACACCGACGGCATGGAGCCCGGCGACGAGGAGCGGCTCCGCGCCGACCGCGAGCGCCTTCGCCACGTCTCCGATCTCGCCGAGGCGGCCGCCGCGGCGGCGCAGGCGCTCGCGCCCGACGACGGCGAGGGCGCCGCCGGGCTCGTCGGCGTCGCCGAGCGCGCGGTCGCGCCGCTCGAGCGGCTCGCGCCCGAGCTCCAGGCCGCGGGAGACGAGTTGCGAGACGCCGAGCTGCGGCTCCGCGAGACCGCGTCGAGCCTGCACGCGTTCCTCGCCTCGCTCGAGGCGGAGCCGGGCCGGCTCGAGGAGCTCGAGGCCGGGCTCGACCGGATCGCCGAGGCGAAGCGGCGCTACCGCGCGACGAGCTACGAGGAGCTGCTCGACCGCGCCGCGGAGGCGCGAACGGAGCTCGGTGCGCTCGACGACGGCGTCGATCCCGCCGCAGCCGCCGCCGAGGCGCTCGCCGCCGCGGACGCGCGCGTACAGGAGCTCGCGCTCGAGCTCCGTGCCGCGCGGTCGGCCGCGGCCGCGGCGTTCGCGGGCGCGGTGGCGTCGGAGCTGCACGACGTCGGCATGGGGGAGGGCGAGTTCGCGTGCGAGCTCGGCGAGCGCGACCAGGGCGCGACGGGCGCCGACGACGCGGTCTTCCTCGTGCGCCCGAATGCCGGGCTGCCGTTCGCGCCGGTCGCCGAGACCGCGTCGGGCGGCGAGCTTTCCCGGATCGCGCTCGCGATCGCGGCCGTCGCGGGCGGCGAGACGCTCGTGTTCGACGAGATCGACGCCGGCATCGGCGGCGAGACCGCGAACGCCGTCGGCCGCGTGCTCAAGCGCCTCTCCGAGCGTGCGCAGGTGATCACGATCACGCATCTCCCGCAGATCGCGTCGCTCGCCGACCGCCACTTCCGCGTCGAGAAGGTGCCGGGCGACCCGACCCACACGCGCATCGCGCAGCTCGGCGACGCCGAGCGGAAGGCCGAGCTCGAGCGGATGCTCGGCGGCCACGAGTTCCTCGCAACCGTCCGCTGATGCCGCGCTACGCGGCGACCCGCACCCTGCTCGCGCCGCTGCCGGCGGTCTGGGCCTTCCTCATCGAGCCGCACAACCTCCCCGACTGGTGGCCCGGCCTCGGAGGAGTCGTCCCCGACCGCCGCGGCGTCGCGCCCGGCGCGCGCTGGGCGATCCAGGGCACGGAGGCCGGCGCGCCCCTGCGCCCGCTCTTCGGCCCGGGGATGCTCCGGCGCCCGGGGGCGGCGGGCACGCTACTCGTGCTCGACGTCGTCCAGGGCCGCCGGCTCGAGTTCCAGCTCGTGAACGAACGAATCACGGCCGAGCTCGAGCTGACGCCGGTCGACGCGTCACGCACCGAGGTCGCACTTGCCGTCGACGCGCCCTGGGCGACCGTTCGACGCACGTACGCGAAGGATGCCCTGCGCCGTCTCTTCGACCTGATGCAGACGAGCGTCGAGCCGTGAGCACCGCCGACCGCATTCGCTGCTACCCTCAAATCCCGTGAGCGCACGGGCCCCCAAGTACGTCTTCGTGACAGGGGGAGTCGTATCGGCGCTCGGGAAGGGAATCGTCGCCGCGTCACTCGGCCGTCTGCTGAAGGCGCGCGGCCTGCAGGTGCAGCTGCAGAAGTTCGATCCGTACCTCAACGTCGACCCGGGGACGATGAGCCCGTTCCAGCACGGCGAGGTCTTCGTCACCGAGGACGGCGCCGAGACCGACCTCGACATCGGCCACTACGAGCGCTTCGTCGACGAGAACCTCTCGCGCAACTCGTCGCACAGCGCCGGCGCCGTGTGGGAGACCGTCCTGCGCAAGGAGCGCAAGGGCGACTTCCTGGGCGCGACGGTGCAGGTGATCCCGCACATCACGAACGAGATCAAGGCGCGCATCCGCCGCACCGCGGAGGCGACGCCGACCGACGTCGTCATCTCGGAGATCGGCGGCACGGTCGGCGACATCGAGTCGCTGCCGTTCCTCGAGGCGCTGCGCCAGTTCCGCCGCGAGGTCGGCCCGGAGAACGTCATGTACATCCACGTGACGCTTGTGCCGTTCATCGAGGCGGCCGGCGAGTTGAAGACGAAGCCGACGCAGCATTCGGTGAACGAGTTGCGGCGCATCGGTATCCACCCCGACGTGATCG
>DASYGK010000072.1:0-88323 GCA_035999905.1 Gaiellaceae bacterium | reverse complement strand
ACCGACGAGCCGACGCGGCGCAGCGAGCTGCACGCACTGCGCACCGCGTACGAGTCGCTCGAGGCGCGAGTCGACGGCGATCTCCGTGCGGTGTCGGCGGAGCCGCACCTGCTCGCGCAGCTCCGCCGGATTCGCGCCGAGATGGAGAGCGCGGCGGAGTACGCGAATGCGATCGGGCTTCGCGACGCCGGGCCGGTCGACCGCGGCGAGGCCCGCTGGCGGCTGCTGTCCGCGCTCGAATGCGCGTTCCTGCTGGGCCAGCTCGTCGCGGTGCCGACACTTGCCGCCGTCGTGCACGCGCGCGAGGCCGAGCCGGAGATCGAGTCGTCCGGCGGAGCGTCGTGGCTTCGCATCGAGCCCGGCTGGCCGGTGCGGGACTGCGACGGCGTCACGGTCGGGCTCGTCCAGCGCGTGCGCGGCGACCGCGAGACGGGTGAGCTCGCGGGGATCGACGTCTCCTCGGGGATCGCTGCGGCGATCGTGGCCGTGCCGGCACGCGCGGTCGCCAGCGTGGACGCGGGTGAGGTGCTGCTGTCGGTGACGGCGGCCGGCCTGCGGCCCTGAGCCCCGAAAGGAGTAGACCGACCACACGGTTCCGTGACTCGCGCTCGAGCGTCGACGGGCCGATGATCGATGTGGAGTGGCGACCCACGATCACGAACGCCGCGGAGCCGGAGGGACGGCGCAGCTGGCGTCGATGCGCGGCCTCCTCGAAGCGGCCACGCTCGTCCATGACGAGCACGACATCGCGCTCGCGCTCGAGCGTGTCGCAACCGTCGTCGCCGAGGCGCTCGGCTTTGCGACCGTCGTGATCAACCTGCGCCGCCGCGAATGGGACGACTTCATCGTGAGCACCGTCGTCGGAACCGAAGCGATCCGCGGGAGCCTGCTCGGAAGCACGTACGACGCGAGCTGGTGGGAGCCGGTGCTCGTCGACCGGTTCGAGCGTCAGGGGACGTACTTCATCCCCGAAGGGTCATTCGACTGGTCGATGCATACCCTCGGCGACCGCGTCATTCCCGTAATCCAGCCGACGGCCGACGAGAACGCCTGGCATCCCGAGGACGAGATCTTCGTGCCCTTCTCGAGCGCGGCGGGTGAGCTGCTCGGGATCTTCTGCGTCGGCGAGCCGGCCTCCGGGCTCAGGCCGTCCGACGACGAGCTCGCGCTGCTCACGACGCTCGCCGGCTATGCCGGCGTCGCCGTCGACGCAGCGCAGTCGGCCGCCGTCGCGGCGCGCCAGCGGCGCGCCCTCGAGCACCTCCTCCGGGTGTCGAGCGGCCTGCGAGACAGCTCCTCGCTCGACGGGCTGCTTGCAGCGGTCACCGACGCGATCCACGAGGCGCTGGGCTTCGGAAAGGTCTGCGTCGATCTCGCGGACGCCGGCGGACAGCTCGCCCCGCGCGCGTCGACCGGTTGGACCGACGCGGAGAATGCGCAGCGCGCACACACGCCGCTCACCGCGTTCGCCAGCCTGCTCGACCAGGAGTTCGAGATCGAAGGCTGTTTCCTCGTGCCGAGCGAGGCGGCGCGGAGCCGCGTCGCGCAGACGGACCACACGTACTCGTCGACGCAGAACGGCCGAGGCCCGGAGGCGTGGTCGAACCACTGGCTGCTCGTGCCGCTGTACGGTCGAGCCGGCCGGCCGATCGGCGTGATCTGGGCGGACGAGCCCGCCGACCGCCTGCTCCCGACGCGCCAGACCCTCCAGGCGCTGCGCACGTTCGCGAACCAGGCGGCGACCGCGATCGAGTCGGCGAACGACTTCGCCGCACTGCACGAGATCAGCGTCGCGCGCGCACGGCTCCTCGAACAGGAGCGCGAGCAGGTCGCTCACCTGCAGGAGCTCGACACGCTGAAGGACGAGTTCATCGCGCTCGTCTCGCACGAGCTGCGAACGCCGCTCACGTCGATTCGCGGTTACACCGAGCTGCTGCTCGACGATCATCTCCCCGACGAGCACCGGATGTTCCTCGACGTGATCGAGCGCAATGCCGCCCGCCTCCTCGCTCTCGTCAACGATCTTCTGCTGCTCGCTGCGATCCAGAGCGGCAAGCTCGTCCTCGAGACTGCAGAGCTCGACGTCGACGATCTGCTCGCCGACGCGGCCATGACCGCGCGCCCGCTGGCAGCCGCGAAGGAGATCGAGCTGCACGTCGACTCCGCGCTCGGCGTGCGGACGCTCGGCGACGGCTCGAGGCTCGGTCAGGTGCTCGACAACCTCCTGTCGAATGCCATCAAGTTCACCCCGGCCGGCGGGACCGTGCGCGTCGGCGCGGCACTCGACGGCGACCACGTGTGCATCAGCGTCGCGGACAGCGGCATCGGCATCCCGCAGGCCGAGCACGGCCAGATGTTCGAGCGCTTCTTCCGCTCGTCGAGCGCACGCGCGGCCGCCGTGCCGGGCACCGGCCTCGGCCTCGCGATCACCCGCGGGATCGTCGAGAGCCACGGCGGCACGATCGACTTCGAGAGCGCCGAAGGCGAGGGGACGACGTTCCGCATCCGCCTCGCGGTCGCCGCCGAGCCGGCGGACGCGGCGACCGGCGGCGTTCCAGGCCACGCAGTCGCGGCGTAGCCGCGGTACCGTTGTCCCGGCGGGCGGTTAGCTCAGCTGGGAGAGCGTCTGCCTTACACGCAGAGGGTCGCAGGTTCGAGCCCTGCACCGCCCATATGGCAGTCGAGGCCGCACAGGTGAGCCTGCTCCGCTGGCTGCGGCGCCAGCTCCGGCAGCCGAACGCGATCCGCGAGCACCTCGAGGCCGCGGTCGAGAACGACGACCCGGCGGAGGCGCGCCGGCTCGTCGCGCGCTTCCCGTTCTCGGACGCGCAGCGCCGCAACGTCGAGCAGCTGCTCGACGCGTGGGACCGCCGCCACGCCGCCGAGTAGCCCGAATTACACTCGACGGCGGGGCCGGTAGCTCAGCTGGTAGAGCAGGGGACTTTTAATCCCAAGGTCGCAGGTTCGAGCCCTGCCCGGCCCATCGTCGCCTCGCGTGCCGGCCCGATGCGACGTCGGGCCGGCACGCGTCGAGCGCTCAGCCCTGCGCCTTGGCCGTCGCCGTTCCCTTCGTGTACTTGTACGGGTTCTCGATCTCCGCCGAGGGCTCGATCACCGGGTGCATGCCCTCTTCCCAGGCCTGCTCGCCGATCTGCGAGCGGACGTACTCGACCGACTTCGCCACGGCGTCGCGCGCCGGCGCGATGTCGAGGTCGATCCGGGTGCCGTCGTACTTGAGCACCCGGCCGTCGACGACGACGGTGTGCACGTCGGCCGTCCCCGCCTGGTAGGCGACGTGCGCGTACGGGTGGAGGATCGGCGTCATGGCCGGCGACTGGTCGTTCTTGATCAGCAGCAGGTCGGCCTTCTTGCCGGGAGTGATCGAGCCGATCTTGTCCTCCATGCCGAGCGACTTCGCGCCGCCCATCGTCGCCATCCAGACGACGTCCTCGGCGCGGAGCCGGTTGGCCGCGATGGTCTCGCCCTTGGCCTGAGCCTCGAGGTGATCGCGGGAGCGGTCGGCGCTCAGCGTCGCGCGCATGGCCGAGAAGAAGTCCGCGCTCCACCACACGCTCGTGTCCATCGACAGCGAGGCCGGGATGCCGTACTTGCGCAGCTCCCACGTCGACGGATACCCCTGCCCCGCGCTCTGCTCGCTCTCGCACGCGACCGACACGGTGCCGCCCGTTGCGGCGATCTTCTGGTAGCTCTCGGGCTTGAGCGTCGCGGCGTGCACGTAGGTGATGTCGGGCGTCATGAAGCCGGCGTCGTACATCTGGTCGATGCCGACGTCGGTCGTCGCGCCCCACACCCCGGCGTGCGTCGTGACGCGAAGCCCCATGTCCCGCGCCTTCGCGAAGGCCGCTTGCTCGGGGAAGTTCTCCGCACCGGTCACGTCGAACGCGATCTGCAGTCCGAGCATGTCGTTCGGGGTCGAGAAGTGCTGCGCGACGAAGGCATCGAACTCGGGGGTGTTCATCCAGTCCCAGGCGCCGCCGAGGTAGTTGCCGTACCCGAGCACGAACCTGCCGGGAATCTCGCTGAAGGCCTGCAGCGCCGCCTCCGCGTAGTCCGGGGTGCGCAGTGCGTGCGACCAGTCGAGCGTCGTCGTCACGCCGGTGTCCACCGACTCGAGTGCGCTCAGCAGGTTGCCGGCGTAGATGTCCTCGGGCCGGAAGACGGCTCCATGCTGCAGGTAGTAGAAGACGAAGTACTGGCTGAGCGCCCAGTCGCCGCCGTAGCCCCGCAACGCGCTCTGCCACATGTGGCGGTGCGTGTCGATCATGCCGGGCATCAGGATGCCGCCGCTCGCGTCGATCTCGACGGTGCCCGCCGGCACCTGCAGCGCCGGGCCGACGGCCGTGATGGTGTCGCCGGTGATCAGCACGTCTCCGTCGAGGAGCACGCCGGGAGTGTCGACCGTGATCACGATGCCGTTACGGAAAACGATCGGCCGGCCGGGAGCAAAGTCCTCGGGGTGCGGGCTTGCGTCGGTCATCTTGCATCCTCCTCGTTAGAGAACGTCAGCGTTGATCGAGACGGCCACGGTGGCCAACATTACGCCGTCGCCGGTGCGGAGAAAAACGTCTAGCCCAGAGGCACACGACCTGCGTTCTGCTCGAGCCAGGCATCCAGGGTCTGCAGATCGGGGTTGAGCCGCCGCGAGAGCTCGAGGCTGCGCGCAGCGCAGTAGTCGTCGTTGCAGTCCCGCTTGAACTGGAACATGTTGCCGACGTCGTCGGCGCCCGGAAAGCCGAAGCCCCGGTACACGTCGGCCGGGACGTCGTTGTACCGCACCTCCTCGCCGAGCACCCTCGCGAACGCCGCGGCGATCTCGGCTCCCGTCGGATGCTCCCCCGCGATCCCGACCGTCTTGCCGATGTACTCCGAGCCGGCCTTGAAGATCGCGTACGCGCACTTGCCGATGTCCTCGACTCCGATCGTCGGCAGCTTCTTGTCGCCCATCGGATACGTGACGGCGAGCACGCCGTCCTCGCCGCGCGCCGGCCCCCAGCCGAAGTAGATGAAGTTCTCCCAGTAGCCGGACGTCAGCAGGAACGTCGTCGGCACGCCGAGGTCGGTGAAGAAATGGTTTGCCGACGCCTTCGCGTCGAAGTGCGCGACCTTGTAGTGGTCCTGCAGCGTCGGCATGCGGTCGTCGTCGAGCGGGATCCAGTCGCGCGTGTCCTCGAACGTCGACCAGATCGCGTGCTCGACGCCGGCGGCCTTGGCCGCCCGGGCGAGCTTGCCCGCCTGCTCGACCTCCTTGTCTCCCGAGAAGTGCTCCCAGAAGTTCGTGACGCAGTACGCGCCATGGGCTCCCTCGAACGCTGCGGCGAGGCTCGCCTCGTCGTCGAGGTCGGCCCGCACGACCTCGGCCCCGCGGTCGGCGAAGGCCTTGGCGGCGTCCTTCGACGGGTCGCGCGTCACCGCGCGCAGCGCGAACCCGCCGTCGGGATCGGCCAGGATCGCGCGGGCGAGGCCCCCGCCCTGGGCGCCGGTCGCTCCGACGACTGCGATGATCTTCTTGTCCGACATCCGTTCCTCCTCGTGCTTCGTCTCTGGGTTCCGAGCTCGGGCGCCTCGTCAGACGCAGGTCCAGCCGCCGTCCACCACGAGGTTGATGCCGTTGATCGCCTGGTTCTCGAGCAGGAACCGCGACGCGGCCACGACTTCCGCCATCGTCACGAGACGCCCGATCGGCGTCCGCTGCACCAGCGCCTGGACGCGGTCCTCCGGCAGGTCGCGCCACTGAGGGCTGTCGCCGACGATCGCGGGGTGCAGCGCATTCACACGGGTGGGCGCCAGCTCGGTCACGAGCGTGCGCACCAGGCTCGTCACGCCGCCGTTGACGGTCGTGACCGTGGTCGAGCCTGGATAGGGCCGGTCGCGCGCGAGACCCCCGTAGACGAGGATCGCCGACTCCTCGCCGAACCGCGGGATCAGCGTGTGGATCACCTCGGTGTACCCGACGAGCTTGAGCGTGACCAGCCGCAGCGCACTGTCGATGTCGTACTCGCGTACCGAGTTCGAGTCGCGCTCGATCGCGGCGAGCACGAGATAGTCGACCGTGCCCAGGTCGGCCAGCCGCTCCGCGATCCCGTGCGGCTCCGAGAGGTCGAACCCGATGCCGCGCGTGCTCCCGCCGATCTCCTTCGCCGCCGCCTCGGCGCGGGCAGTGTCCCTACCGGTCACGACCACGTCCCGGCCGCTGTCGGCGTACGACTGCGCGAGCTCGCGGCCGAGCCCCTGCGTGCCGCCGACGACGACGACGTTCCCCGGTGTCATTGCTGTTCTCCTTTCGTGCGGAGCCGTAGGAACGCCCGCGGAAACCGCTCGTCGCGCTGCCCCACTGTCCAGCGAGCATAAACGGCACCGTGACGGGCCGTCAACGCCCGCTGGGAGAACGTCCCCGCTACGCGGGACGCCATGCGGCCTCGAGCCTTCGTTCAGTCTGCATGCACAAAATGTCAGGTTCGGCAACGGTCGTTCGGCCACTATTGACACTCGTGGCCGCACCTGCAAAGAATGGGCGCCTGGCCGCGGCTCCCTCATCACCGTCGCCCTGCCCCGAAGGACCGGTCCGTTGATCGCCCCCGGCCGCACGTTCGCCGCGAGCGCCGTCTCCGCGGCGCGGTTCCTGCCCGTCTGGCTCGCCACCGTCGCGCTCCTCGTGATCGCCGCGTTCGCCGCGCCCGCCGCGCTGAAGAGCACCTCGTGGTCGTACGTCTTCCCGCTGGCGACCGTCCTTGCGATCGCGGCGCTCGGGCAGATGCTCGTGGTGATGCACGCGGGGATCGACCTCTCGACCCCCGGGGTGATCTCCCTCGGCGGCAACCTGATCGCAGGCGTCGGAGCCGGCTCGAATCACAAGATCCCCGTCGCGATCCTCGCGTGCCTCGGCGTCGGCGTGCTCGTGGGCCTCGTCAACGGGATCCTCGTCGGCGTGCTGCGGCTGAACCCGCTGCTCGTCACGCTCGCCGTGGGTCAGATCGTCTTCGCGGAGAGCAGCAAGTACTCGCGCGACGTCGTGACGAACCAGCCGAACGTGCCGAGCGGGCTGTCGTCCTGGGCGACGTCCAAGCCGCTCGGCATCAGCACCGTCTTCTGGACGGGAGCCGCGATCACGCTCGCGGTCGCGCTCGTCCTGCGCTACACGGCGGGCGGGCGGCGCTTCCAGGCGGTGGGCGCGAACCCGAAAGCGGCCTGGATGGCGGGGCTGCACGTCCGCACGCACATCGTGCTGGCCTACGTCGCCGCGGGCACGCTCTACGCCGTCGCAGCCGTGCTGCTGGCCGGCGTGAGCATCGGCATCGATCCCGCGTTCGGCTCGTCGTACCTGCTCGCGCCGATCGCCGCGGTGGTGATCGCAGGCGCGTCGCTCTCGGGCGGGCTCGCGAGCGCGACGTCGACGTGGATCGCTGCGATCGCGCTCACGCTCCTGACCCAGATGCTCGTGATCATGGGCCTGTCGACGGCGATGCAGTACATCGTCTTCGGCGCCGCGATCATCGCGGGAATGGTCGTTTCCGGCGACCGTGTCGCAGCGGTGCTCGGCCGCGGGCTGCGTCCGGCGAAGCCGCCTCTACGGGCGGCGGACGCCGGCGGTTGACGGCGCACGAAAGCCGAAGGTTGGCCGAAGAACGGTAAATGACGCACCGACGTAAGGAGGAACAGATGAGACGGAATCGCCGGTTTTTCACGGTGATGATGGTCGTCGCTGCGACCGTGATCGGTCTGGTCGCAGCCGCGAGCGGCTCTGCAAGCGGAACGCGCGTTGCAGTGTCCGGCCCCTCGGGTTACGTGGGGAGCGGCGGCCCGACGATCGGGAGCGGCGGCGGGTTCGGCGAGAGCTACACGGCGCCGTCCACCACACTCGCGCACACGCTCTTCCACGCAAACCTGCTCCCGGCGGACAAGACGGGTCGGAACATCACGCTGGCCGCACTCGGGCGCTCGACGAAGACCGTCAACTACACGCTCGCGCTCAAGTGCTGGAAGAACAACGGCTGTAGCACCGGCACGCACGGCAAGCTCACCGTCGCCTACGTCGAAGGCTTCGGCGAGAACACCTACCGCCAGATGTCGAAGATGGAGTTCATCCTCCAGGCGCTCACGTATCCGCAGATCGGGAAGATCATCTACCGGAGCGCGCACTCCGACCTGAACCAGGCGATCGCGGACTTCAAGTCGATGATCGCCCAGAAGGTCAGCGCCATCGTCACGTACCCCGACTTCGGCGACGCGATGATCCCGGTGTTCCAGCAGGCGACGAAGGCCGGCATCCCCGTCTCGACGTACGCCTGGGGCTACGTGTCCGGGCCTGGCAAGAACTACACGACCGTGGTCGGTGAGGACACGTGCAAGCTCGGTAAGGCCTTCGCAGCGGTGATGAACACGCAGGTCAAGACCGGCAACATCGCGTTCCTCGGCGGCTTCCCCGGCAATCCGCTGTCGCTCGGCTGGCAGAAGTGCGAGCAGGCGGCGCTCTCCTCGTCGATCAAGGTCGTCGCGAACGAGCCGACGAACTGGGATCCGTCGAAGGTCCAGGGCATCGTCGCGGGCATCCTCGCGAAGTACCCCGACCTCGCCGGCCTCAGCTACGAGGACGCGCTGTTCATGTCGCAGGGCGGTTACGCGGCGTACACGGCCGCGGGCACCCCGTACGCCGGCGTGTTCACGTACCGCACGGACGAGTCCGGAATGGGCTGCCTCGCCGACAAGCTGAAGAACCCGAAGCTCAAGGTCTTCTACTACACGGCCGGCAACTCGCAGATCCGCACGGCGCTGACCGCCGACATGATGAAGCTCGCCGGGGCGAAGATCCCGCCGACGATCGTCCTGCCGATCCAGCTCCAGGATCAGGCGAAGCGGACGATGTGCACGAAGGGGTATCCGGACACGGCCTCCCCGACGTCGCTCATCCCGCTCAGCCTGCTCCACCAGATGTATCCGTAGGCAGCAAGCGAAGCATCAGAACCAGAAGCTGAATCCTGCAATGTCGATTCCCGGTCCCGTTAGCCCCGATGTGTTGTCAGTTCGTGGAGTCTCGAAGGCATTCGGAGCGGTACAGGCGCTCCGTGACGTCAGCGTCGACTGCCGTGCCGGCGAGATCCACGCACTGGTCGGGGAGAACGGGTCCGGGAAGTCGACGTTGCTCGGGATCGCGAGCGGCTTCCTCGCACCGGACGAGGGAACCGTAGAGATCGGGGGCAAGCGCCTCCAGCGCCACTCCCCCGCCGCAGCCCGGATGCTCGGGCTCGGCATCGCCTATCAGGACTACTCGCACGTGCTCGGGCTGTCGGTGGCAGAGAACATCTATCTCGCCGCGCCGCCCGACGCGAGGCCGGCGTACGGGCGGATGCAGGCGTGGGCGGAGGAGACGCTCGCGGCGTTCAGGCTCGACATCCCGGTGACGGCGATCGCGGGCCGGCTCTCGCTCGCCGAGCGGCAGCTGCTCGAGGTCGTCAAGGCACTGCTGACCCGGCCGAAGGTGCTGCTCCTCGACGAGCCGACGACCGCGCTCGGGCCGGAGTCGGTCGAGCAGCTCCACACGCTCGTGCTCGAGCAGGCACGCGAGGGCGTCGGCATCGTCTACGTGAGCCACCGCCTGCCGGAGGTGCTCGCGATCGCCGACCGCGTCACGGTGCTCCGCGACGGCGTCGCGCAGGGCACGTTCGACGCCGCATCGATCGCCGAGGAAGGTCTCGTCGCGCTGATGATCGGCCGGCCGCTGCAGGTCGCCTTCCCGGAGCGGCCCGCGCTGCCCGAGGAAGCCGAGGTCGTGCTCGAGGTGTCGGGCCTCCGCGGCGAGCGCTTCGGCCCGATCGACCTCGTCGTGCGCAAGGGAGAGATCCTCGGGATCGCCGGCGCCGAGGGCAACGGACAGGTGCAGTTCCTCCGCGCGCTCGCGGGCGCGGAGCGCGCCGCCGGCACCGCGTCGTGCGACGGCGTCGCCTACGAGCTGCAGTCACCGCTCGGACCGCTGCGGGCCGGTGTCGTCCTGCTCAGCGGCGACCGGAGCGGCGAGGCCCTGTTCCCCATCCTGAGCGTGCGCGCCAACGCGACCGTCCAGGTGCTCGGGAGGCTCGCGCGCTTCGGCCTCGTCGGGCGCGGTCGTGAGCGAAGCGCGATCGCCGACCTCGTTGCGCGCCTGCGCGTGCGCATGGCGTCGGCGGAGCAGCCCGTCCAATCGCTTTCCGGCGGCAACCAGCAGAAGGTGTCGCTCATCCGGCCGTTCCTGCGCGGCAACGTGCACGTGATCCTCGCCGAGGAGCCGACACAGGGCGTCGACGTCGGATCGCGCTTCGACATCTACGAGGCGCTGCGCGCCAAGGCCGACGAGGGTCTCGCGGCGATCGTCAAGTCGAGCGACCCGCTCGAGCTCGCCGGCCTGTGCGACCGCGTCGTCGTCATGTCGCGCGGCCGCATCGTGCAGGAGATCCCCCGTGACGAGCTGGGAGAGCGGCGCATCGTCGAGGCGATCGTCGGCTCGCGCAGCAGCGTGATCGCGCCGGCCCGCGACGGCGAAGGGGCGCTCCCGTGAACCGCGGGTGGCTGCCGCTCGCGCTGATGACGACGCTGATCGTCGCTCTCGGCGCCTACACGGAGGTGCCGCAGTCGACGTTCCTCGGCAAGGCGAACCTCAACAACCTGCTGATCGCGGCGCTGCCGCTCGCGCTCGTGTCGATGGGACAGGCGGCCGCGCTCCTCGTCGGCGGCTTCGACATCTCGGTCGCGGCGCTGATGACGGTGTGCGTCGTCACGGCGTCGTACACGATGACGCCCACCAGCTCGGGGTCCGGACTGGTCTTCGGCGCGCTCGCCCTCGTCGGCGTCGGCCTCGCCACCGGCATCTTCAACACGCTGCTGATCCGGGTGCTGCGCCTGCCCTCGATCGTCGCGACGCTCGGGACGCTCAGCGTGCTCGAAGGCGTGGCACTGCTGCTTCGCGGCTATCCGCAGGGCGCGATCAACACCGACGCAACGAGCGCGCTCACGACCTCCGTCGGCTTCGTCCCGCTCGCGTTCATCGGCGTCGTCGTGCTCGCGGTGCTGGCCGATGCCTGGCTGTACCGGACGCGCGCCGGGCTCGCGCTCCGCGCCGTCGGCCTCGACGCCAAGTCGTCGCGCCGGCTCGGGATGTCGACCGGACGCACCGTTCTCCTCGCATTCGTCGTGTGCTCGCTGATGGCGTCGATCGCCGGCTTCTTCCTCGCCGCCGAGGTGCAGATCGGCTCGCCGATCATCGGCAACCAGGCGCTCGAGAGCATCGCGGCGGCGGTGCTCGGCGGCGCGAGCCTCGCCGGCGGGAAGGGCTCGTTCGTCGGGACGATGCTCGCCGCGCTCTTCCTCACGGAGATCAACAACGTCCTGCCGCTGTTCCAGCAGCCGACCGAGTTCGCCGACATGACGATCGGCGTGCTGATCCTCGTCGCGCTCGTGCTCTACCAGACGCCGCAGATGATCGAGCGGCTCCGCGCGACGCGGCAGCGGCTCGAGCCCGAAGCGCCGGCGGCGTAGGGCTCAGGCCGTTCCGGCGCGCGGATCGGCCCCACGGCCGACCACGACCCAGACCGCATGCACGGGCTCGCCGCCGATCGCCCACAGCCGGTGCGGCGACGAGGAGTCGAAGGCGATCGACGCACCGGGGCCGAGCTCGTACTCCTCGAACCCGACCCGGACGCCGAGCGTCCCGCTCGTCACGTAGCCGTACTCGCGCCCGCCGTGCGTGACGAGCGCGTCAGCCGGACAGGATTCCGCGCCGACCGGGTACACGACGTAGAGGAACTCGAGGTTGGGATCGCTGTGCGGCGTGAGGCGCTCCCAGCGAACACCGGAGGCGAGGTTGATCACGCTACGCGTGTCGGGATCGGTACCGATGCCGTCGTTCGCGACGCGGGCGCGGAGCGCGTTCGTCGCCGGCTCCTCGACGGCGCCGCTGAACACGTCGCTCATCGTCATCCCGAGCTCGGTGACGAGCGCGTACAACGTGCTCACCGACGGGTTGACGCGATCGAGCTCGATCTGTGACACGAGGCTCGGCGAGACGCTCACGCGCCGCGCCAGCTCGCGGAGGCTGATCCCCCGTCGCTCCCGCTCCTTGCGCAGCCGGCTCCCGACCTTCGACGGCTCGGGGCTGCGGTCGGCGGCGGTCAAGCGGGGCCGCCCGAGCCGAGCCGCTCGGCGAGGTAGTCCCAGTCGCGCTCGAACCGGTACGAGTGCCGCGCAGGTGGTCCGGGCGCGGACGTCTCGAGCCAGCGCACGCGTCCTCCGCGAACCTCGTAGAACGCGTGGACGCACCCGGTCGCGGTCCAGAAGAAGTCGCCCGGCCGCAGCGTGTGACGGTCGCCGTCCGCAACGACGTCGACCTCTCCCTCGAACATGTAGTACGACTCCTCGAAGGGGTGGTCGTGCGGGTGCGCAACCGCGCCGGGCTGGTAGTCGACCATGAACATCGTGTGCAGCTGCGCGTCGAGCCGCTGGTCGACGAGCATCTTCACGGCGATGCCGCTGTAGGCGAGCACGGCGGTCGCCATGCTCGACGAGACGGTCGGCGCGCCGACCGGGGCGCCGTGCCGGAGGACGTCGAGGTCCATCTGGCCCTCGCCGAGAAGGAACAGATTGCGGTTGCGCGGATCGCGGACGTCGAGCGGCTCCGGCTCCGTGTCCGGCGGCGGCCCGAGAAAGAAGGTGTCGCTTCCGTCGGTCCGGGGGCGCGGCGCGACCATCTCGATCCAGACCGCGCGCCCCGCGGAGCGGAAGGCATGCGGCGCACCGACCGGGACGACGCCGCACGCGCCCGGCTCGAGCCGCACGCCTCGCCCATCGAGGAACAGGACGGGCTCGCCCTCGAGCACGTAGAACCCCGTCTCGTACGAGTGCACGTGGCTGTCCACGTGCCCGTCCGCGAGCGAGACGAGCGTGATCGCCATGTGCGTCGACCCGAGCGAGCCGTCGACGAGCCTGCAGCTCTCGAGGCCGTGCGCGTGCCCGGGCAGCGCCGCAGCGAGCGTCGCATCCTCCCGCCGGACGAGGCGGTACGACGGCATCCCGTCCGCCAGCTTGCGCGTCCCGGTCTCGGAGCTCAAGCCCGCGACCCGCCGTCGACGACCGCCGCGGCGGCGACCGCGGCCGCGGTCCCGTCGCGGCCGGCGCCGCCGTCTTCGACCAGGTCGGCGCCGCGGACGTACATCCTCCCGGCGACGAGCAGCTCGTCCGCGGGGAAGCGCGTGATCACGTCGCAGCCCGTCGCCGTGACGACGACCTCCTCCTCGATCCGCGCCGCGGAGCGGCCGTCGGTCGCGGCGCAGTACGTCTCGAGCGCGAAGACCATTCCCTCTTCGATCTCGACCGGGTGGTCGAGCGAGTGCACGCGCGAGATCATCGGCGGCTCGTACAGGCCGACGCCGATGCCGTGCCCGAACTGCAGGCCGAAGCACGTCTCCTCGTCGGCGAAGCCGAGCTCCTTGGCGGTCGGCCAGACCTCGGCGATCCGGTCCGTCGTCATCCCTGGGCGGACGAGGTCGATCGCCGCATCGAGCCACTCGCGGCATCGCGCATAGGCATCGAGCTGCGCGGAGTTCACGCCGCCGACGCTGAACGTGCGGTAGTAGCACGTCCGGTAGCCCATGAACGAATGGATGATGTCGAAGAACGCCTGGTCGCCCGGTCGCAGCAGCCGGTCGGAGAAGACGTGCGGGTGGGGGTTGCAGCGGTCGCCCGAGACGGCGTTGATCGCCTCCACGTATTCCGAGCCCATCTCGAAGAGCAGCTGGTGCGCGCGGCCGACGATCTCGTGCTCGTACACGCCGGGCCGAAGCATCCGGTAGATCTCCTCGTACACCGCGTCGACGAGCCCCGCGGACTGGTCGAGGAGCGCGATCTCGTCGGCCGTCTTGATCTTCCGCGCCTCGAGCATGACGCGCGAGCCGTCAGTCACGTGGACGCCCGCGCGCTGCAGCGCCTCGAGCGTGACGAGGTCGGCCATGTCGACGCCGAGCGGCTCGCCGGCGACTCCGTGCTCGCGGAGCTCGTGCGCGATCCGGGCGCCGAGCTTGTCGGGGATCCCCGTCTCGACCGGCATCGCGCCGCGCATCGGCGCGACGCCCGCACGGAAGTTCTCGGGCGGGAGCCAGGGCGCGAAGAGCTGGTGGTGACGGGCGGCCGAGCCGAAGTCCCAGAGGATGGGATCGGCGCCGCGCGGCAGCAGCACGTAGCGGGCGTTCTTGTCGCGGGCCCACTCGCCGATGTGCGTGCTCGTGACGTAGCGGATGTTGTTGGGGTCGAAGAGCAGGAGGGCGCCGAGGTCCGAGGCCTCGAGCGACGCCTTCGCGCGCTCGAGGCGCTCGCGGCGCAGGCGCGGGAAGTCGATCCGCTGCTCCCAGTCCACCGCCCGCGTGGCGTCGGGCGAGCCGACGGTTCTATGTCGCATGCGCACCGAAGACCTCCTGATCGCCGATGGGGCCCACAACCGGGCGCGGATCGCTCGAGGCTCGCACTGTTAAGTATAAATAAACGACCGGTGACCCCGGGTCAAGCGCTTTCGGTCGGAAGGCGACGCGGGTCGCGGGCGTTGACTCACTTGCGGTCGCAACGGTAGGGTCGGAAACCCGGGACACGGGTTGTCACATGAGAAAGGACACGCGGTGCTCGCGTTGACGGCGTCCGCCACCGGCTGGCAGATCGGGATCGCGCTCGGCGTCGTCGTGATCGCCGTCGCGGCGGCGATCGTGATCGCGATCGTGCTGCTTGCGCGCCGGATCGCCAAGCAGGCGAAGACCGCAGTCGGCGCCGTCGAGATCCTGCGGCAGCAGACGATCGCGCTCGGCGGAGTCGGGCAGATCAACGATTCCGGCGTGCGCATCCTCCACGCCGCGCGCGCGCTGCGGAAGGTGGCAGTGGGGAAGTGACCGTCGTCGCCGCGATCTCGCCGCACACGTACTGGGTGATCGCACTCGTGATCGGCGCGGCCGCGGCACTCGTCGTCGCAGCGCTCCTCACCGTCCTCCTCGTCGCCGTCGGCAGCATCGAGCGCTCCGTCGGTGGGCTGCTCGAAGTCGCGGGCGCCGTCGCGGCAAGCACCGCGAACATCCCGCAGCTCGAGGCGACGGCGCCCGTGCTCGCGCTCATCGTCGAGGAGGCCGTCGTCCAGGACGGATACATGAACGCGCTGACCGACGGGTTCGGCATCGCATGAGCAGCACGCACGTGCTCGTCCTGCTCAGCGTCGTCCTCGCCGTCGTCGTCGTCGTCGTGCTCGCGGCCGCGCTGATCCTCGTGCGCCGCGGGCTCACGCGGATCTCCGAAGGGCTCGCCGCGCTCGGCGGCGCGCTGCAGAGCGTCGAGTCGGAGCACCTGCGCCCGCTCGAGGGCGCCGTCAGCGCGATCAACGCGCAGTTCGACATCATCCTCGGTGCGCTCCCGGGCATCGGCCGCAAGGCGGCCATCGTCGCCGAGCGGAGGCCGAGATGACGCTCTGGTGGATCGGCGACGCGGTGCTGCTGCTCGTAGTCGTGCCGGTCGTCGTCTATCTCCTGAACGGCGTCCTCGCGGCAGCGAAGAGCATCGTGCCGAGCGTCCAGCAGATCGCGGCGGCCACCGCCGCGGGCTCGAAGGACCTCGACTCGGCCGCGCTCCTCTTGACGACGCAGGACCAGGTCGCGCAAACGGTTGCGGGCGTCGCCGGGTACGGCGGCTCCCTCGACGTGATCCTCGACGACGCATGACGGGCGCAATGGCAGCGGTCGTGGGAATCGCGGCGCCCGGCGTCGCGCTCATCGTCATCGTCGTGTTGATCGTGCTCGCGCTCGTGTTCTATCTCGTGTCGGTGATCGTGCAGCTCCGCGCGATCACAGCCGGGCTCGACGAGGTGATCGGCAGCGTCGGCGAGATCCTCGCGAAGACCACGCCCGTCGAGGCGATCGTCACGGGAATCAACGAGCAGCTCGACGCCGGCGTCGACCTCCTCGAGGGCCTGCTCGTGCAAAAGGCCGGGCTGGCGGACGCAGTCGGGCTCGTCGAAGGCCTTTACCCGGGCGCGGCGGCAGCCGGCTTCCGCAACTTCCCCGAGAGCACCACGACGAAGGCGCCGCGCATCGGCGAGGTCTACACGAAGGGGACGCTCACGCTCGCACGGCTGGGCCGCGAGGCGCCGATCGCGCGCGGCAATCCCGCCGGCTTCCCGCTCCGGAACGTCGAGGGCGGGAGTCTCGCCGCGCGGCTCCTCTATCCGGAGCTGCGGCAGCAGCGGCCCGAGGCCCTGCCGCGCTCGCCCGTGATCGGCACCGGCGCGCCCGAGCAGTACGAGCGGCGCGACGACATCGGCAAGCCGCGCAAACGCCTACCGGCGAGGTCGCAGTAGTGCAGACCCCCGCGTCATTCGAGTACGAGCGCGCGACGAGCGTTGACGGCGCGATCGCGTCGCTGCAGCGGCTCGGTCCCGACGCGCGCGTGATCGCGGGCGGCCACAGCCTGCTGCCGATGATGAAGCTCCGGCTCGCGAACCCGCAGCACCTGATCGACATCAACGACCTCACCGATCTCGCGTACATTCGCGAAGAGGGTGACGAGCTCCGGATCGGCGCGCTCACACGGCACGTCGACCTGTTGAAGTCGGAGCTGCTGTTCCGCCACGCGCCGCTCTTCCGCGACGCCGAGCAGGTGATCGCGGACCCGGTCGTGCGCAACCGAGGCACGATCGGCGGCTCGCTCTGCCAGGCGGACGCGGCCGAGGACCTGTCCGCCGTGTGTGTCGCCGCGAAGGCGAAGGTCGTGATCCGCGGCGCGAACGGCGAGCGCGTCGTCTCGATCGACGACTTCCACGTCGGGCCGTACATGACCGCCGTCGGCGACGGCGAGCTGCTCACCGAGGTGCGCATCCCGCTGCGCCCGCGCGGCGGCAGCGCGCACGAGAAGGTCGAGCGGCGCGCGGGCGACTGGGCGATCGCGGCCGCGTCGGTCGCCGTCTGGCTCGAAGGCAGCCGCATCGGCGACGCCGGCATCGGGCTGAGCGCGGTCGGCCTCACGACGGTGCACCTGGCGCGCGCCGAGGAGCTGCTGCGCGGGGCGACGCCGTCGGAGGAGCTCTACGCACAGGCGGGCGAGATCGCATCGGCCGACTGCTCGCCGAGCGCCGACGGCCGCGGGCCGGTCGACTACAAGCGCCATCTCGCGGGCGTGCTCACCGTTCGCGCGCTGCGGCGTGCCGTCGCACGCGCAATCCACCAGGAGGCCTGACGATGCACGTCTCGATTTCCGTGAACGGCGAGCAGGTCTCCCGCGAGATCGAGCCGCGTCAGCTCCTCGTGCACTTCATCCGCGAGACGCCCGGGCTCACGGGCACGCACTGGGGCTGCGACACGTCGAACTGCGGCGCGTGCGTGGTGCAGATGGACGGCGCGCCGGTCAAGTCGTGCACGATCCTCGCCGCGATGTGCGAGGGCCACGAGATCCGGACCGTCGAGTCGCTGGAGGTCGACGGGCAGCTCGACCCGGTCCAGCAGGGCTTCCACGAGCTGCACGCGCTGCAGTGCGGCTTCTGCACGCCGGGCATGCTGATGACGGCGCGCGCGCTGCTCGACGAGAACCCGAATCCGACCGACCACGAGATCCGTACCGCAATCTCCGGCGCGATCTGCCGCTGCACCGGCTACAAGAACATCGTGGCCGCGGTGCGCTGGGCCGCCGAGCACGAGGCAACCGCAAAGCAGGGAGTCTGACGTGGCGACGATCGAGAACCTTCCGAGCCGCACGACCGAGCGCCCGATCGGCTTCGGCCGGCTGAAGCGCAAGGAGGACGCGCGCTTCATCCGCGGCAAGGGCACGTACCTCGACGACATCCGGCTCCCCGGGATGGTCTACGGCGCGGTGCTGCGCAGCCCGTATGCGCACGCACGCATCGTCTCGATCGACACGTCGAAGGCGCTCGCCGCCCCGAACGTCGCCGCCGTGATCACGGCGAAGGACCTCGAGACGCTCGGCCTCGCGTGGATGCCGACGATCTCCTACGACACGCAGGCCGTGCTCGCGGGCGACAAGGTCCGCTTCCAGGGGCAGGAGGTCGCATTCGTGATCGCGACCGACGAGTACTCCGCGAACGACGCGCTCCAGCTGATCGACGTCGAGTACGAGCCGCTGCCGGCCATCGTCAACGCACGCAAGGCGCTCGATCCCGACGCGCCGCTGATCCGCGACGACAAGACCGGGCAGGTCGACAACCTCGCGAGCCCGACATGGGAGGCCGGCGACAAGGACGCGACCGACCGCGCGTTCGCCGAGGCCGACACCGTCGTCGTGCGCGACATCATCTATCCGCGCTGCCATCCCGCGCCGCTCGAGACGTGCGGCATGATCGCCGACTTCAACCCGGAGACGGGCCAGCTCGACATCTACAACGGCAACCAGGCGCCGCACGCACATCGCACCGTTTACGCGCACGTCGCGGGTCTCGCCGAGCACATGATCCGGATCAAGTGCCAGGACATCGGCGGCGGCTTCGGCAACAAGGTGCCCGTATACCCCGGTTACGTGTGCGCGATCGCGGGCTCGATCGTCGCGGGCGTGCCGGTGAAATGGGTCGAGAACCGCACCGAGAACCTCGTCTCCACCGGCTTTGCGCGCGACTACGTGATGCACGCGGAGATGTGCGCGAAGGACGGCAAGATCACCGGTCTGCGCGTCGACGTGATCGCCGACCACGGTGCGTTCGACAGCACCGCACAGCCCACGAAGTTCCCCGCGGGCTTCTTCCACATCGTCTGCGGCTCGTACGACCTGCAGGCATCGCACGTGCAGGTGAAGGCCGTCTACACGAACAAGGCGCCGGGCGGCGTCGCGTATCGCTGCTCGTTCCGCATCACCGAGGCGGTCTACCTCGTCGAGCGCATGGTCGACGCGCTCGCGCTCGAGCTGAAGGTCGATCCGATCGAGCTGCGCATGCAGAGCTTCATCGGGCCCGAGCAGTTCCCGTACGAGACGACGACGGGCTGGACGTACGACTCGGGGAACTACGCCGAGACGATGCGCGTTGCCATGGACATCGCGGGCTACGAGGAACTCCGCCGCGAGCAGGCGGAGAAGCGCGAGCGCGGCGAGCTGATGGGCATCGGCGTCGCTTTCTTCACCGAGGGCGTCGGCGCCGGGCCGCGCAAGCACATGGACATCCTCGGCCTCGCGATGAACGACGGCGCCGACCTGCGCGTGCACCCGTCGGGGAAGGCCGTCGTCAGCATCAGTGCGCAGACGCAGGGACAAGGCCACGAGACGACGTTCGCGCAGATCGTGGCGGAGGAGCTCGGCATCCCGCCGGAGGACGTCGAGGTGCGTCACGGCGACACCGACCGCTCGCCCTACGGGCTCGGGACGTACGGCAGCCGCTCGACTCCCGTGTCCGGCGCTGCGGTTGCGGTCGTCTCGCGCAAGGTGCGCGACAAGGCGCGGCTCATCGCTGCGACGATGCTCGAGACGCGGCCGGAGGATCTCGCCTGGGAGAAGGGACGCTGGTACGTGAAGGGCGACCCCGAGAAGGGCGCGCTGATCGAGGAGATCGCCGAGCGCGCGTACAGCGGCGAGGAGATGCCCGCAGGGATGGAGGGTGGCCTCGACGCGCAGGTGATCTACGACCCGCCGAACCTCACATATCCCTACGGCGCCTACATCGCCGTCGTCGACATCGACCCGGACACAGCGCAGGTCACCGTGCGGCGCTTCATCGCGGTCGACGACTGCGGCGTGCGCATCAACCCGATGATCGTCGACGGCCAGATCCACGGCGGACTCGCCGAGGGTGTCGGCATCGCGCTGATGGAGCTCATCTCGTTCGACGAGGAGGGCAACTGCCTCAACTCGTCGTTCATGGACTACCTCATCCCGACCGCGCTCGAATGCCCCGACTTCGAGCTCGGCGAGACCGTGACGCCGTGCCCGCATCATCCGCTCGGCGCGAAGGGCGTCGGCGAGTCGCCGAACGTCGGATCGCCGCCGGCGATCGTGAACGCGGTCATCGACGCGCTGTACGAGACGCACGGCGTCGAGCACATCGACATGCCGTGCACTCCGGCCCGCGTCTGGGCGGCGATGCAGGGGCGCCCAGAGCCGCCGCAATGATCACCGCCGCCTTGTCGCGGCGGGCGCAGGAGCTCGCCGCCCAGGGCGCGCCGTTCGTGACAGCAACGGTCGTGCGTGCGCAGCGCCCGACGAGCGTGAAGGCAGGCGACGTCGCGCTCGTGCTCGCCGACGGCACGATCGAGGGATTCGTCGGCGGCGTGTGCGCGCAGCAGAGCGTGCGCGTGTATGCATTGAAGGCACTCGAGACCGAGGAGGCTGTGCTGTTGCGGATCGTTCCCGACGGGCCGATGGGCGTCGACCCCGCGACCGGTCAGGCGGTCACCGTCGAGGACGGAGCCGCGATCGCCCACAACCCGTGCCTGTCGGGCGGCGCGATCGAGATCTTCCTCGAGCCTGCTCTGCCGGCGCCGCGCGTGCTCGTCGTCGGCGACACGCCGATCGCGGCTGCGGTGCTCTCGCTCGGCGCCGGCCTCGGGCTCGACGCCGTCGCGGTCGAGAGCGGCGCGCCGGAGCCCGCGCCGACCGACCTCGCGGTCGTCGTCGCGGCGCACGGACGCGACGAGCTGCACGTGCTGCGCCGCGCGCTCGAGCACGGCGTCCCGTATGTCGGCCTCGTCGCGAGCCGAAGGCGCGGCACCGGAGTGCTCGACGACCTGCGCGCCGACGGCGTCCCCGACGAGCACCTCGAGCGGATCGACGTGCCGGCCGGCATCGACATCGGCGCGCGCACGCCCGCGGAGATCGCGCTCTCGATCCTCGCAACCGTCGTCTCGGTGCGCCGCGGCGAGCGCGTCGCGTCGCCGGCTGCACTTCCCGCGCGGCCTGCGGCCCTGCCTTCCCCGACGCTCGCGATCGACCCGATCTGCGGGATGACGGTCGCAGCCGTGCCGGGCACGCCGTCGGTCGAGCTCGACGGCGAGACCGTCTACTTCTGCTGCGAGGGTTGCGCCTCGGCGTTCGCGGCACAACACGGGCATGCGCTTGCGACGGAGTGACGCATGAGCCCGCGTGAGATCACCGGTGACGCCGAAGGCGAGATCCGCCGGATCGCGCCCGACATCGAGACGCTCGCCCGCCGGCTCGCCGAGGTGGACTACCTCGTCGACGAGGGCCTCGCGACGTCGCTCTTCCTCAGCCTGCGCCTGCCGCAGCCGCTGCTGCTCGAGGGCGAGGCGGGCGTCGGCAAGACGGAGGCCGCGAAGGCGCTCGCGCTCGTGCTCGACACGCCGCTCGTGCGGCTGCAGTGCTACGAGGGCATCGACGCAGCCGAGGCGCTCTACGAGTGGAACTACCCGCGCCAGCTCCTGAGCATCCGCCTCGCCGAGGCCGGGGGCACGCCGCTCGCGGAGGAGGAGCTCTTCGGCGCCGACTACCTCATCCGCCGTCCGCTGCTGCGCGCGCTCGAGCATCCCGGACCGCGGCCGGCCGTGCTGCTGATCGACGAGATCGATCGCGCCGACGACGATTTCGAGGCGTTCTTGCTCGAGCTGCTCGCCGACGCGAGCGTGACGATCCCGGAGCTCGGCACGATCCGCGCGACGCATCCGCCCGTGATCGTGCTGACGTCGAACCGCACGCGCGACCTCCACGACGCGGTGAAGCGGCGCTGCCTCTACCACCACATCTCGTACCCGACGCCGCAGCGTGAGGTCGAGATCGTGCGGCGGCGCGTCAAGGGCGCGTCGGAGACGCTCGCGGTGCAGGTCGCGAACGCCGTCTCCCGGCTGCGCGAAGGCGACGTGCAGAAGCCGCCCGGAATCGCCGAGGCGATCGACTGGCTCGCAGCGCTCAGCCTGCTCGGCGTCGAGACCCTGGACGCCGAAGCGATCGACCGGACGCTGGGCTCGGTGCTGAAGTACGACGAGGACCAGGAGGTGATCCGCGCAGCCGGTCTCGACGCGCTCGTGCGCGCCGGTGAGTGACGCAACCGTGTTCGGCGTCGAGACGATCGAGCTCGACCTGCCGCCGCTCGCCGGCGCGCTGAGCCGCCGCCTGCACGACGCCGGCGTACCCGTCACGCCCGGCCGCACGACCGACTTCGCGCGCGCGCTCGCGCTCGTACGGCCCGTCGCTCGCCGCAGGCTCTACTGGACCGCGCGCTCGGTGTTCGTCTCCGACCCGTCGCAGGTGAAGGCGTTCGACGCGGTCTTCGTCGAGGTCTTCGGCGGCGGGCGCGAGCGCCGCGACGACCTTCCCGAGGACGCGCGCACGGTCGCCGCTCCGCCCGACGAGCGCCCGAGAGCCGAGCACGCCGCGGAGCTGCGCACCGCGGGCGAGGCCGCCTCGCTGCGGAGCGTCAGCCGGTCGGCGCCGGGCGAGAGCGACGACGACTCGTCGCCCGAGGTCGATGTGCCGCTCGCGACCGCGAGCGACGAAGAGGTGCTCCGGGAGAAGAGCTTCGACGCGCTCGCAGCGCACGAGCTCGCACAGCTCTACCGGCTCATGTCGCAGCTCGAGCTCGCGACGCCGCTTCGCCGCACGCGCCGCTACGAGCGCAGCCGCCACGGTGAGCGCATCGACCTGCGGCGCACGCTCCGCGCGAGCCTGCGAACGGGAGGCGACCCGATCCGTCTCGCCCGACGGCGCCGGCGCGTCGCGCGCCGCCGCCTCGTCCTGCTCTGCGACATCTCCGGCTCGATGGAGCCGTACGCGCGCGCGTACCTGCAGTTCCTGACGAGCGCGGCCGCCAGCGGGCCCAACGCCGAGGCGTTCGTCTTCGCGACGCGGCTGACGCGCGTGACGCGCGCTCTGTCGTCGCGCAATCCGGAGCGCGCGATCCAGCGCGCGGCGGCGGCGGCGCCCGACTGGTCGAGCGGCACCCGCATCGGCGACGCGCTCAAGGCGTTCAACGACCGGCACGGACGCCGCGGCATGGCGCGCGGCGCCGTGATCGTGATCCTCTCCGACGGCTGGGAACGCGGCGACCCGAAGCTCGTCGGACGCGAGATGGAGCGCCTCGCGCGACTCGCGAACCGGATCGTCTGGGTCAACCCGCGCGCGGCCGCCGGCAACTTCTCGCCGCAGGCGGGCGGCATGGCCGCGGCGCTGCCGCACTGCGACGCGCTCGTGAGCGGGCACACGTTCGAGGCGCTCGGCGAGGTCGTGGAGGCGATCCGGCGCGATGCGCCGGACGCCGCGCGCAGGCCGGCCGCGGTCGAGGCGGTGCACGACGACGAGCGGTGGGCGAGCGCGACCCCGGTCGCCGGCAGCTCGGTCGCAATGCCGAGCGGGTACGGGCCGAGCCGCGGCAACACGACACCGGGCTGGCCGGGCACATGACCGAGCAGCCGAAGACGTGCATCTATCCGGGCTGCGGGCGGCCGGCAGCACCGCCGAATCCGCTCGGCGGGCCGCAGCCCGCGTTCTGCGACCTCGACGAGCACAACGCGCTCACCGCGCACCAGGAGCGGCAGCGGCGCGCGAACGGGAGCCCGCCGGCGAACGATCAACGAACCGGGAGGACGAGCAATGGCTAACGAGGCGTACCGCGCGGTCTTCCTGCGTGTGCATCCCACCGGGAAGATGGTGCTGAGCCTGACGACGGAGTCCGACGGGAAGGAGGCGCAGTACGCACAACTCGTCGCGGACGAGCTCGGCGTCCCTGCGCTCGACGTGAAGGTCGTTCCCGTCGACACCGACCGCTTCGGCGTCGGGCACGGCTACAACACGAGCCCGTCGGACGGGACGGCTGCGGCGATCGTCAGCGCCGCGGAGAAGATCCGCGCCAAGGGCGTGCTGCTCGCCGGCATGGCGCTCGATGCGTCCCCGGACACGATCGAGTGGAGCAACGGCGCGTGGGTCGGAGGCGATCCCCCGGCGACGAAGACGGTGGAGGAGATCGCGCTCTACGCGCACGGCACCGGCGCTCTGCCCCCGGGAGTCGAGGGCGGCCTCGACGCGCAGACCGTCTACGCGGGGTGAGCGTCGAGCGAGACCTCGACCTCGTCGACGACCTTCAACGTCCCGAACAGGGTCGAGTAGGGCGCGATGCCCCAGTCGCTCTGCTTCACGACGACACTGCCGCCGAGCGCACCGTCGTCACCCACCGCGAGGTCGAGCTCGATCGGCTTCGTCGTGCCGCCGAGCGTCAGCTCGCCGTGAACGTGCAGGCCTCCGTCCGCCGCGGCGATCGAGGTGGAGTGGAACGCGATCGCCCTGCGCTCGAGCACCTCCTCGTCGATCGTCGTCTCGATCCCTGCCTTGTCGTCGTCGTCGAGCGACTGCATCCCGCCGGTTCCCTCGCGCACGCGCAGCGACGTCGGGTCGGCCTCGAGCGTGATGCGCGCCCGTGCCGGGTCCTCCGCCGCCTCGAACGTCGCGCTCCACGAGGTGACGTGGATCAGCAGGTTGTGCCCGGCCTTCGCGGCCGCGCCGGTACGCCCGGTGCGGACGGAGAGCGTCCCGTTCTCGGGCCCGAGCGCGTAGGTTCCCGGCGGGAGCGGCACGCGCACGATTCTCTCAGACCCGTCGCCTACCGGAGGAGCGCGCACCATGGCCGTTGAGCTGGATCACACGTTCACCACGACGAAGCCGATCGACGAGAGCTACGCGACGATCGTCGACCTCGAGCGCGTCGTCCCCTGCGTCGAGGGCGGCAGCGTCGTCGAGCGCACCGGCCCGGACTCGGTGAAGGCGGAGATCAAGGTCAAGATGGGCGCGATGTCCATGACGTTCACCGGCACCGTCGAGATCGTCGAGCAGGACGCCGGCGCGCACCGCGTCGTGATGAGCGTCAAGTCGAAGGAGGCCGGAGGCCAGGGGCATGCGAACGCGAGCGTCGTGATCGAGCTCCAGGATGGCGGCGGCACGATCCACACGAACGCGCAGATCACCGGCAAGGCGGCGTCGATGGGCGAAGGCGTCATGGTCGGCGTGCTGGACGCACTGATCACGGACTTCAGCGGCAAGCTCGCCGCGCTCTGAGTGCGAGCGCCTGAATGGCTCTGATCGCGATGCGCGAGATCCGCCCCGGCGAGGTCCCTCCCGACGGGGGCACGGCGGTGCAGGACGACCCCGACCGTCCCGTCTTCCACGGCAACGGGCCTGACGACTACGCGTGCGTCGCGTGCGGCAACGTCCTGGCAACGGGCATGCATCCGGTGCAGATGACGAAGAAGGTGCGCATCCGCTGCGGGCGCTGCTCGACCGTGAACGTCTCGGTGATCGACGGCTACGAGCTCTCGATGAAGTCGTGACGCGCGTCACCGGGCTCGTGCTCGCCGCGGGCGGCTCGGAGCGCCTCGGGGAGCCGAAGCAGCTCCTCGCCTACGGCGGCGCGACGCTGCTCGACCACGCGCTCGAGACGGCGCGTGCGTGCGCGTTCGACCAGCTGCTCTGCGTGCTCGGAGGCAGCGCGGAAGCGATCCGCGAGACCGTCGACTTCCACGACGTCGACGTCGTCGAGAACCCCGTCTTCGGCGCCGGCTGCTCGTCGTCGATCGCGGCGGCGCTGCATGCGATCGACCCGGAGACGGACGTGCTCGTCCTGCTGCTCGCGGACCAGCCCGGCGTGACGCCGGAGACGGTCGCAACGCTGCTCGCCGGGCGGGGCGACGCGCCGCTCGCGGCGTGTGCGTACGACGACGGCCGCGGGCACCCGCTCGCGTTCGCGCGCAGCACGTTCGCCGACCTCGAGGCGCTCCACGGCGACAAGGGCGTCTGGAAGCTGCTCGACCGGCGCGCTGCCGATGTCGTCGACGTGACGGTCGCGGGCGTGATCCCGCTCGACGTCGACACCTGGGAGGACTACCGGACGGTGCTCGCCGACCGATGAGTTCCCGCGCTGCGCGTCGTCTCAACGACGATGACCGGAGCGCTCCAGATCGCCGAGCCCGTGTTCGACCAGCTCGTAGGCCCGCTCGACGTCCGCGCGCAGGCGCGCGACCGCGGCCGGCCCATGCTTGCCGGCGAGCGCCTGCACGCGCGCGGCGCGAAACGCCTGGCGGTGCACGGAGACGAGCAGCCCCGCCGCGATCCGCGCGTCGCGCTCGTCGAGGCCGAGCTCGACCTGGAGCGCGTCGGTGAGCGCGAGCACGAACCGCGCCATCACCTCGAGCTCCTTCGCCTGCAGCGGCTGCGACTCCTCGATCACGCGCGCGAACCGCGCGAAGCCCGGGCTGCCGAGCCGCCCGCACTCCGCGAGCTGCAGCCGGCGGAGCGCGTCGAGGACCGACTCGCCGTCCTCGCGGTCCCGGATCGCGTCGACGAGCGCCTGCTCGCGCTTCGGCACCTCGTCGAAGAAGAGATCCTCCTTCGTCGGGAAGTAGTTGAAGACCGTCTTCTCGGAGACGCCGGCCGCCGCCGCCACCTCGGCCACGGTGACCCCGTCGAAGCCGCGCTCGACGAACAGGCGCATCGCCACGTCGGCGATCTCCTGCCGGGTGTGCAGCTTCTTCGTCTCCCGCAGCCCCACCTGGAAAGTGTAGCCTCATCGTTACAGTTGCAGAAATAATTCAGTGTCTGTAAGTTTCTCGGATCGGACTTCGCCGGAAGGAGACGCCTTGCTCGCCCGCCTCGCACACATCGTCGCCCGCCACCGCTGGCCCATCATCGGGGCCTGGATCGTGCTCACCCTGTTCGGGGGCTTCGCCGCGGGACAGGTGTCGAAGCGCTGGTACCAGAGCTTCTCGATTCCCGGCAAGTCCGCCTACGAGGCGAATCAGCGCACGCTGAAGGCCTTCGGCGTCGGCGTCCGGCCGCCGAACGTCGTCGTCTTCCACACGAGCGGCGACGTGACCCGCAGCGGCCCGATCCGTGCGGCGATGCAGCGCGCGATCGGCGCGAACCCCGGCGCGCTGACGAGCTCGTACTTCTCCACCGGCAGCCTCGCGTACGTGTCGAAGGACAGGCATACGACGTTCCTCGAGATCCATCCGGCGGGCATCGCGAAGTTCAACACGAAGAGCGGCGCGGCGGCGACGCGCAGGGCAGCTGCCACGGGACTTCCCGCGGGGATCGCCGTGCACGTGACAGGCCACGACCCGCTGGAGGAAGCGAGCACGCACGGCACCGGCGGCAGCTCGAGCGTCCTGCTCGAGGCGGTCGTCGGCGGGATCGGCGCGCTCGTGATCCTCCTCTTCGTCTTCGGGACGCTTCCCGCGGTGCTGATGCCGATCGTCGTCGCGATCGCGGCCATCCTCAACACGTACACGCTGATCTGGGTGCTCACCTACATCACGAACGTGTCGATCATCGTGCAGTTCCTGATCGCGCTCGTCGGGCTCGGCGTCGCGATCGACTACGCGCTCCTGATGATCTTCCGCTTCCGCGACGAGCTGCGCGAAGGCGCTGACGTCGAGACGGCGCTCGTCGAGACGATGACGCACGCCGGCCGCTCCGTGATCATCTCCGGCTCGACGGTCGCCGTCGGCCTGCTGTCGATGATCGTGCTGCCGCTGCCGTTCATCCGCTCGATGGGCATCGGCGGAATGCTGATCCCGGCGGTGTCCGTCATCACAGCGATCACGCTGCTGCCGGCGCTGCTCGCGGTGCTCGGGACCCGCATCAACAGCGTGCGCGTGATGCCGAAGCGCTTCGCCGACAGCGGCCATCCGGAGGACGGCGCGTGGGGCCGGTGGGCCCGCACCGTGATCCGGCGGCCGGTCCCGGTTGCGATCGTCGGCATCGTGATCGTCGCCGTGCTCGCAGTCATCGGCACGCAGCTCAACCCGAACGAGGCGCAGCTCAAGAGCTTCCCCGGCACCGGCGACGCGATCGCCGGCCGCCAGGCGCTGGCCGACGCCGGCATCAGCCCCGGCGTGATGAAGCCGCTCGAGGTGCTCGTCGAGAACGGCGGCAGCGCGCAGGCCGTCGCAGCGAAGGTGCGCACGGTCCAGGGCGTCGTCGGCGCCGTCGCACCGGCGGCATGGCATCGTGGGCCGGACTCGATCGTCGAGGCGTTCCCTGCGATCGACGGCGCCGCTCCGGGGATCCAGGGCATCGTCGACCGCGTCGACGGCACGCTGAAGGGAACGGACGGCACGCTCGGCGGCGTCGCAGCGGTCGACCGCGACTTCGTGCACGCGATCTACGACAACTTCCCCTACGTGCTCGCGTTCGTGCTCATCCTGACGCTCGTGCTGCTCGCGCGCGCGTTCCGGTCGATCGTCCTGCCGATCAAGGCCGCGATCCTGAACCTCGTCTCGCTCGCAGCAGCGTTCGGGATCGTCGTCTTCATCTTCCAGGAGGGTCACGGCTCGTCGCTCTGGAACATCTCCGCGACGCAGTCGATCACCGCGTGGATCCCGTTGATGATCTTCGCGTTCCTCTTCGGCCTGTCGATGGACTACGAGGTCTTCATGCTCACGCGCATGCGGGAGGCCTACGACGAGACGGGATCGACCGAGAAGGCGATCGAGCTCGGCCTCGCCCGCACCGGCAAGCTCGTCACCAGCGCGGCGCTGATCCTGATGTTCGCGTTCCTCGTGCTCTCGTCGAGCCCGGGCTTCGAGATCAAGGAGTTCGCCATCGGGCTCGCGGCGGGGATCATCTTCGACGCGACCGTGATCCGTGCCCTCCTCGTTCCGGCGCTCATGCGCCTGCTCGGGAACGCCAACTGGTGGATGCCGGACTGGACGAAGGCGGCGCTCTTCATCAAGCGGGAGGAGACGCCCGAGCCGGCGATCGAGCAGGCCTGACACCGATGAGTTTTCGCAGGCAGGGCAGTCGTAGGTCAGAGGTGCCCAGGGGGCCCCTGCCGGGATAGCCTCCCGGCACGTCGTCGGAACCGGAGGTGAGAGGCATGGCGAGGACCGTTCTGCTCGTCGGGACGCGCAAGGGGCTGTTCGTGCTCGAGAGCGACGCCGACCGCCGCGACTGGTCGCTGCGCGGCCCGCTCTGCGAGGGCTGGCCCGTCTACCACGCGGTCTACGACCGCACGAGCGGCGCGATCTACGCGGCGGCCGCGAGCGAGTGGCACGGCTCGGCCGTCTGGCGGAGCTCCGACCTCGGCGAGACGTGGTCGCACTCGAGCGAGGGTCTCGCGTACGACGAGGCGAGCGGCAAGAAGCTCTCGAAGGTCTCGTCCCTCGGCGTGAGCACCGACGGGCGCGTGCTCGCCGGCGTGGAGATGCCCGGCATCTTCCAGAGCCGCGACGCGGGCTCGACCTGGGAGCTCGTCTCGACGCTCGCCGGGGAGCCCGGCAGCGAGGAGTGGGACGACCCGGGGAGCCAGCCTCCCGGCCATCTCGGGATCTCGATGCTGATGCCGGACCGCGACGACGCGAAGCGCTTCTGGGCGGTCGTGCAGGGAGTCGGCGCGTACGAGACGACCGACGACGGCGCGACGTGGACGCCGCGCAACCGCGGGCTGCGCGCCGACTGGCCGCGCCCGCACGAGGAGGTCGGCTTCTGCGTGCACAAGCTCGTCCGCTCGCCGGCCGACGCCGACCGCATGTACCAGCAGAACCATGTCGGCATGCACCGCAGCGACGACGCCGGCCACTCGTGGACGGAGATCACGGAGGGCCTCCCCACCGAGTTCGGTTTCGCCGCCGCCGCGCATCCGCACGACCGCGACGCGTTCTACGTCGTGCCGCTCGATCCCGGCCACGGCCGGACGATGCCCGACGGGCACGCCGCCGTCTGGCGCACGCGCGACGCCGGCTCGAGCTGGCAGCGCCTGGACAAGGGCCTGCCGTCGAGCGACGCGCACGTCGGCGTGCTCCGCCACGGCATGGCGATCGACTCGTACGACTCTCCCGGCCTCTACTTCGGCACGAGTACCGGGCAGGTGTTCGCGAGCAACGACGAGGGCGACACGTGGAGCGAGATCGCGAACTACCTCCCCGGGATCTCGTCGGTCGAGGTCGCAGTCGTCGAGTGATGGCCGACGTCCACCTCCCTGCGACGCTGCTCCCGCTGTTCGACGGCCTGACGCGCCGGCTCGACGTCGACGCGCCGACGGTCGTCGATGCGATCGATCAGCTCGAGGCACGCTGGCCCGGGTTTCGCGACCGTCTGTGCGAGCCCGGCCCGGCGCTGCGTCCGCACATCCACGTGTACGTCGACCGCGAGCGCGCCGGGCTCGACACCGCGCTCGGCGCGGGCTCGCGCGTCGACGTGATCGCAGCGATCAGCGGCGGTTAGAGGCTAGCGGTCGCCGCCGAAGACGTGCAGCCACGCATGACCGTGTGGCAGCACGACGACGGCTGCGATCGCACCGGCGACGATCGATGCGGCGACGAGCAGCACGCGCACACGCGAGCCGCCGACGCCGTCGCGAACGCCGATGTCCGCCGCGAGTGCGCGCTGCACGCGCGGAAGGTGGCCGAGCACGTGGATTCCCAGCGCGCCGAGCCAGATGACGAAGCTCGCCTTGTGCAGCAGGAGCGTGATGCCGCCTCCCGGGCCGAGCGCCACGAGCGCGAGCCCCGTGCCGAGCAGGACGAGCGTCGAGAGCACGACGACCGGGCCGAGCAGCCGCAGGACGACGTGCGGCGGCCCCGCGCGGACGTAGTCGGGGCGGCGGGTGTAGTAACGGAAGAATCGGTAGCCCGTGCTCGCCATCTTCAGGAGCACGACCGGCACGACGAGCACGCCGACGAAGATGTGCCAGGAGATCATCGCCTGCAGCGAGATCAGGGTCACGCCTTCTACCGCAAGCAGGACGAGCAGGACCGCGCCGGCGAGCGCGGTGAGTCGAGCGTTCCGCTCCGGGCCGACGGCCTCCATCCGCGCAGTGAACCAACTGCAGATGAGGCACGGATGAGCGGGCCTTCATCGTCGCCTCACACGAAAAGGCGCACAATCACGGCATGCGCGTGCTCATCGTCGAGGACCAGCCGAAGCTCGCCGCGCTGCTCGCGCGCGGCCTGCGCGAAGAAGGGCACGCCGCCGACGTCGCGGAGCGGGGCGAGGACGCGCTCTGGATGGCGTCCGCCACCGCGTACGACGCGATCGTGCTCGACATCATGCTGCCGGGGATCGACGGCCTCGAGACGTGCCGCCGCCTGCGCAGCCGCGACGTCTGGTCTCCCGTGCTGATGCTCACCGCGCGTGACGCCGTCGGCGACCGCGTGAGCGGCCTCGACTCGGGCGCGGACGACTACCTCACGAAGCCGTTCTCCTTCGAGGAGCTGCTCGCACGGCTGCGTGCGCTCACGCGGCGCGCGCCCGCGGAGCGCCCCGTCGAGGTTGCCGTCGGCGACCTGCGTCTCGACCCCGCCGCACACCGCGCCTGGCGCGGCGAGGCCGAGCTCGAGCTGTCGGCGAAGGAATTCGCGCTGCTCGAGCTGCTGATGCGGCGACCCGGAAACGTGCTCACGCGCGACCAGATCCTCGAAGGCGCCTGGGACATGGGCTACGAGCGCCGGTCGAACGTCGTCGACGTGTACATCCGCCAGCTGCGCGAGAAGATCGACCGTCCCTTCGGGAGCGACACGATCGAGACCGTGCGCGGAGTCGGGTACCGGTTGAAGGAGCACGCGTGAGGGCGCTCCCGATCCGCGTGCGGCTCACGCTCGCGTTCGCAGTCGTCATGGCCGCAGTGCTCGCCGGGATGGGGTACTTCGTCTACGCGCGCGTCGGCAACGCGCTCCTCACCTCGGTCGACCAGGCGCTGACGTCGCAGTCGCACGAAGCCGCCGGCCACGCGCGCGAGGGCGGAAGCCTGATCGATCCCGACATCTCCGGAGGCGCGACGCTCGCCGAGCTCGTCGGCCCGGACGGCTCCGTGACGCGCTCGACGCCGGCGGGCCTCGGACTGCTGTTCACGAAGCACGACCTCGCGCGCCTCGGCGGCGGCCGGAGCCTGCGCGGCACGATCTCGCTCGTCCACCCGAGCGGCGACTGGCGGTACCTCGCCATGCCGCTCGCCGGCGGCGGCACGATCGTCGTCGCACGCTCGCTCGAGCCCCGTGAGGAGACCCTGCACCGGCTGTTCCGCGAGCTGCTCTTCGCATCGCCCCTCGCGCTTCTGCTCGCGTCGCTCGCGGGCTACGGTCTCGCCGCCGCCGCGCTCAGGCCGGTCGAGGCGATGCGGCGCCGCGCCGCCGCGGTGTCCGCCACCGCGCCGGGCCGCCTTCCGGTCCCGGCCGCACGCGACGAGATCTCGCGGCTCGCAACGACGCTGAACGAGATGCTCGCGCGACTCGAGGGAGCATTCGAGCACGAGCGCCGCTTCGTCGCGGACGCGAGCCACGAGCTGCGCACGCCGCTCGCGATGCTGCGCACCGAGCTGGAGCTCGCGCTGCGCCGCCCGCGCACGCACGACGAGCTCGAGCACGCCGTCCGCTCCGCCGCCCAGGAGGCCGACCGGTTGTCGCAGCTCGCGGAGGACCTGCTGCTGATCGCACGAGCCGATCAGGGAGCGCTGCCGATCAGGCGCGAGCGCGTGCGCGTCGCCACCGTGCTCGGCGCGGTCGGCGAGCGGTTCGCGCGCCGCGCGCACGAGCACGGACGAGATCTCGAGGTGCGCGGCATCGAGAGCGCGGCGATCGACGCCGACCCGGTGAGAATCGAGCAGGCACTCGCAAATCTCGTCGAGAACGCGCTGACGCACGGGGCAGGGCCCGTCGACCTCTTCGCGATCGAACGCGACGACATCGTCGAGCTGCACGTCGCCGATTCCGGCTCCGGATTCCCGGAGACGTTCCTCGATCGCGCGTTCGAGCGCTTCAGCCGCGGAGACGAGGCGCGCGGCGGAGCCGGAAGCGGGCTCGGCCTGTCGATCGTCGCGCTGATCGCCGAGGCGCACGGCGGGTCGGCGCACGCCGCGAATCGCGCCGAGGGAGGCGCCGACGTCTGGGTCGAGCTTCCCCGCGCACGGCTTTCCGAACCGGCTCGAATCCTCATCTGACGTTCATCAAGCGCTGCTCCACTGGAAGCATGCGCGACACGACTCCAACCGACCGCGACCGCGCGCTCCGGCGCATGCGGCGAGCGACGGCGCTGAGCCTCGCGGGCGCCGGCGCTCTCGTCGCAGCGTTCGCCGGCCTGGCGGCACGCGCGCTCCCCGGCCATCACGTGGTGAAGACGACGGTCTCACGATCGCGCGCGGCGCAGGCTCCGGCACAGGCCACGCCTCCGCCGCTCGTCCCTGCGCAGAGCAGCGTCACGCCGACGCCTCCCGCGTCCGCTCCCGTCCAGTCGCAGGCGGCGCCGGTGGTCTCCTCCGGAGGCTCATGAGCGTCGCGTTCCGCGCGCTCGGCACGACCGTGGTCGTCGCGACGGCGGACTCGACACGCGAGGACGCGGCGCGCGCCGCCGTGGAGCGCGAGCTCGACGCGATCGATCGCGCGTGCAGCCGCTTTCGCGACGACAGCGAGTTGTCGCGCGTGAACCGCGCCGGAGGCGCCGCCGTCGCGGTGAGCCCGTTGTTTCTCGAGGCCCTGCGCGTCGCGCTCGACGCCGCGCGCGCCACCGGCGGGCTCGTCGACCCGACGGTCGGGCGAGCGCTCCGCACGGCAGGGTACGACTCGACCTTCCGCGTCGTCGCGTCGCGCGACGGCGACACGTTCCGCGCACGGTTCTCCGAGGTGCCCGGCTGGCAGGCCATCGCCGTCGACGAGGACGCGGCGACGGTGCGAGTGCCGCCGGGCGTCGAGCTCGACCTCGGCGCGACCGCGAAGGCGCTCGCGTGCGACCGCGCGGCAGCAGCAGCCGCGACGGTCGCGGGCG
The DNA here is from genome assembly GCA_035999905.1 of Gaiellaceae bacterium. GTDB lineage: Bacteria > Actinomycetota > Thermoleophilia > Gaiellales > Gaiellaceae > Palsa-739. Next base: position 54,639 of record DASYGK010000072.1, on the reverse strand, counting down.
GCGCGCTCGTCTCGATCGGCGGCGACATCGCGATCGCCGGCGACGTGCCGGATGGCGGCTGGCCGGTGCGCATCGCCGAGGATCACGCTGCGGCGCTCGACGGTCCCGGGCCGACGGTCGCGCTCGAGAGCGGCGGCCTCGCGACATCGTCCACGACCGTGCGCCGCTGGCGCAGCGGGGAGACCGAGCTGCATCACCTCGTCGATCCGCGCACCGGACACCCCGCGGGGTCGAGCTGGCGCACCGTCAGCGTCGCCGCGGCAACCTGCGTCGACGCGAACATCGCGAGCACCGCGGCGTTCCTCGTCGACGACGCCCCGGCCTGGCTCGAAGCCCGCCGCCTCCCGGCGCGCCTCGTCAGCACCGGCGGCGCGACGACGATGGTCGCCGGCTGGCCCCGGGACGCGGCATGAGCTCGCACACCCTGTGGTTCGCGACGCGCGGCGCGGGCGTCGTCTCGCTCATCCTGCTGACCGCGATCGTCGCACTCGGCGTCGCGGGCGCGACGCGATGGAAGAGCACGCGCTGGCCGCGCTTCGTCGTCGCCGCGCTGCACCGGAACCTGACGCTGCTTGCGCTCGTCTTCATCGCGCTGCACGTGATCACGACGGTCGCGGACGGATACGCGCCGATCTCGTTCCTCAACGCCGTGCTTCCGTTCACGTCTGCCTACCGCCCGATCTGGCTCGGGCTCGGCGCGGTCGCGCTGGACCTCCTGCTCGCGCTGACGATCACGAGCCTCCTGCGCGCGCGCATCGGCTACGGCCGTTGGCGCGCGCTGCACTGGCTCGCCTACGCCTCGTGGCCGGTCGCGCTCGTGCACGGTCTCGGCACCGGCACCGACGCGCGCGTCGGCTGGCTGCAGGTCGTCACGCTGGTCTGCGTCACCACCGTCGGTGCTGCCGCGCTCTGGCGCGTCTCGACGAGCGACGGCGCGCCGCGCCTTCGCTTTGCGAGCACCGTCGCGGTGCTGGCGACGCCGCTCGTGATCGGCGCCTGGTATCTCAGCGGCCCCGGCAACCTGGGTTGGGCGGCGCGGGCCGGAACGCCGAAGTCACTGCTACCCCGCTCGGCGGTCGTCGCGTCGAGCGCCACGCCCGCGCCCGTCGCCGCATCGCTGCCCACGAGCGCGTTCACGGACACGTTCACGGGACGCGTCCACGAGACGGCACAGGACGCGAGTGGGCACGTGCTCGTCGACATCTCGGGCCGCACGCGCGGCGCCGGCTCCGGGGTGCTGTGGATCCGCCTGCAGGGGCAGCCGCTGGACGGAGGCGGTGTCTCGATGACCGCAAGCGGCGCGAGCTACGGGCCGTCGTCGTTCCCGAACGCGTACGTCGGCAAGATCGTCGGCCTCGAGGGCTCGCGCATCCTGCTCTCGCTCAACGGCCAGGGGAAGGGGCTGTCCCTCCGGGTCGACCTTCGGCTCGACCCGGCGACCGGCTCTGCGACGGGCACCGTGCAGGGCAACCCGACGACCACGCAGTGAGCGCGCTCGCGGTGGGCACCGCTCCCGCGCCTCCACGTCTGCTCGGCGGCCTGCGCCGGGACGGACAGCCGGTCCGCCTCGAAGAGCACGTCGCACGGTACGGCCCGCTTCCGCTCGAGCTCCGTCCCGAGGAGCTGCGTGACCGCGTCGCCGAGTCGGGGCTCACGGGCCGCGGCGGCGCCCGCTTTCCGACGGCGCTGAAGCTCGAGTCGGTGCTGCGCTCGCGCACGCGTCCGGTTGTCGTGGCGAACGGCGTCGAAGGCGAGCCGCCGTCCGGCAAGGACAAGGTCCTGCTCGCCTACGCCCCGCAGCTCGTGCTCGACGGCGCGGTGCTCGCGGCGCGCGCCGTCGGCGCGAAGCACGCGTTGATCGGGACGACGGCGACGGTCCACGCCACCGTCGAAGGGGCGATCCGCGAGCGGCGCAAGGACGGCGGCGTCACGCTTCGCAGCGTCCTCGTCCCCGATCGCTTCGTCGCAGGTGAGGAGACGGCGCTCGTGCAGTTCCTGAACGGCGGCCCCGCGGTCCCCACGTTCACGCCGCCGCGGCCGTACGAGCGCGGCGTCGGCGGCGCGCCGACCGTCGTCCTGAACGTCGAGACGCTCGCGCATCTCGCGCTGATCGCGCGGTTCGGCGCAGGCTGGTTCCGCTCTGTCGGGACGGCCGAAGAGCCCGGCTCGGCTCTCGTCACCGTGTCCGGGGCGGTGCGCACACCGGGCGTGCACGAGATCGAGCTCGGCAGCCCGTTCGCGCAGCTCCTCGCCCAGGCGGGCGCAGATCCCGACGCGCAGGCGCATCTCGTCGGAGGCTATTTCGGGACGTGGATCGACGCCCAGGCGGCACGCTCCGTTGCGCTGTCCGACGCGTCCCTCGCACCGCTCGGCGCGTCGCTCGGCGCACGCGCGATCGTCGTCCTACCCGCCGCTTCGTGCGGCATCGTCGAGACGGCGCGCGTGGCGCGGTACCTCGCGGAGCAGAGCGCACGCCAGTGCGGGCCGTGCCTGCACGGGCTCGACGCGATCGCCGGCAGCCTCGAGCAGCTCGTCCATCGCACGCGCGCGACCGCCGATGTCGGGTTGCTGCGCCGTCGGCTCGCCCAGGTGGCCGACCGTGGCGCGTGCCGCCATCCGGACGGCGCGGTCGCATTCGTCGCGAGCGCGCTGCGCGTGTTCTCCGGCGAGCTCCACCGGCACCTGAAGGACAAGCGCTGCTCCGGCCATTCCCGATCCGTGCTGCCGCTGCCGTGAGCGAGCTCACCCTGCGCGTGAATCCCATCCTGTGCGATGCGCACGGCCTGTGCGCGGAGCTCGTGCCGGAGCTGATCTCGCTCGACGAGTGGGGCTATCCGATCATCGAGGACGCACCGGTGCCGCGGGCGCTCGAGCCGCACGCGCGTCGCGCGGTCGCGGCCTGCCCGACGCTCGCGCTCCTGCTCGAGCAGCGCCGTCGCGGCTAGCTCGCGATCAGCACGCGCGCGCGCGCGGTGCGCACGGCCTTCGAGAGCGTGTCGATGTCGTACGCGCCGTGATGACGGCGGCCGTTGATGAAGAAGCTCGGCGTGCCGGACACGCCGCTCAGGTCGGCCGAGTCGACGTCCTCCGCGATGCGCCCCGCGCCGGCGTGCGTACGGAGATCCTTCTCGAAGCGGTCGACGTCGAGACCGAGCTCTTCCGCATAGCGGAGGAGGTCGGGTAGCAGGAGCGCGTCCTGATGATCGAGCAGCACGTCGTGCAGCTCCCAGAACGCTCCCTGCTCCGCCGCTGCCTCGGTGGCCTCCGCCGCGAACTGCGCGCGCGGGTGCACGTCGGCGAGCGGCAGGTGCCGCCAGACGTAGCGCACGTCGTCGCCGAAGTCGGCGAGCAGCTCGCGGATCGCCGGCTCCGCCCGGCCGCAGTACGGGCACTGGAAGTCGCCGTACTCGAGCACCGTGACAGGCGCGTCGTTCGGGCCGCGGATGTGGTCGCGCTCCGGGTCGACCGGCTCACCGAGGTCGACGATCGACTCGGCGTCCCCGAGCAGCGCGTGGATCCGCATCCGGGTCGGCAGCCGTGCCAGGACGCGAAAGACGAGCCACGTCGCGAGGGTCGCGCAGAACGCGGCCGTCAGCACACCGAGCTTCGCCTCTTCGAGCTGCGTTCCCGTGAATGCGTGGTTCGCGATCAGGAGCGCGACGGTGAAGCCGAGCCCCGCGATCGCGCCCGCACCCGAGACGGCGCCCCAGCCGACGGGCGGCCGGAGGCGGCCGCGGCTCAGCCGCGACACGAGCCAGGCGGCGCCGGTGATCCCCACGGGCTTGCCGGCGACGTAGCCCACGAAGACGCCGAGCGTGACGGGCGACGTGTACGCGGACGAGAGGAAGCTGCCGCTGATGTGGATGCCGGCGTTCGCGAGTGCGAAGAGCGGCACGATCGCGTAACTCGTCCAAGGGTGGTAGAGCTGCTGCAGCCGCTCGTTCGGCGACAGCGCCGACTGCAGCCCGCGCCGCGCCGACTGCTCGAGCTCGGGCGTCGGCTGCTCGCGGAAGAGCCGGAAGAGATCCGTCGCGCGCTCGAGGTCGACGCGCGCTGCCGGGTACGCGAAGGTGAGGAGACCCATCACGAGGCCGACGACGATCGGGTCGACGCCCGACTTGAGCACCGCGACCCAGGCGGTAGCACCGAGCGCGGCGTAGACGAGCCCCCGCCGGATGCGGGCAGCGCGCACGACGAGGATCACGGCCAGCACGATCGCGGCGGCGAGCAGCGCACCCCACACGACATGTGCGCTGTACACGGTCGCGATCACGACGAGCGCGACGATGTCGTCGACGACCGCAACGGTGAGCATGAACGCGCGGAGGCGCTCCGGCAGCCGCCGCCCGGCGAGCGCGAGCATCCCGAGTGCAAACGCGGTGTCCGTCGACATCGCCACGCCCCAGCCGTGCGCAGACGGCTTGCCCGCGTTGATCGCGAGATAGATCGCGACCGGCACGAGCATGCCGCCGAGGCCGGCGAGCACCGGCAGCGTGACCCGGCGGCGCTGCCGCAGCTCTCCCATGTCGAACTCGCGGCGCGCCTCGAGCCCGACGACGAAGAAGAAGAACGTCATCAGGCCGGTGTTCACCCACTGGCGCACGTCCTGCGAGACGCCGCCGCTGCCGATGCGGATCGACAGACGCGTGTGCCACACGGTGTCGTACGACGACCCGTGGACGTTCACCCAGACGAGGGCGACCACGGTCGCGCCGAGCATGAAGACGGCGCTTCCGGTCTCCGTGCGCATGAAGTCCCGCAGCGGCGACTTGAGATTGCGCGCCCACGCGGTCCGGCCCGAGAGCGGACCGCCGTCGCCGGCTCCGCCCACTACGTCTCCCGGCTCGACGCCGCCCACAGGTTGATGCCGCCGTCGACGGCGTGGCGGTCGATCTCGTCGAGCTCGCCGTCCGAGAGGTCGAGCCGGTCGAGCGCCGCGACGTTCGCCTCGAGCTGCTCGACGCTGCTTGCACCGACGAGCGCGGACGTCACGCGCGCGTCCCGCAGCGCCCAGGCGAGCGCGAGCTGCGCGAGCGACTGGCCGCGCCCGCTCGCGATCTCGTTCAGTGCGCGCACGTGACCGAGCGCCTCTTCGGTCAGGAGCCTCGGCGAGAACGACCCGTCCTGCGCCGCGCGGGAGCCGTCGGGGATCCCGTCGAGATACCTGTCGGTGAGCATCCCCTGCGCGAGCGGTGAGAAGACGATGCAGCCGACGCCGAGCTCGCCGAGCGTGTCGAGGAGGCCGTCCTCGATCCAGCGGTTGAACATCGAGTAGGACGGCTGGTGGATCAGCAGGGGCGTACCGAGCTCGCGGAGGATCGCGGACGCCTCTTCGGTCTTGGGCGGCGAGTACGACGAGATGCCGGCGTAGAGCGCCTTGCCCTGGCGCACCGCGGAGTCGAGCGCGCCCATCGTCTCCTCGAGCGGCGTATCGGGGTCGAAGCGATGCGAATAGAAGATGTCGACGTAGTCGAGCCCCATCCGCTTCAGGCTCTGGTCGAGGCTCGCGAGGAGGTACTTGCGCGAGCCACGGTCGCCGTACGGCCCCGGCCACATGTCGTACCCCGCCTTCGTCGAGACCACGAGCTCGTCGCGGTACGGCCGCAGGTCCTGCTTCATCAGCCGGCCGAAGTTCTCCTCGGCCGAGCCGTAGGGCGGCCCGTAGTTGTTCGCGAGGTCGAAGTGCGTGATCCCGAGGTCGAATGCACGCCGCACGATGGCGCGGCTCGCGTCGAGCGGCCGCTCGTGCCCGAAGTTCTGCCAGAGGCCGAGCGAGATCGCCGGCAGCTCGAGCCCGCTCCGTCCGGAGCGCCGGTAGGTCATGCGCTCGTAGCGGTCTGCGGCGGCGACGTAGGTCATGCCACAGTCTGCTGCATCGGAGACTGCCTCCGCGCCGGTCCGCGGCGGTCGACTACCCTCGCGCGGTGAATCGCGGCGAGCTCCGGCAGATCGCCCTCGCGCTGCTGCTCGTCGTGGCCGCCGCGGTCGCGCACTACGCGGGCGCGACGCCGGTGATCGCGTTCGGCGTCGCCGCGGCGGCGATCGCCCTGCTCGCCCGGCTCGTCGGCGCGGGCACGGAGCAGCTCGGCGGCCGCGTCGGGTCGTCGACCGCGGGGATCGTCCAGTCGGGCCTCGGCAACCTGCCGGAGCTCTTCATCGCGCTCTTCGCCCTCCACAAGGGGTTGCTCGGCGTCGTCCAGGCGGCGCTCGTCGGGTCGGTGATCGCGAACAGCGTGCTCGTGCTCGGGATCGCATTCCTCGCCGGCGGCCTCCGGAACGGCACCCAGGTGTTCGATTCGCCGAGCGCCCGGATGATCGCGACGCTCACGGTGCTCGGAGCCGCGATCCTCTCGACGCCGACGCTCGCCCACGCGTTCCATACGCCGGCGGCGCCGCACGGCCGCACGCTCAGCCTCATCTGCGCCGGCGTGCTGATCGTCGTGTTCGTGTTCACGCTGCCGTGGTTCCTCTCGAGCGAGGTCGATGAGACGCGCGAGCCGGCCCGCTGGTCGATTCCGCTGACGGTCGCCGTCCTCGGCGGAGCAGGGCTCGCGGCGGCGTTCACGAGCGACTGGTTCGTCGCCGCGCTCACGCCTGCGACCCACGCGATGCACATGAGCCAGGACTTCGCAGGCCTCGTGATCGTCGCGATCGCCGGCAATGCCGTCGAGAACGTCGTCGGCGTGCAGCTCGCCGTCCGCGATCGCCCCGACTTTGCGATCTCGGTGATCATGCACTCCGCGCTCCAGGTCGCGCTGTTCCTCACTCCCGTGCTCGTGTTCGCGAGCCTCGCGTTCAGCACGACGCTGACGCTCGTGTTCCCGACGCTCCTCGCCCTCGCGCTGCTCATCTCCGCTGCGGTCGGTGCTCTCGTCGTCTATGACGGCGAGAGCACGAAGGAGGAAGGTGCGATCCTGATCGGCCTGTATGTGGTGATCACCGCAAGCTTCTGGTGGGGCGCATAATCGGAGTTCATGCTCTCTTCACCCGGCGGCGCGTATCGTCGCCGACCGTGCCCCGTCCGTCTCGAGAGCAGGACCGCCGCCGCGCGAGGCGGAACCGCCAGTGGCAGCGCGCCGGCGTCGCCGCCGCAGTCGTGGCGGCGATCGCAGTCGTCGGTGCCGTCGTCGGCCACAAGCACCATCGAGCCGCAGCGGCGGCGACGACGACGGCCTCGAAGCAGCACGGCCCGGCTCGGCTCTCGCCGCCGGGGCCGCTCCCCGGCTACCTCCTGATCGCCGACCGCGGCAACAACCGGATGCTGCTCGTCGACAGCGCCAAGCGGATCTACTGGACGTATCCGAAGCCCGGCGTGCCGACGGCGATGCCGTTTCGCTTCGGTGACGACACGTTCTTCGGCCCGCGGCTCGACCGCATCGTCTCGAACCAGGAGGACCAGCACACGATCCAGATCATCTCGTTCCCCGGCGGCCGCGTGCTCTGGCGCTACGGGCACGTGAACCAGCGAGGGAGCGCACCCGGATACCTCAACACGCCCGACGACGCGTATCTGCTCCCGAGCGGGATCGTCACCGTCGCGGACGCGTACAACTGCCGCGTCCTCTTCATCGCCCCGTCGCACAGGATCGTGAAGCGCTACGGCTCCGGGACCTGCCGCCACAACCCGCCGTCGGAGCTCGGCGCGATCAACGGCGCGACACCGCTCGCCGACGGCGGCACCCTCGTCAGCGAGATCAACGGCTCCTGGATCGACGACTTCGGCCCGAGCGGACAGCTGCGCTGGAGCGTCGCGGCGCCGGTGTCGTATCCATCGGACCCGCAGCTGCTCGCGCCGGATCGCATTCTCCTCGCCGACTATGCGCGTCCCGGCCACGCGCTCGTGATGACGCGCAGCGGCCGCGTGCTCTGGCGCTACGGGCCGGCGTCCGGCCCCGGCGAGCTCGACCATCCGTCGCTCGCGACACGCATCGCGCCGGGACTGATCGCGATCAACGACGACTACCGGCATCGCGTCGTCGTGATCAGCATGCGCACGAAGCGGATCGTCTGGCAGTACGGGCACACGGACGTCGCCGGCACGAGCCCCGGGTATCTCCACACGCCCGACGGCCTCGACCTGTTGCGGACGGCAGACGCGCAGCGCGTGCCGGCGCTACGCCGTCTGCTGGCGAAGCCACCGGCCGCGCTGCGGCTCGGGCTGAGCGTGACGCGCACGCGGTACCGGCTTCCGGGCGCGGTCGAGCGCGAGGTCGCAGTGGCGTCGGGCGGCACCGCGATCCTCGCCGGCGGGCTCGACTCGGGGCTCCAGTCGACCGCCGGCGTCTTCCGCCTCGACCCGGTCTCCGGGCACCTCACCTCGCTCGGCTCGGTCCCGCAGCCGTTCCACGACGCGACCGGCGCGCTCATCGGCACGAAGCTCGTGATCTTCGGCGGAGGCGCTGCGCGAAGCAGCGCCGCAGTGCAGTCGTTCGATCTGCACACGCGGCACGGCTCGGTCGTCGGGCAGCTGCCGCACGCGCTCTCCGATCTCGCATCGGCGACCGTCGGCCACACCGTCTACCTCGTCGGCGGCTTCGACGGCGTGCGGCCGCGGGCAGAGATCTATGCGACGACGGACGGACGGCACTTCCGCCTCGCGGGCCGGCTGCCGGAGGGCGTGCGCTACCCGGCGGTCGCGGCGGTCGGGACGACCGTCGTGGTCGCGGGCGGCGCGACGGCCGCCGGCCCCACGTCCGCCGTCGAGGCGTTCGACACCACGACCGGGAAGGTCAGGCTGCTCGGGCACCTCGCAGCTCCTGTCGCACACGCGAGCGCCGTCGTGCTCGGCGGCGCGCTCTACGTCCTCGGGACCGCCGGCGCGAGCAGGATCGACGTCCCGTCGGGCGCCGTCACCGCGCTCGCGGCGCAGATCCCGGTCTCCGACAGCGGGACGACCGTGATCGGCGGGCGGGCGTTCCTCGCCGGAGGCGACGTCTCCGGCAAGCCCGTCACCGACGTGCGCAGCGTCAGCGTCGCGGGACGTAGATGAACGTCGCGCCGCCCGGCGCCAGCCCGGTGCGCGTGTCGAACGCGAATGCCGCAGCAGGATTGTCGGAGTCGAAGTTGTACTCCGCGACGTCGAAGCGCCCGCCGCTCTCGACGCGCGTCACGTAGGCGAGATGCCCGAACGGCGGCGCGAGCTTCGGCCACACGACGACCGCGCCCACCCGCGCAGCGCGGCCGACGCGGATGTGGGCGCGCCGCGCGACGTTCGGCCAGTTCCATGCGTCCATCGAACCGCGCACGAACCAATCGATGCGCTGCCCGTTCGCGGCGAGCGCCCAGGCGACGTAGGACGTGCAGTTGCACGCGAACATGCCGTAGCGGTCGACCGCCTTCGCCACTCCTGCGTCCGGACATCGGGTCGCGAGCGGATAGCCGTAAACGACGGTCCCGGCGTTCGCAGAGCTCGCACACAGCGAGACCGTGCAGGCGAGCAGTGCGATCGTCACGGGGCCGCGCATCCCGGGAGTATCGCGGCCCGCCCCAGACGGGGGAGGCGGGCGTCGGACAATCCCCCTACGGTGCGCCGCATGACACGGCACACACCTCTTGCAGGGCTCCTCGCGCTGGCCACGATCGCGATCGCCGCGATCGGCGAGCTGCTCTCGCTGCGGCATGCGAACGGCTGGCTCGGGCCCGCGCTCCTCGTCGTCGCGGCGCCGGTCGCCGTCGGCGCCTGGCTCGCTCTCGGCGCACCCACTCGCCGCCGCGCCTGAGCTCGAGCATCATGCGGGAGTGACGAAGCGGCGCCGCAGGCACGACGAGGACGGCGAGGCGGACGACCGCCCGCCGATCTGCCCGAACTGCGGCGTGACGCAGGGCATCGTCGTCGAAGGCGGCGAGACGCGGTACGTCTGCCTCGAGTGCGGCTTCTCCGACACGGAGACATGAGCAAGGGCGGCGCGCGTCGTGCGCACCGCCCTATCGTTCCTCCCGCGGAGGAGGAGGGACCGCCTAGCGAACCGTGACGACGAGCTTCAGGACGTTGTCCGCGCCGACCGTCTTGATGCCCTTCATGTAGTCCTCGCCGGGCTTCGTGCCGAACACGTAGCGGCCGGGCTTCGAGAACGTGACGTGCACCTGCGACGCGGGCTTGTTCAGCGCCTTGTTGCCTGCGTAGTGCACGGCGCCGCCGGAGAGCTCGACGAGCGGCTGCGGCATGACGTCGTTGTTCGTGAACGTCACGGTGCCGCCGGCCTTCACCGTCAGCGTCTTCGAGGCTCCGAAGGTGCCGCCGTTGACCGCCCAGGCATGACAGCCCTTCAGCTGGTGCTGGATCATCACGCTGCCGAAGAGCGCCGGTGCATGTGCGGATGCAAGGGCGGAGCCGGCCACGATGCCGGCGACCGCGAGCGCGCTGAGCGTGAACGTAAAGCGTTTCATGACCACTCCGTCCTTTCTCGTCGAACCTGGAATCCGATTCACCCAGCCTGCGCGCTCGAGGAGCCCCGTACATCGGCGCCAAGCCGCGCATCGGCTGCGGCTTTTCGCTGAGGCCGGGTGCGGCTCGAGCCCTCGGTAGTTCCCCACTCGCCGATTCAGCAGTAGCGCCGATGCTCGCGCAGAGGAACCGGGGGAGGGTGCAGCCATGCTCAGCGCAGCGCGTCCGGTCGAGCCTCTCCACTTCGCGAACGCCGAAGTCTCGGACGCGATGACGACGGGCCTGATCAGCTGCGCCCCCGAAACGCCCCTCCGCGCGGTCGCGGGCCTCATGACGCGGCACCGGGTCCACGCCGTCTACGTCTTCGACTACGGGTACGAGGACGACGAGACGACCCAGCTCTGGGGCCTCGTGTCCGACCTCGACATCGTCGCCGCGGCGCGGAAGATCGACGAGCGGACCGCCGGCGAGAGCGCCGTGACGCCCCTCGTGACGGTCTCGAGCGACGACCAGCTCGAGTGGGCCGCGCAGGTGATGGCCGAGCGGGGCGTCTCGCACCTCGCGGTGCTCGATCCGCGGTCGCGCCGGCCGGTCGGCGTGCTCTCGACGCTCGACGTCGCCCGCATCGCCTGTTCCTGATGCGGGAACCCCGCAGCCCGGATCGGCCCGCCCCCGGATGGACTCGAGCCGGCCCGCGGCGATGCTGAAAGAGCCATGTTGCCGGCTACCGCAGCACCGCTCCTCTCCGCGCTGACGACACTCGCCGCCGGGATGCTGATGCTGCTCGCCGGCGTGAAGAAGCGGAAGCTCGGCTGGCGCCCGCCCCGCGCGGAGCGGGTCCGCCGCCTGCCACGCGTCCGGAGACCGCGGACGTGACGACCGGCTTCGCCGAGCTGCGGCCGCCCATGACGCGGGCGGAGGCCCTCGTCGAGGCTGACCGCTGTCTCGAGTGCGGCGGCCCCTACGCCGCGGCGCCGTGCGCAACCGCGTGCCCGGCCGACGTCGACGTGCCGGAGTTCGTGCGCGCACTCTCGACCGGGGATGCCGCGTCGGCGGCGGCCACGATCGTCGCGGAGAACCTCCTGGGCGGGACGTGCTCGCGCGTGTGCCCGGTAGAGATGCTGTGCGAGGGAGCCTGCGTGCTCCCGAGCGAAGGACGGCGCCCGATCGAGATCGCGCGCCTCCAGCGATACGCGACCGAGCATGGAAATCTCGCCGCTGCCTTCGACGCGCGCCCTCGCAAGCGCTCGAGCGGCCGTCGCGTCGCCGTGATCGGAGCCGGCCCGGCAGGTCTCGCGTGCGCGGGCGAGCTTGCATTGCTCGGCCACGACGTGACGGTCTACGACGAGCGCGGCGAGACCGGCGGCCTGGCGCGCTTCGCGATCGCGCCGTACCGGATCGATTCGGCACCGATCCCGAGCGAGACGCATCTGCTCGAGGTGCTCGGTGTCCGCTTCCGGCTCGGCCTGCGGGTCGAATCGCGCGACCTCCGCGCACTTGCGGCGACCGTCGACGCGGTCTTCCTCGGCATCGGCATGGGCGCCGACGCCGACGTGCGCTACCCCGGCGACGAGCTCCCCGGTGTCTGGGACTCGCTCGCGTTCGTCCGCACGCTGAAGACTGAGGCACCACCGGACGTCGGGCGTCGGGTCGTCGTGATCGGCGGCGGCAACACCGCGATCGACATGGCACGCGAGGCGGTTCGCCTCGGTGCCGAGCAGGTGACGATGATCTACCGGCGCACGCGCTCCGAGATGCCCGCGTACCCGTTCGAGATCGACGAGGCGGAGGACGAGGGCGTGCGCTTCCAGTGGCTCTCGTCGCCCGTGCGGTTCGTCGGCGACCGCCGGCTCCACGGCATCGAGTGCCGCCTGATGCATCTCGGCGAGCCCGACCAGTCGGGACGCCGCCGGCCCGAGCCGATCGACGACAGCGAGTTCATCATCCCGGCCGACACCGCGATCAAGGCGATCGGGCAGTGCGGGCACCCCGAGCTCGCGTCGTGGATCACGAATCTGGAGACAGACGGCGGGACGGTCACGGCCGATCCGCTCACCGGCCAGACGCGGAACCCGAAGTTCTTCACGGGCGGCGACGCGATCAACGGGGGCGCGACCGTGGTCGAGGCGGTTCGCGACGGCAAGCGTGCCGCCAAGGCGATCGACGAATGGCTGCGATGCGAGAGTTGACGGAGATCCGCTGGCATGCGCGCGCCGGCCAGGGCGCGAAGAGCGCGGCGCAGCTGCTCGCACTCGCGATGCTGCGCAGCGGCCTGAGCGTGCAGGCGTTTCCCGAATACGGACCCGAGCGCAGGGGCGCGCCGCTGCGCGCATACACGCGCATCGCGACGAGCACGATCCGCCGCCATGATTCCGTGACCGAGCCCGACATCGTCGTGGTGCTCGAGCCGTCGCTGGTGCACGAGCTCGACGTCGCGGAGGGCCTCGCGCCCGACGGATTCGTGCTCCTCAACGCCGAGGAAGCGCCACCCGAGCTCGGCGGCACGACGGTGCGCTGTGTCCCCGCCACCCGGCTGGCCGCGGCGCGCGGCTCCGGATTCGCGAACATCGTGATGCTCGGAGCCGTGGCTGCAGCGCTCGACGCGTCGCAGTCCGACCTCGACGACGCGGCGGTTGAGATGCTCGGGCGCAAGTCATCGCCCGACGCCGTGCGCGGCGCGTTGCACGAGGGGTACGCATGGCTCAACTGAAGCCCTGGCAGGAGCTCGAGCCCGGCGGCGCGATCGCGCCGTCGACCTCACCGGCCTCGCCGACCGGCGGTTGGCGCACCGGGCTGCGCCCCGAGGTCGATCTCTCGAAGTGCGTGAACTGCCTGCTCTGCTGGCTCTACTGCCCGGACTCGGCGATCGCGCTCGACGGAACGGCCTTCACCGGGTTCGACCTCGAGAACTGCAAGGGCTGCGAGATCTGCGCTGCGATCTGCCCGACGGACGCGATCGAGATGGTTGCCGAGGGAGCGCTCGCGTGACGACCCCGGCGCGCGAGCTCCTGACGGGAGGCGAAGCGGTCGCGCACGCGATGCGTCAGATCGATCCCGACGTCGTGCCGATCTATCCGATCACACCGCAGACGCCGATCATCCAGGGCTACGCCCGCTTCGTGGCGGACGGGCGTGCACACGGCGAGCTCGTGAACGTCGAGTCCGAGCACTCCGCGATGAGCGCCGCGGTCGGCGCCGCACTCGCCGGTGCGCGGACGATGACGGCGACCTCCTCGCAAGGGATGGCGCTGATGGCCGAGATCGTCTACATCGCCGCGTCGATGCGAGCGCCGATTGTGATGGCCGTCGGCAACCGCGCGCTCTCCGGGCCGATCAACATCCACTGCGACCACTCGGACTCGATGCTGATCCGCGACTCCGGCGTCGTCCAGCTCTTCGCCGAGAACGCGCAGGAGGCCTACGACCTCACAGTGCTCGCGCCGCGGCTCGCCGAGCATCCGGACATCCTGCTCCCCGTCCTCGTCTGCCAGGACGGCTTCACGATCACTCACTCGGCCGAGCCCGTCGAGCTGCTTTCAGACGCAGCCGTCGCGGAGTTCGTCGGCGAGTACCACGTCCCGCACGCAATGCTCGACGTCGCGCATCCGACGTCGCAAGGGCCGTTCGCGATGCCGGACTACTACTTCGAGTTTCGCCGCGACCAGGCTGCGGCGCTCGTCCGTGCGCTCGACGTGCTCCCCGAGCTCGCCGACGAGCTCGCGCTCCTCAGCGGACGCAGGTACGACGTCGTCGAGGAGTACGCGCTCGACGGGGCAGACCGCGCGATCGTCGCGCTCGGCTCGAGCGCCGGCACGATCAAGGACGTCGTCGACGAGCTGCGCGCCGGGGGCGAGCGCGTCGGCCTGTTGAAGATCGCGTCGTTCCGTCCGTTCCCGGTCGCAGCGGTGGCGGCAGCGCTCGAGGACGTCGAGACCGTGCACGTGCTCGACCGCGCGGACTCGCCCGGCGGCGCGCCGCCGCTGTACGCCGAGCTCGCCGCGGCGCTGTACGGAAGCCGAAGCGAGCTGCACTCGCACGTCTACGGTCTCGGCGGTCGCGAGCTGCATCCGGCCGACATCCGCGAGCTCTTCGCAGGAACCGCCGGCGACTATGTCGGCCTGAGAGGGGCGGCATGTCGCGTCTGAAGACGCTCGTTCGCAACCAGCACGGCACGCAGCCGCTGCGCGGCGGGCACTCGCTGTGTCAGGGCTGCGGCATCCCGATGGTCGTGCGCACCGTCCTCAGCACGATCCGGACGCCCGTCGTCGTCGTCAACGCGACCGGCTGCCTCGAGGTCGCAACGACGCGCTACCCGACCACTGCGTGGACGGTCCCGTGGCTGCACGTCGCGTTCGAGAACTCTGCCGCGGTTGCGAGCGGCGTCGAGAGCGCGCAACGCGCGCTGCGACGGCGAAACGCTCTCGGCTCGGATGAGGATGTGACGGTCGTGGTGTTCGCCGGGGACGGCGGCACGTACGACATCGGCCTGCAGGCGCTCTCCGGGGCGCTCGAGCGCGGTCACCGCTTCCTCTTCGTCTGTTACGACAACGAGGCCTACATGAACACAGGCGTCCAGCGCTCCGGAGCGACGCCGTTCGGGGCCGGGACGACGACGAGCCCCGTCGGGCTCGACAGCTTCGGCAAGGCGCAGCGGCGCAAGGATATGACGGCGATCGCCGTCGCGCATCAGGTCCCGTACGTCGCGCAGGCGGCGGCGAACCACTGGGACGACCTGAGCCGCAAGGTCGAGCGCGCCGTCGCCGCGGAGGGCCCCGCGTTCCTGAACGTGCTCACCGACTGCCCGCTCGGCTGGGGCCACGAGCCGCGCCTCTCGCCGCAGGTTCTGGACGCCGCCGTCGACAGCCTCTACTGGCCGCTGTACGAGGTCGTCGACGGCACCTACCGGCTCACGTATCGCCCACAGCGGACCGTGGACATCGAGGAGTGGCTGCGCCCGCAGAAGCGGTTCGCGCACCTCCTTCGCCCCGAGAACGCCGCTCTGGTCGACGAGATTCGCAGCGAGCTCGCGCGCGACTGGTTCGCGCTCGTCAAGCGCTGCAGCGACGAAGGAGGCTGACATGCCCGTTCGTGTGGCAATCAACGGTTTCGGACGCACGGGCCGCGCGGCGTTCCGTGCCGCCTACGAGCGCGAAGCGGACATCGAGTGGGTCGCGATCAACGACGTCGCCGACCCGGCGATGCTCGCCCAGCTGCTCCGCCGCGACACGGTCTACGGCGCGTTCCCGGGAACGGTCGAGGCGCGAGACGGTGCGCTCCTCGTCGACGGTGTGCGTATCGAGACGCCCGGCCTCGCCGATCCGGCGAAGCTCCCCTGGGCCGAGCTCGGCGTCGACGTCGTGATCGAGTCGAGTGGGTTCTTCCGGGCGCGGGCGGACGCGCAGAAGCATCTTCACGCGGGCGCGACGAAGGTGATCGTCTCGGCGCCGGCGAAGGATCCCGACGCGACGGTCGTGCTCGGCGTGAACTTCGACCATGTCTACGACGCGGACGCGCACCGGATCGTCTCGAACGCATCCTGCACGACGAACTGCCTCGCCCCGGTCGCGATGGTGCTGCACGACTCCATCGGGATTCGTCACGGCGTGATGACCACCGTGCACGCGTACACGGGCGACCAGCGCCTGCTCGACGCTCCGCACAAGGACGCCCGCCGTGCGCGCGCGGCGGCAGGCAATCTCGTGCCCACGTCGACCGGGGCGGCCAAGGCAATCGGGCTCGTGATCCCCGCACTCGAAGGCAAGCTGCAGGGCTTCGCGGTGCGCGTCCCGCTCCTCACCGGGTCGCTCGTCGACCTGACGGTCGAGGTCGAACGTCCGACCTCCGTCGACGAGGTCAACGCGATCGTCCGCGCACGCGCGGACGTCGGGCGCCTCGAGGGAATCCTCGCGTACAACGAGGAGCCGCTCGTGTCGTCCGACATCGTCCGTTCGCCGTACTCGTCGATCTTCGACGCACCGCTGACGACGGTCGTCGACGGAACGCAGGTGAAGGTCGTGGCCTGGTACGACAACGAGTGGGGCTACTCGAACCGGCTCGTCGATCTCGCGCAGCTCGTGCTCGCGCCCGTCACCGTCGGGTCGTAGAAGGGCGCCTGTGAAGGCGAGCGGGATCCGGATCGCAGCGCCGAGCCTGCAGGCCGCAGTTGCGCTGTGCCGGAAGCTCTCCCCGTACGAGCCGGTGCTCGTCGGGCTCCGCCACGGCTGGACGGTGGAGCTCGACGCGCCCGGCTCGCGCCTCGACGAGATCCGCGCGGAGGCGCACGACTGGCTGCTCGAGCTCGCAGAGCCGGCGACGGTGATCCTCGTCGACCGTGTGCCCGAGGCGCTTGCCGTCGATCTCCCCGAGCTCGTCCCCGGCTCGCGTGTCCGGCGGGGCCGCGGCGACCTGCTCGCCGCGACGGCGCGCCGGCGCGGTGGAAACCCGCAACGAGAATCCGGCGGGAGACCGATTCCGAGCTGAGCTCGGGCGCGGACGTTCGCAGCACCCACGCAGGGAGGCGAACATGAAGACCATCCTTCTCGGAACGGACGGGTCGCCCGCCTCGAAGCACGCAGCCGAGCTCGCTGCTGCACTCGCAAAAGCAACGGGATCGCGCCTCGCCGTGGTCAGTGGTTGGTCGCTGCCCGCACCGACACTCGCGTTCGCGTCGGCGAACGACGTGTACGAGCTCGAAGAGGCCGAGCGCGAACGCGCCCGCCGCGCCGTCGATACGGCAGTCAAGCCGGCCGAGGACGCCGGCGTCGCCACCGAGTCGCAGGTGGTCGCGGCGGACGCCGTCGACGCCATTTGCGACGAAGCCGAGCGGGTCGACGCGGACCTCGTCGTCGTCGGCAGCCGCGGCTGGTCCACCGCCCGGAAGCTGTTGCTCGGAAGCGTGTCGCTCGCAGTGCTCGGGCACGCACGGCGGCCGGTGCTCGTGGCTCGCGGCGACGCTCCGCTCGAGCTCGAGCAGCCGAAGATCCTGCTCGCGACGGACGGCTCCGTCGCGGCGGATCGCGCAGCCGCACTCGCAATCGACCTCGCACGTAGAACCGGGTGGCCGCTCCACGCCGTGTCGGTCTGGACGATCAGCCCGACGCCTGCAAGCGCCGGAGGCAGCGGCATCTTCCCCGCGCTGATCGACCTCGCTCGAACCCATGCGGAGGACGTTCTCCGAGACGTCGCCGAAGAGGCGGCGGCGGCCGGCGTCACCGTGCACTGGCGCATCGCCGGCGGGCCCCCGGCCGCTGCGATCTGCGAAGAGGCGGCCGATCTGCACGCGACGCTCGTCGTCGTCGGGACGCGTGGGTGGGGCGCCGGGAAGCGCTTCCTCTTCGGCAGCGTGTCGAACCGCGTCGTCCACGAGGCGGGGTGTCCCGTGCTCGTCGAGCGTTCTGTCAAGCCCAGCCGTCCGTCGCACGACCGCGAGGCCGCTGCGGCGGCTCACTGAAAGGACGGCAAGATCGTGAGACTCACGTGGAAGGACGCCGCCGCGACGACGTTCACGGCGCTCGCCGTGCTGACGTTCGCGGCCACGCACCAGGGTTGGAACGTGTGGCTCGTCGGCAGCAGTCATCGCTGGGCCGCCGGCGTGATCCTCGTGCTCGGCGCGGCGGCCTGCGCGCAGGGCTCGCGGGCCGAACGCGGGCAGACGTGGTTCTTCGCCGCGCTCGGCGCACTCGCACTCGCACTCGCGATCGCAGCGCTGTGGACCGCGTCGTTGACGCCGCTCTCGCTGCTCGTCGCCTCCATCGTCGTCCTCTGGGCCGCAGCGACGCTGCGGCACGTCGCGCACCGGCCACCGGCGCGCCTCGTCACATAGCAAGGAGGTTGCCGTGACCACCATGCAGCACGCGGGCCTCGCGCGGGGCCTGCCGCCGCACGCCAACGTGAGCGAATGCGCGGACGAGTACGTGATCGAGCTCGAGCTCTCCGACTTCGCCGAGCCCGAGCTCACGGTCGAGCTCGACGGGAACCGCGTCAGCGTGTGCGGTGAGCAATTCGAGACGGACGACGAAGCGTCCGAGCCGTTCCGGCTCCGCGAACGCCTCGTCGAGTCCTTCAACCTCCCGGCGGATGTCGACCGCAACGGCGTCGTCGCGTACTTCGAGCACGGGCTGCTCGAGATCCACGCACCGAGAGCGTGCGCCACGTCGCCCCGCCGCATCCCCCTGCGACGCAGGGAGCACGGGCTGCTCCACCCCGGCGCCGAGGCCGTCTGAGCCCTCCGGGTTTCCCCGGATGCGGCATCGGGGCGGGCGCCGATGCCGCATCCGGCCCCCTCGGCAAGGCTGTGCTCGAGATGAACAGCGCGTTTGCCTCGACGAGCCCTCGCGCACGGCACCGGCTGCTGACACCGGCCGAGGAGCTCCGGCTGGCCCGGCAGGCGCAGGCCGGCGACCCGTCGGCGCGACAGGCGCTGATCGAGGCGAACCTCCGGCTCGTGGCGACGATCGCCAAGGAGTTCAACGGCCTCGGCGTCCCGGCCGAAGACCTCTTCCAGGAGGGCGCGATCGGACTGACGCAAGCCGTCGCGCGATACGACGCCGAGCGGGCGACGCGATTCGCGACGTACGCACGCTGGTGGATCCGGCGCGCGATCATCAACGCACTGACCGAGCAGGCGCGCACGATCCGCGTGCCGCAGTACATCGTCGCGCGCCAGGGCGTGCTCCGCCGTGCCAGTAACGCACTGACCGCACGGCTGTCCCGGGCCGCCACGGTCTCGGAGCTCGCCGCCGAGACGGGCATGACCGACGACGAGGTCGCGGCGACGCTCTCCATCGCGGTGGCGACGAGCTCGCTGAACGAGCGCGTGGGCGCGGACGCCTCCGAAGACGGCATCGAGCGCCTCGACCTCGTGCCCGACCCGCGGGCTCCGGATCCGGCCTTCGTGGCGGAGGCCGACGACCGCCACGACAAGGTGGCGGCGGCGCTCTCGCACCTGCCGCTACGCGAGCGCGAGGTGGTGGCGCGCCGTTTCGGCGTCGACCGCGGGCGCGCGGAGACGCTCGACGAGATCGCCGCCGACTTCGGGCTGACGCGGGAGCGTGTCCGGCAGATCCAGGAGCACGCGCTGCGCTCGCTCGCACACGAGCTGCCCGCAGAGGACCCCGCTCCGTGCAGACCGCGGCGCACGACCTCGGCTCGCAGGCGTGACGCGTCCGCCGGCCGAGCGTGACGAGATCGCGCAGAGCCTCTACTCCACAGTGAGCAGCCGCTCGGTCTCACGCGCGATCACGAGCTCTTCGCGCGCCGCGACCACCTCGACGCGAAACTCGCCGAGGAAGCGAACCCGTTCGACGATGCGATCGCGGAGGTCGCCCGCATGCTCGCCGATGCCGCCGGTGAACGCGAGCGCGTCGATCCCGCCGCACGCGGCGGCCATCGCGGCAACAGCGCCTGCAACACGGTGGACGAAGACGTCGAGTGCGAGCGGCGAAGCCTCGCGCACATCGCCGGAGCCTCCCCCGCTCAGCCCCGCCAGGCCCGACTCGTGCTCCAGCGCGTGCTCGAGCTCGACGACCGTCACGTGCTCTTCCCGCAGCAGGAAGACGAGCGCTCCCGGATCCACGGACCCCGACCGGGTTGCCATCGGTACGCCTTCGAGCGGAGAGAAGCCCATCGTCGTGTCGACCGAACGCCCGTCGAGCACGGCCGTCACCGAGCTGCCGCCGCCGAGATGGCAGACGACGAGCCGCGGCACGCGCACCTGCTCGGAGACCCACTGCACGGAGATGCCGTGAAACCCGTACCTCCGGATACCCCACTCCTCCCGCCAGCGCGCGGGCACCGCGTACGTGGAGGCGGCCTCCGGCATCGTGCGGTGGAAGGCCGTGTCGAAGACGGCGACCTGCGGCGTCCCCGGAAGGCTTTCGCGGGCGCGTCGAATCGCGGCCACCGCACGCCGATTCTGGAGCGGAGCCACCGCAGCGAGGCGCTCGATCTCGGCCTCGACGTCGTCGTCGATCAACGCCGGCTGCTCGAACCGCGGCCCGCCGTGGACGACCCGATGCCCGATCGCGTCCGCCGCGACGAAATCGTCCACAGCCTGCGCCACGCCGTCCCGCACGAGCCGCAGCTTGAGGCTCGTCGAGCCGGCGTTGACGACGAGGACGTCCATCTCCTGCAATTCTCCCGGAGATGACGTTGGGACGCGACGACCTCGGGCTCATCGACGCGTACTGGCGTGCCTCGAACTACCTCGCCGTCGGGCAGATCTACCTCCTTGCGAATCCGCTGCTCCGCGAGCCGCTCGCGCCGGAGCACGTGAAGCCGCGGCTGCTCGGCCACTGGGGAACGACTCCCGGGCTCAACTTCCTGTACGTCCACCTCAACCGCGCGATCCGGGAACGCGACCTCGACGCGATCTTCATCGCCGGCCCCGGGCACGGAGGCCCGGCGGTCGTCGCGCAGTCGTACCTCGAGGGGACGTACACGGAGCTCTATCCGCACATCGGCCGGGACGCCGAGGGGCTGCGGCGGCTGTTCCGGCAGTTCTCGTTCCCCGGCGGCATACCCAGCCATGCCGCGCCCGAGACGCCGGGCTCGATTCACGAAGGCGGCGAGCTCGGCTACGCGCTCTCGCATGCGTACGGCGCGGTGCTCGACGACCCGGGCCTGCTCGCCGCGTGCGTGATCGGCGACGGCGAGGCCGAGACGGGCCCGCTCGCGACGAGCTGGCACTCGAACAAGTTCGTCAACGCCGACACGGACGGCCGCGTGCTGCCGATCCTCCATCTCAACGGCTACAAGATCGCCAACCCCACGGTGCTCGCCCGCATTCCGGAAAGCGAGCTCGACGCGCTCATGCGCGGTTACGGCCACGATCCGCTCTTCTTCACCGCCGGGTTCGACGACGAGGATGCGCTGTCGATCCACGCGCGCTTCGTGTCGCTGCTCGACGAGGCCCTCGACAACCCGCGCGCGATGATCGTCTTTCGCACGCCGAAAGGCTGGACGGGCCCGCACGAGGTCGACGGCGTGCAGGTCGAGGGCACCTGGCGCTCGCATCAGGTGCCGCTCACGAACGTTCGCACCGATCCGGCGCACCGGCAGCTCCTCGTGGACTGGCTCAGGAGCTACCGGCCGGAGGAGCTGTTCGACGAGGCAGGCCGGCTCGTCCCCGAGCTCGCGGCGATCGCGCCGCAGGGCGACCGCCGAATGAGCGGCAACCCGAAGACGAACGGCGGCGCGGTGCTGCGCGACCTCGAGCTGCCGGACTTCCGGCCACACGCGGTGCCGGTCGGCGCGCCCGGCACGACGACCGCAGAGGCGACGCGCATTCTCGGGGCCTGGCTCGCAGACGTCGTGCTCGCGAACCCTGCGAGCTTCCGCATCTTCGGCCCTGACGAGACCGCGTCGAACCGCCTCGGCGACGTGCTCGAGGTGACCGGCAAGCAATGGAACGCTGCGGTCGAGCCGACCGACGAGGGCCTCGCACCGACCGGCCGCGTCCTCGAGATGCTCTCGGAGCATCAATGCCAGGGTTGGCTCGAGGGCTATCTGCTCACCGGCAGGCACGGGCTCTTCAACTGCTACGAGGCGTTCATCCACATCGTCGACTCGATGTTCAACCAGCACGCGAAGTGGTTGAAGGTGACGCGCGACATCGAGTGGCGCCGGCCGCTCGCGTCGCTCAACTACCTGCTCAGCTCACACGTCTGGCGCCAGGACCACAACGGGTTCTCGCACCAGGACCCGGGCTTCATCGACCACGTGGTGAACAAGAAGGCCGAGATCATCCGCGTCTACCTCCCGCCCGACGCGAACTGCCTGCTCTCCGTGGCCGACCACTGCCTGCGCAGCCGGCACTACGTCAACGTGATCGTCGCCGGGAAGCAGCCCGCGCTGCAGTACATGTCGATCGACGACGCGATCGTGCACTGCGCACGCGGCATCGGCATCTGGGAATGGGCTTCGAACGACGACGGCGACGAGCCCGACGTCGTGCTCGCCTGTTGCGGCGACGTCCCGACCCTCGAGACGCTGGCGGCGACCGCGATCCTGCGCGACCGGCTGCCCGAGCTGAAGGTGCGCGTGGTGAACGTCGTCGACCTGATGCGCCTCCAGCCGAGCACCGAGCACCCGCACGGTCTCACCGACCGCGAGTTCGACGCGCTCTTCACGGAGAGCAAGCCGATCGTGTTCGCCTACCACGGCTACCCGTGGCTCATCCACCGTCTGACCTATCGGCGGGCGAACCACGACAACATGCACGTCCGCGGCTACAAGGAAGAGGGAACGACGACCACGCCGTTCGACATGGTGATGCTGAACGACCTCGACCGTTTTCATCTGGTCATCGACGCGCTCGACCGCATACCCGAGATCGCCGGCCCGGCCGCCCACATCCACCAGGAGATGCAGGACCTGCGGCTCCGCGCGCGGATGTACGCCCGCGAGCATGGAGAGGACCCGCCCGAGATCGCTGACTGGTGCTGGCCGTACTGAGCTAGCGCCCGGCGTGCGCAGCGACGTACGCGGCGACGAGCTGTGCGTCGCCGCCGGAGAGCAGGCTGCGTGGCATGTTCTTCGACGGCACCGCGAGCGTTCGCAGCACGATCTCGACGGACGGCTTCGTCACGTCGAGGCTCCTCCCGACGACGCCTTCGGTGCCGGCAGCGGCAAGCCGGTGGCATGCGCCGCAGTTCTGCACGAACAGCGCCTCGCCGCGGGAGGGCGGAGTCGACGACGGACCGCGCTGCGCGCTGCCGCAACCGGCCGCGATCGCGACGGACGCGAGCGCGAGCGCTCTAGCGGGCGCCGACGAGTGAGGGCGTCGGATGGACATCGACCGAGACGACTCCGGACACGAGCGACACGCGCCGCACGAGCACCATCAGGTCGTCGCGGGCGATCGGGCCGTCGATCGTCACCTCGCCGTGCTTGACACGCACGACGAACTGCTCGGGGTCGCGCCATAGCTCGCCGACGATCACGCCCTGGCGAATCTCCGACGCGATCTCTTCGTCGCTGTGCACGAACGCGCGCACCAGATCGGCGCGCGTGACGATCCCGGCGAGCAGGCCGTCGCGATCGACGACCGGAAGGCGATTGACGTCGCGGTCGAGCATCGTCGACGCAGCGAGGTCGATGCGCGCCGTGGCGGCAATCGTCAGCGCGGGCCAGCTCATGGCCTCGGCCGCCGTCCGCGCCGCGCGTTTCAACTCGACGCGCCGTGCCTCCCTGCCCCGGCTTCGAGCGAGCGGGCGGCGCTGCTTGACGAGAATGTCCGCCTCGCTGACGACGCCGAGCACGTGACCCTGCCCGTCGACGACGGGGACGCCGGAGAACCCGGAGGTCGCGAGCAGCTCCGCGATGTCCTTCAACGGCGTCTCCGGGCTCACGGCGACGACCGGGTTGGACATGACGTCTGCGACTCGCACTGGGGCCTCCTCGCTCGAACGGGTACGACCATCGTCCATCCCGGGTGCGCCGGACGCATCCGTAGCCCGGCGTTCCTCGCCAGCGGGAAAGCCGCAGCGCGGATCGACCGCCGCGCGGACGCCACGGCTGCAATCACACGCGACGGTCGTGACATGCAGACGGTGCCGTTCGAATCCTGGGACGCTGCGCTCGCCGCCGACGAGCGCGCCCTCGCCGCCGCGGAGACGGCGCACACGCTACGGCCGGCCGATCTCGCGCCGTTTCGGTCCCACCTGCGCGCGGACCGTCATTGGCTCGAGTGCCGGCGCGCGGTGGCTACCAGCTCTTCGCGCGGGACCGGGCCTCGGGCCGCGAGAGCCGCACCCGCGCATCGACCGCAACGCATCCGTTCGGGAGCGCCAGCACCGGATTGAGATCGAGCTCGCTCACCTCCGGCAGATCCTCGGCGAGCCGAGAGAGGCGGAGAAGGAGATCGGCGAGCGCTGCGGCGTCCGCCGGGGGATTGCCGCGGAAGCCCGCAACGAGCTTGCCCGCCTTTCCCGTCTGCACGAGCTCGTGCGCGTCGACGTCCGTGAGGGGAGCGAGGCGGAACTGCGCCTGGCCGATCAGCTCGGCGAAGACGCCGCCGGGCCCGAAGGCGACGAGCGGCCCGAAGATCGGGTCCTGCACGGCACCGACGAGCAGCTCCGCACCGCCCTGCACCATCGACTGCACGAGAAGTGGTGCGCCGATGCGGCCGGCCGCAGCACGGACCTCCGCCTCGTTCGAGAGATTGACCGCGACGCCGCCCGACTCCGTCTTGTGCGCGCCGGCGGCGGCACTCTTCACGACGACCGGATACCCGAGCTCGGCGGCGGCTGCGACCGCCTCGTCGGTGCCGGCGGCCGAGCGCTCGGCGACGACCGGGATCCCGTAGGCCACGAGCAGCGCGCGGGCCTGCGGCGCCTCGAGCCACGTGTCGTCACCGGTCGCGAGCGCCGTCGCCACGATCGCCTCGCCTGTGGCACGGTCGACGTCGAGCTCCGGCACGACACCCGCGGCGCGGTGGAGCCACTCGCCGCGGTCTGCCGCGCGGCCGAGCGCGTGCGCGGCCGCCTCGGGATACGCGAACGACGGGATCGGGACCACGCTCCGCAGGGTCGCCGGAGCGCCCCGCGCGCTGAGGAACGAACAGAGCACCGGCTTGCCGGTCGCGCCCGCGGCGCCGCGGCTGATCGCGGCCCCGACGTCGTCCTCGTCGATGCCGACGGTCGGGACGAAGAGCACGATCACAGCGTCGACGTTCGGATCTGCCAGGACGATCGGCAGCACGTCGGCGAAGCTCTTCGCGTTGGCGGAACCGAGCATGTCGACGGGATTCGCACTGCTCGCCTCGAGCGGGAGCACATCGCCGAGAACACGACGCGTCGGCTCCGACAGCGTGGGCAGCTCGAGACCGGCCGCCTCGCACGCGTCGGCGCACAGGATGCCGAGCCCCCCGGCGTTCGTCAGCACGGCGACACGGCGGCCCTTCGGCACGGGCTGGGCGGAGAACAACGCGGCAACGTCGACGAGCTCGCCGAGCGTGTCGGTGCGGATCACGCCGGCCTGCCTGAACAGCGCGTCGACCGCGGCATCGGAACCGGCGAGCGCAGCGGTGTGCGAGCTCGCGGCCTTCCGGCCCGCGCGGGTCGTGCCGCTCTTCATCGCGAGGATCGGCTTGCGTCGCGCGAGGCGGCGGGCGATGCGCGCGAACGCGCGGGGGTTGCCGAACGACTCGAGATACAGCATCACGATCTCGGTCGCGTCGTCGTCCTCCCACCACTCGAGAAGGTCGTTGGAGGACACGTCGGCCTTGTTGCCGATCGAGACGAATGCGGAGAGACCGAGGCCACGTGCTTCCGCACGCTCGAGCATCGCCAGGCCGAGCGCACCGCTCTGAGACGAGAACCCGATCTTCCCCGCGGGGAACGCGCGCGGCGCGAACGTCGCGTTGAGCCGCGAAGCCGCGGACGCGACGCCGAGGCAGTTCGGCCCGACGAGGCGTGCGCCGTGCGAGCGCACGAGCGCGAGCAGCTCGTCCTGCCGTGCGCGGCCCTCGGCTCCGACCTCCGCGAAGCCGGCGGAGATGACGACGAGCGCGCGCACTCCGGCTTCGAGAGCGTCCCGCGCAGCGTCGACGACATGCTCGCCCGGAAGGCAGAGAACCGCGAGCTCGACGTCGTCCGGGATGTCGGCGATCGAGCGGTGAGCGCGAACGCCCGCGACGGGCTCGCCCGAGCGATTGACGGGATACGCGGCGCCGGCGAAGTCTGCGGCCAGCACGTTGCGGAACAGCTCGCCGCCGATAGAACCGCGGCGCGCAGACGCACCGATCACCGCGACCGTCGCAGGCCGGAAGAACGGACGCAGCGAGTTCGCAACCGCGGTGTGGTCGCGGGCAGCGACGAGCTCGCGGTAGTGCTCCGTCGCGGCAATCGGGAATCGCACCTCGACCTCGCCGCCGGCGAGCTCGCGCGTCACGTCGAAACCCGCGTCCCTGAAGACGCCGAGCATCGCCCGGTTCTCGGGCAGCACGACGGCGACGAACTCCTCGATCCCCGCCCGAGCCGCAAGCGCGGCGAGCCGCTCGAGCAGCCGCGTGCCGATCCCGCGGCCCTGCACCTCGTCGTCGACCGTGAACGCGACCTCCGCCACGAGCGGATCGCGCAGCCGTGCGTAGTTCGCGAGCGCGACGACGCGGCCCTCGAGCCAGCCGGCGAGCGACCCGCGCTCCTCCCAGTTCGGGTCGACGAAGCTCTCGACGAGCGCCGGGGACAGGTGCGGGAAGCCGTGGAACCGCTGGTACCGGCTCCGGTCCGAGAGCTGCGCGAAGAACTCGAGCAGCGCCTCCGCGTCGGCGGCCGACGGCGCCGTGAGGCGCATCGTCGAGCCGTCGCGAAGGATGACGTCGGTGGGGTCGTGGACGAAAGCGCTCATGCCCGTGCGCTCATTCTCCGCGCGGGCGGCCTGCGGCCGCATCGTGGCCCGCTCGCAGACCGCGCGCGGACTTTCCGCAACGGCTGCTCATCCGTAGTTCTCGCACGCTGATCCGCGGCACACCCGATGCCGTGCGAACGCCACGGCGTGACGGTTTGGAGGACTGAAAGGAGCAACCATGTTCAAGACCATCGTCTGGGCGACCGACGGGTCGGAGCTCGCAGACAGCGCGCTCGAGACC
Source organism: Gaiellaceae bacterium (assembly GCA_035999905.1). Classification (GTDB taxonomy): domain Bacteria; phylum Actinomycetota; class Thermoleophilia; order Gaiellales; family Gaiellaceae; genus Palsa-739. Next base: position 27,667 of record DASYGK010000072.1, on the reverse strand, counting down.
GTCGTCGAGCTCGCCCGCGTGCACTCGTCGCACATCGTCGCGATCCATGCCGACGAGCGGCTCAGAGGCCGCTTCGGCGGCGCCCCGGTGCTGGCCGACGAGGACGACCTGCGGGACAAGATCCACGCGCAGGTCGAGCAGCTCCGTGCGGACGGCTTCGAGGCGGAGCTGAAGTTCGCAGTCGGCACGACGCATCCTGCCGACGAGCTGATCGCAGAGGCCGCACGTCAGGTCGAGGCAGACCTGATCGTCGTCGGCACGCACGGCCGCGGCGCCATCGGCACCGCGATCCTGGGCAGCGTGGCCAAGGGCCTCCTGCACGTCGCTCCGTGCCCCGTGCTCGTTGTTCCCCCGCCGGGGCGTGTCCTCGCACCGACCGACGACGCCGTCCTCACGGCGTAGGAAGGAGCCCCGATGAAGGCTCTCGTCTACCACGGCCCCGGAAAGCGCTCGTGGGAAGAGGTTCCGGATCCCACGATCAAGGAGCCCACCGACATCGTCGTCAAGATCGACACGTCGACGATCTGCGGCACCGACCTCCACATCCTCAAGGGCGACGTGCCCGCCGTGCAGCCGGGGACGATCCTCGGCCACGAGGCAGTCGGCACGGTCGTCGAGACCGGTGCTGCCGTGACCACCGTGGCGAAGGGCGACCGCGTGCTGGTCTCGTGCATCACGTCCTGCGGCCGGTGCCGCTTCTGCCGTGAAGGCCACTACGGCATCTGCAGCGGCGGCGGCGGCTGGATCTTCGGCCATCTGATCGACGGGCTGCAGGCCGAGTACGCGCGCGTCCCGTTCGCGGACACCTCCGTGTACAAGGTTCCGGAGTCGCTCTCCGACGAGGACGTGCTCTTCCTCGCCGACATCCTCCCGACCGCATTCGAGGTCGGCGTGCAGAACGGCGGGGTCCGCCCCGGCGACACCATCGCGATCGTCGGCGCCGGCCCGATCGGCCTCGCCGCGATCATGACGGCGAAGCTCTACACGCCGGGCCGGATCATCGCGATCGACCTCGCAGACGCGCGCCTCGCGAAGGCGCTCGACTTCGGCGCCGACGTGACGATCAACAACGGCGTGGAGGATGCGATCGAGCGGGTGTTCGAGATGACGGGCGGCCTCGGCGTGGACGTCGCGATCGAAGCGGTCGGCGTTCCGGAGACGTTCGAGCTCGCAACCGCGCTCATCCGCCCCGGCGGCCGGGTCGCCAACGTCGGCGTGCACGGGCACTCCGCCACGCTCCATCTGGAGACGTTGTGGATCCGCGACGTCACGATCACCACCGGCCTCGTCGACACCACGACGACGCCGCAGCTGATGAAGCTGATCGAGGAGCGGCGGCTCGACCCGAGTCCGTTCGCAACGCATCACTTCTCACTCGACGAGACCGAGCTGGCCTACGACGTCTTCGCGGATGCTGCGACGACACATGCGCTGAAGGTCGTTCTCAGTGCACTGCCGGTCGAGCTCGCGGCGGGGCCGGAAGCCCGCGACATCGTCGGCACGGCCGTCTGACCTAGACGGCGCGAGCGAGGGAGGGCTCCGCGGCGACGGGGCCCTCCCGCTGCTCGATCACGCGCTGCAGCAGCGCACGAACCGGATCCACGTCGAGGTCTCCCTCGACCGGCGCGCCCTCGGGGGCGGGCGCCCAGCCGACATAGCCGCAGCGGGGGCATGCGCCTTCCTGGATGACTGCGAGCGGCGTCTGCGCCTGGCGGTAGACGCATCGGCACTCGAGGCAGGTCACGGCTTGCATCGACACGCACTCAGAATGCGCCGCCGCAGGCCCGCAGTCATCGGCGCGTTCTACCAACTCCGGCAGGGAGGAACTACGGACGGCTTCTCGCTCCCGTTCGGCCGAGGAGTACGCTCATAGGGTGGCCCCGGTGCCCGACCAGACGCGGCTGCGTGCGCTCTTCGACGCGACGCTGGCGCTGAATTCCGAGCTTTCGCTCGACGCGCTCCTCCAGAAGCTCGTGGAGGCGGCGGCGACGCTGACCGGTGCGCGCTACGCGGCGCTCGGCGTCATCGACGAGACGGGGGCCGCGCTCGAGCGCTTCCTCACGACCGGGATCGATGCCGAAACGCACGCCGCGATCGGCGACCTGCCGCGCGGGCGCGGGATCCTCGGCGTCCTGATCCGCGCGGCGCAGCCTCTGCGCCTCCACGATCTCGGCCAGGACCCGCGGTCCGTGGGCTTCCCCCCGAACCACCCGCCGATGGGCACGTTCCTCGGCGTACCCGTGCTCCTGCGCGGTGTCGCGTACGGCAACCTCTACCTGACGGAGAAGGAGGGCGGCGAGGACTTCACCGAGGCGGACGAGGAGCTCGTCATGCTGCTCGCGGCGCAGGCCGCGGTCGCAATCGAGAACGCGCGCCTCTACGAGTCGGCGACGCGCTGGTCGCGGCAGCTCGAGTTCCTCCACGAGGTCGTGCGGTCGATCGCGGAGGAGACCGACCTCGAGCGCCTGCTTCAGCTCGTGTGCCGCCGTGTGCGCGAGCTGATCGGCGCACGTCTCACGCTGATCGGGCTCCCGCTCCCGAACGGAGAGCTGCGTATCGCTGCCGCCGACGGCGAGGGCGAGACCGCGTACGGCCTTCTCGACCACAATCTGAGCGGACGTTCGAAGAGCCGGCGCGTGCTCGAACGCCAGCAGAGCGTGCGCGTCGACTCGATCATCGACGACCCCGAGGTCGACCAGGACGAGGCCCGGCGCATGGGCGTGCGCAGCGGCCTCTACGTCCCCTTGATCGTGCGCGGGCGCGCGATCGGCATCGTCGCCGTCCACGACAAGGTCGGCGCGGATGCTCGCTTCAGCGATGCCGACCTGCGCCTCGCCGAGATCTTCGCCGCGCGAGCCGCGGTCGCAGTCGACCTCTCCGAGCGTGTGGCGCGCGACACGGTCCGCCGGGTGATCGACGCGCAAGAGCTCGAACGGCGCCGGCTCGCCCGCGAGCTGCACGACGAGACCGGGCAGGCCCTGACGTCGATCCTGCTCGGCCTGCGCGGGATCCGCGCCGCACAGAGCGCGAGCGAGGCGGAAAAGGTCGAGGCCGATCTCCGCGAGATCGTCGTCCAGGCGCTGCAGGACGTGCGCGCGCTCGCCGTCGAGCTGCGACCCGCGGCGCTCGACGACTTCGGCCTCGTGCCGGCACTCGAGCGCCTCGGTGAGACCTTCGCGGAGCGGAGCGGCATCGGCGCCACCGTCGAGCCGCATCTCGGCGCGGAGCGTCTCCCCGCCGAGACGGAGACTGCGCTCTACCGGCTCGTCCAGGAAGCGCTGACGAACGTCGTGAAACACGCACAGGCGTCGCAGGTGAGCATCGTGCTGACGCGTCGGGACGGCGGGGTCAACATCCTGATCGAGGACGACGGCAACGGCTTCGACGTCGGCGACGTCGGAAACGGCTCGCTCGGCCTCGTCGGTATGCGCGAACGGATCGCACTCATCGGAGGGACGCTGGCTGTCGAGTCCGCCCCGGGCGAGGGCACGACGATCTCCGCATTCGCGCCGGTCGGAACCTAGAGCTCGGCGCGCCCCTGCTCGACGCGATCGGCGAGATCGTGGAGCAGGCCGGGCCCTTCGAGCGCGGCGATCCGCACGGGCCCGCCGCCCTTGCGCTGGAGCGCGAGCACCGGCATCCCGAGCAACCGGTCGGCGCGGCTGCGGGCGATCGAGACGGCCGTGAAGTCGCGGAACTGCAGCGTGAGCCGGCGATCCCGCCCGACGAGCTCGAACCGGTCGGGGAACGACTCGAGCCTCCCGGAGAAGCGACCCTCGTCGCTGCTCCACACGACGGCATGGGTCCGCATGAACGGAGGCTACGGAGAGATCGGCTGCCCGGTAACGGGCACGCTCCGCACCGTGACTGCGGTTTTCCACGGATCCCGGCGAGCGACAGCGTAGACTCCCCAGGTGGCCGACTCCGTACGCGTTCTCGTGGTCGACGACCATGCCGTCGTGCGCTCGGGCCTCAGGCTTCTGCTCGACGCAAACGACGACATCGACGTGGTCGGCGAGGCCGGCACCGCGCGCGACGCCATCTTCCGCGCACGCGAGCTGAAGCCCCAGGTGATCCTGATGGACGTGATGATGCCCGACCAGAGCGGCATCGAAGCGCTGCCGCAGCTCCTGCACGAGCACCCCGAGATGAAGGTGCTCATCCTCTCGATGCAGGACGACCCACGCTACGTCCGCGAGGCATTCGCCGCCGGCGCGAGCGGCTACGTCCTGAAGGAGGCCGCCGACGCCGAGGTCGTGGCCGCCGTCCGCGAGGTCGCCAAGGGCGGCCGCTATGTGAATCCCGAGCTCGGGGCGCGGCTCGTGGCCGCCGAAGCCGACGCGCGCCGGCAGGCCGAGGCCGACCCGCTCTCCGACCGGGAGCGCGAGGTGCTGCGCCTGCTCGCCCTCGGACACACGAATCAGGAGATCGCAAAGCAGCTCTACATCTCCGTCCGCACGGCCGAGACGCACCGGGCGCACATCATGCAGAAGCTGCGTCTCTCGACCCGCGCCGAGCTCGTCCGGCACGCGATCGCGCAGGGCCTGCTCGAGAGCTGAGCAAGCCCGCCTGCGGCAAATCCCCTACGCGCCGAGCGGTGCAGCCGCACGATCGCTCCGCGTGGCGTCGGATGCCGTACGCCCCGCGGAGCGTAAGTCTGAAGCCTACGAACAGGTCGACGAGCAAACAGGGCGTCGACGGAACTGAACGGAGGCTTGAGATGCGCAAGGTATTCGAGATTGGTGGATTCGTCGCCGCGGCAGTGCTCGTCGCGTTCGGCGTCGCTTCGATCGTGATGGGCTTCAACGGACGCAGCACCGTCCGCGACAGCCTGAAGCAGGAGTACATCGTCGGCTCCGCCGACATGACGCCGTCCGCGATCAAGGCCGAGGCCACGCAGGCCGGCCTCAAGGTCGCGAATCTGACGATCCCGACCGTCAGCGTCGCGAACAAGGCGATCGTCAACGGCACGCTCGCACGCGCGTTCGCCGGCTACATGCGGATCCACACGCTCGAGGCGAGCGGTGGCCTGACCTATTCGCAGATGCCGCGCTACGCGACGGCGAACGGCAAGGGCACGAATGACGCGACCAAGGCACTCATGTCCGGCGGACGGCCGGTCGACAACGCGGCCCGCAACCTCTGGGTCACGGAGACCGCACTCACGACGGCGTTGAACACGAGCTACATGGCCGAGCAGATCTCGCTCTTCGGGATCGTCGTCGGCTTCGCCCTTCTGCTCACGGGCATCGGGCTCGGCATCCTCGCGGTGGGCGGGACGCTCGCCAACGCGAAGCCGGCGCTCGAGCTCTTCGGGAAGCGCAACCCGAAGGTCGGCGGAACGACGGTTCCGCAGGCGTAGCACCTGCGCATCTCAGTGAAGGGCCGCCTCCCCGGGCGGCCCTTTGCGTCTCTGCGTCAGCTCGCGGGCGCGATCGAGCCGAAGAGGCCGTGCACCGAGAGCTCCGACGCGCCTCGCCAGCGATGCGGCCCCGCGGCGAAGAAGAGCGTGTCGCGCGGGCCCGCCATGCCACCGTTGCCGAACGCGATACCCCACAGCCCGGAGACGACGACGGGCGATCCGTCGCGGCGCCGCAGCTGCCCGCGGAACGACCAGCCGCTGTCGCGCCGCGCATAGACGTCGATGCGCCCGCTGCCGAAGTTGCCGACGAAGAGGTCGCCGCCCGGCCCTCCGGCGAGCGCGAGCCCCCACGGCTCGTTCAGCGGGCCCATGCGCCCGACGCGCGCGACGAGCCTGCCGTCGAGGTCGAACTCGTCGACGTAGCCGCCCGTCGGCGAGTCGTTGCCGTTCACCGGCGCCGGCGACGCGTACGTGACGAACACACGCCGGCCGGCCGCCTGGATGCCGAACGGCGCGTACCAGGACGGAATCGAACGGTCGACGAACGCTCCCTTGCGAAGCACCCTTCGCCAGTTGCCGTCGAAGACGTCGACGCGCGCGTTGTGGAAGTCGGTCGCGTACAGGCGCTGCGTGCCGTCCGGAAGCGTTGCGACCGCGACGCCGCGGAACACGGCGCCCGCAGCGGCCTCGTCGACGGCGACCTCTGCGGCCCGTGACCAGCCGTGCGGGACGCTCGGCGCCCACCCGCGGATCATCCCGTCCTCGCACGCGTAGACGAAGCGCGCAGGTCCGCTTGCACCGCCGGCGCGGACGACGAAGCCGGTGCCGTCGTTGTAGGCGATGCCGGTCGGGCCGCCGTCGACGTGGACCGTGAGTGTCTGCTTCCTCCCGTCGGCCGAGTACAGCGTGCTGCGGCCTCGCGCCTCGTTGGCCGTCCACCACGGGCCGGTCGGGCTCGAAGCGAGACCCCATGCGTTCACGAGTGCCGCATCGTGCGTCGCGGCGTGCAGCCCCGCGTCGGAGACCAGCGCATGGACGACGTAGGCGTCAGCGTGGCCGGGAGCGAGCACCGCGGCCACAGCGGCGCTCACCCCTGCGACGGCGGACGCGACGCCGAGGACGAGCCTACGGCGCGTCAAACCGTGTCGCGATCTCGACGGTGCGCCCCTCCTCGGCCGACAGCAGCACCGCCGACGCCGTCTCGAGCACGTGCAGCGCGAGCTCGCCCGACGCGCCATGCGGGCGCTCCGCCTCGAGCGCAACGACCATCTCGTGCAGCCCGTACCCGCGCGTCTCCTGCGCACCGCGGGATGCATACGGCACGGCCGCCCACTCCCCCCGCCCGCTCCGAACGCGCAGCTCGCCTTCGAACTCGTTCGCGTCGGGCAGCGCGAGCTGCCCCTCGGTGCCGTACACGACGAGCGTGCTGTCGTACTGGTTGCGCGCCTCGAAGCTGACGGTGACGGTTGCGAGCGCGCCGGAGACGAGCCGAAGCGCGGCCGTCACGTGCGTCGGCACCTCGACCTCGAAACGCTCCCCGGCGCGCGGCCCCACCGCGAGCACCCGCTCGCGCGTCGGTGTGGCGCCGAAGCCCGTGGCGGACTCGAACGGCCCCAGGAGCGACGCGATCGCGGTGAGGTAGTACGGCGCGATGTCGAGCACCGGGCCGGCTCCCACGCGGAAGAAGAAGTCGCCGTTCGGATGCCAGGTATCGGCGCCGCCGACGAGCATCGTCGCGTTCGCACCGAGCGGCTCGCCGATGTCGCCGCGGGCGATCAGGTCGCGCGCTGCGGTGTACGCGCTGCCGAGGAACGTGTCGGGAGCGCAGCCGATCCGCAGGTGTCGCTGCGCCGCACGCAACAGCAGCTCGCGGCCGTCGGCAACCGATGTCGTCAGCGGCTTCTCCGTGTAGACGTGCTTGCCGGCGTCGAGCGCAGCACCGACCACCTCTGCGTGAGCATGCGGCGGCGTGAGGTTGAGGATGACGCCGATCGAAGGATCGGCGATCAGCTCGTCGACGGCGTCGACGCGAATGCCGTGCTCCTCGCCCAGCGCATTCGACCGCGACGCGTCGGTGTCGCTGCAGGCGACGACGTCGAACGACGGGAACGCTGCCGAGCCCTTGACGTACCGGCCGGCGATCACGCCGCACCCGATGAGGCCGACGTTCATGCCGCCTCCGCCAGCATCGTCCGTACCGCACGGATCGACCGCTCGACCGCGTCGAGCGGCGGCCCGTCGACCTCGTCCTGCTCGACGAGCAGCCATTCGACGCCTGCGGCGTCTGCGGCGGAAACGATGCGCGGATACCCGACCGCGCCGTCGCCGACCGGGCAGAACGCAGCGCCGCCGTGCTCGCGGAAGTCCTTCACGTGCACGAGCGGCGAGCGGCCGCGCATGCGCTGGAGCAGTTCCACCGGGTCGACGCCTGCCTCCCAGGCCCAGCCGAGGTCGAGCTCGAGCCAGAGCAGGTCGTCGGGCAGGCCCGCGAGCAGGTCGAGCAGCGTGGCGCCGCCCTCGAGCGGGCGAAGCTCGCCCGCGTGGTTGTGGAACCCGAAGCGCAGCCCGAGCTCGCCCGCGCGCGTACCGACCGTCGCAATGCGCTCGACCCACTTCCGCGCGGCGGCGACCGTCACCGGTGCGTCGATCCAGCTGAGCGCGACGCGGTCGGTGCCGAGCGTGCGCAACTCGGCGGCGAGCCCCGGGAGGTCCGATTCGAGGAGCTCGATGCCGGCATGCCTTCCGGCGACCGCGAGCCCGGCCTCGTCGAGCCACGAACGCACCTGCTCGGGTGCGTGCCCGTGCAGGTCGAAGAGCTCGACCCCCTCGTATCCGAGCTTGCCGACCGCGCGCAGCACGCCTTCGAGGTCGCGCGCGCAGTCGCCGCGCAGGGTGTAGAGCTGCAGGCCCACACGTGCCGAGGTCACGAGGCACCCGCAACGACCGCGCGTTGCGCCGCGATGAAGTCGCGATACCAGTAGAAGCTCTCCTTCGGGACGCGCTCGAGGGTCGCGAAGTCGACGTAGACGATCCCGAAGCGCTTCGAATAGCCCTGCGCCCACTCGAAGTTGTCGAGCAGGCTCCAGACGAAGTAGCCGCGCACCGGTGCTCCCTCGGCGACGGCTTGCGCAACGGCGTCGAGGTGCGAGCCGATGTAGTCGCGCCGCTCGGGGTCGCGCACCTGTCCGTCGTGCACGCGTACGTCGCCGAATGCGGCGCCGTTCTCCGTGATGTACATCGCGGCCGGCGCATAGTCCTCGGCGACGCGCACGAGCACCTGGTAGAGCCCGTGCGGATACACCTCCCAGCCCATGTCGGTCAGCTCGCCCTCGGACGGGCGGATCGTGCGCGGGCCGTCGGCGCCCGCCGCGACGATGTGGCGGAAGTAGTTGTTCACGCCGAGGAAGTCGATCGGCGACGCGATCGCCTGCAGGTCGCCGTCCTGCACCGGCGGTGCGTCGGCGCCGTAGAGCTCGAGCATGTCGGCGGGGTACTCGCCGCGGAAGACCGGGTCGAGGAACCAGCGGTTGCTGCTGCCGTCGACCTCGCGCGCTGCGGCGACGTCGGCGAGCGAGTCCGACGCAGGGTCGACGTGCGCGAGCACCTGCACGATGCCGACCTGTGCATCGGGCGCATTGCGTCGAAGCACGTCGACGGCCCACCCGTGCGAGAGCAGCAGGTGATGCGACACGGCGAGCGCTTCCGCACGGCTCGTATGCCCCGGCGCGTGCAGTCCCCACCCGTGACCGAGCCATGCGACGACCCACGGCTCGTTGTGCGTCGCCCAGTGCGCGATGCGGTCGCCCAGGCGCTCGCTCACGATGTCGGCGTACTCGACGAACCGCTCCGCCGTCGCGCGCGAGGCCCATCCGCCCTCGTCCTGGAGCGCCTGCGGCGTGTCCCAGTGGAAGAGCGTCGGGAACGGCTCGATGCCGTGCTCGAGCAGCTCGTCGACGAGACGGTCGTAGAAGTCGAGCCCCGCCTGGTTCACGGCGCCGCTGCCCGCCGGGACGATGCGCGGCCACGCGATCGAGAACCGGAACGCACCGAGGCCGAGTTCGCGCATGAGCGCGATGTCGTCCGGGTAGCGGTGGTAGAAGTCGCACGCGATCGCGCCGCTGTCGCCGTTCCGAACCTTGCCCGGCGTCGCGGCGAAGCGGTCCCACACGCTCTCGCCGCGGCCGTCCTCGTCCGCCGCGCCCTCGATCTGGTACGCGGCGGTCGCAGCGCCCCAGACGAAATCGGCGGGGAACATTCGCGTCGGGTCGGGTCTCATCGGACGGCCTCTTTCTCTGCGTGTGATTGGGACGGCGCCGTGACGTGGCAGCGCGCCGCGTGCTCGGAGCGCGCCTCGACGAGCGGCGGAGTCGTGTGCGAGCAGACGTCGATCGCAAGCGGGCAACGGGTGACGAAGCGGCAGCCGTCGGGAGGGTCGACCGCGGCCGAGGCGAGGCCCTTGCGGACCTCGATGCGCTTGCTCTCGCCGAGACCGGAATCCGGCACCGCGGAGAGCAGCAGACGCGTGTACGGATGCAGCGGGTCGGCGAGCACGGCCTCGATCGGCCCCTGCTCGACGATCTGGCCCGCGTACATGACGAGGATCTCGTCGGCGACGTACCGCGCGCACGCGAGATCGTGCGTGACGTAGAGGAACGCGATCCGGCGCTCCTCCTTCAGCTTCAGCATCAGGTTGAGGATCCCGATCCGGATCGAGACGTCGAGCATGCTCGTCGGCTCGTCGGCGAGGAGCACGACCGGCTCGACGGCGAGCGTGCGCGCGATCGCGACACGCTGGCGCTGGCCGCCGGAGAGCTCGTGTGGATACTTCGCCGCGACGTGCTCCGGCGGGACGAGCCCGACGGTGGTGAGGAGATCGTGGACGCGCTCCTCGAGCTCGTCGCGCGCGACGATCCCATGGATCAGGAGCGGCCGCTCGATGTGATGGCGCACCGTCTTCACCGGATTGAGCGAGCCGAACGGGTCCTGGAAGATCATCTGCACCTGCGACCTGTAGCGGCGCAGTGCGCTCCGGCTGCGCTCGCTGCTCACGTCACGCCCTTCGAAGAGCACCGAGGCCTTCGTCGGCTCGTAGAGCCGTGCGAGCACGCGCGCGACGGTGCTCTTGCCGCTGCCGCTCTCGCCGACGAGCGCCGTGATGCGGCCGCGGCGCAGCGTGAAGCTCACGTCGTCCACGGCATGCACGTAGCTGCGGCGCCCGAGGCGGGCGGAGTCGGCCGGGAAGTGCTTCGTCAGGTGACGGACGTCGAGCGAGGTCTCGGTCATGCGACGCCCTCGACTCGGTGGCAGGCGACGAAGTGGTCGCGCTCGACCTCGCGCAGGCGCGGCCGCTCGGTCGTCTGGCGCGCGTACATGGCCGCCTCTTCCGGCAGACAGAGCGGGCACCGCGGATGGAAGAGGCAGCCCGACGGCGGGTCGGCGAGATCGGGCGGCGCGCCGGGAATGCCCGCGAGCCGCTGCAGCGGCCCGCTGATCGGCGGGAACGACTCCATCAGCCCGCGCGTGTACGGATGCTGCGGATTCTCGTGCAGACGCGCGGACGGCGCCGATTCGACGATCTCGCCGGCGTACATGATCGCGATCCGGTCCGCGAACTCGAGCAGGAGCGAGAGATCGTGCGTGATGAACAGCACCGCGAAGTGGAGGTCGCGCTGCAGGTCCTGCACCTGCTGCAGGATCTCGCGCTGGACGATCACGTCGAGCGCGGTCGTCGGCTCGTCCATGATCAGCAGCTCCGGCGAGAGTGCGAGCGCGAGCGCGATGATCACGCGCTGACGCATTCCACCCGACAGCTCGTGCGGGAACGCGCGCACGCGCCGCTTGTCGATGCCGACGACGTCGAGCAGCTCGGCTGCACGAGCGAGCGCCGCCTTCTTCGAGACGTGCTGGTGGGCCTGCATCATGTCGACGAACTGGTCGCCGACGCGCATCACGGGGTTGAGCGAGTTCATCGCGCTCTGGAAGACCATCGATACGTTGCGCCAGCGGTACTTCCGCAGCTCCTCGCGCTTCTTCAGCGTGAGGTCGTCGCCGCGGAAGAGGATGCTGCCGCGCGTGAGGTGCGCCGGCGGGCGCAAAATCTGCATCACGGCGTTGGCGACGGTGCTCTTGCCGCAGCCGGACTCTCCTGCGAGGCCGACCACCTCTCCGGCGTGGATCGCGAGGTCGATGCCGTCCACCGCGCGCACGCGGCGGTCGCCGAAGCCGTACTCGACCGCGAGACCGCGAAGCTCCACGAGCACTTCGCTCCGCCGCTCGGTCGCCGTCACCTCCGCCATGGGCTCGACGACGTTCGTCACCTTACGCGCTCTCCTGCGCACGAGCCCGGACCTTACGCGCGAGCCGCGACGGCGCCCGCATCGCGCGCAGCCGCGGATTGCTGATCTCGTCCATGCCGGCCAGGATCAGCGTCAGCCCGAGCACGGTGATCCCGATCGCGAGGCCGGGGAACACGAACGCCCACCACTCGCCCTGGAGCATGGCCGAGTTGACGGTGGCCCAGTAGAGGGCGACGCCCCAGCTCGCCTTCGTCATGTCGCCGAGGCCGAGGAACTCGAGCCCGGCGTCGACGAGGATCGCGATGTAGAAGACGAGCACGAATGCCGCCGCGATGCGGCTGATCATGTTCGGGAGGATCTCGCCGAAGACGATGCGCCGCGTCGACTCGCCCGCGACTTTCGCGGCGAGCACGAAGTCCCGATTGCGCAACGTCAGCGCCTGGCCTCGCAGGATGCGTGCCTCGAACGCCCAGAGCGTCGTCGCGATCACGAGCGTCATGGTCAGCATCCCGCGCGTGTGGAGGAACGCGGTGACGGCGATCAGCAGCGGGATCGGCGGGATGACGAAGAAGACGTTCGTGATGAGATTGAGGATGTCGTCGACGACGCCGCCGACGTAGGCGGCGAAGACGCCGAGCATCGTCGCCAGCACCGTCGCGATCGCGCCGGCGGCCGCGCCGAGTGCGAGCGAGCGCCGTGCGCCCCACACCACCTGGGCGAACACGTCGCTGCCCTGGTCGGTCGTTCCGAACAGGTGGTGCCACGACGGCCCCTGGCGCGCGTCGAGGAGCGAGAAGTCCGTGCCCGCGCTGCTGCGCACGAGGAGCGGCGCCGCGAGGCCGAGCGCGACCATGCCGAGCACGATCGTCAGCCCGACGCGGCCCTTCGGCGTCGAGGCCAGGAGCCGGAGCCAGCCCGGCACGGCGAGGCGCCTCCGCTTCCCGCCGCCGCGCGGGAGCCCCACGATCTGCCCTGCGAACGCACCGTCGTCGACGATGTCGAGGGTTGCCGGCTGGATCTGCGACATCGCTACGCGGCCCTCACGCGCGGGTCGAGCACGAGGTTGAGGAGGTCCATGACGAAGTTCGCGACGATCGGGCAGAGCGCGAACACGAGCAGCAGCGCCTGCGTCAGCGGATAGTCGTTTCCGAGCGCCGCCTGCTGAAGCGTGTAGCCCGCACCGGGATAGCTGAACACGAGCTCGACGAAGATGACGCCGCCGACGGCGGTCGCGAACTGCGCCGCGAAGCCGTTGAGCGGGGGGAGGATCGCGTTCCGTGCGGCGTAGCGGGTCATCACGCGGCGGTCGCGCAGGCCCTTCGCCTGCGCCATCGCGACGTAGTCCTCGCTGATGGTGTTGATCATCACCGTGCGCATGTTCAGCACCCAGCCGCCTGCGAAGGCGAGCACGATCACGAGCGCCGGGAGGATCCCGTGGCGGATCGCGCTCCCGATGAACGACCAGTTCAGCCCCGGCGTGTCGCCGTTGTCGTACGCGTGGTTGATCGGGAACCAGCCGAGCTTGAGACCGAGGAAGTACACGACGACGAGCCCCGTGAAGTACGCGGGGAACGCACCGAGCGCCATGAAGACCGGCACGAAGATCGTGTCGACGCCGCCGCCACGCCGCCACGCGGCGATCATCCCGATCGTCGTCCCGAGCACGAACGACAGCGCGAACGCGATGCCGACGAGCACGATCGAGTACGGCAGCGTGTGCGCGACGACCTCCGAGACCGTCGACGGGTAGTTCGAGGTCGAGATGCCGAAGTTCAACGTCGACACGCGGTGGACGTACTGGAGATACGCGCTCCAGATCGACTGGTGCCCGCCGCCGAGGAGCTGCTGGTAGACCTTGATGATCCCCGGGTTCGACTGGATCTGCGCCGGCGAGAGGTGCTGGAGCACGCCGCCGATCGGGTCGCCCGGCATGAGCCTCGGCAGCAGGAACGTGATCGTCAGCGCCACCCAGGTGGCGAAGGCGTAGAAGCCGAGTCGACGCAGGAACCAGCGCATGGGGTGAGCGGAACATAAACCGCTGCGGGCAGGACGGACCGGTGTCCCGCCCGCAGCGGTGGCGTGTTCCTCTACCTCGGCGTTATGCGCCGGCCTTGCCGCCGGGGCAGATCTGGGTGAACGACAGGATGTTGTCGGGTGCGGTCGTGAAGATCGGGTCGCCGTAGTAGTTCTTCGGCGACGAGAAGCAGTGGAAGTACTTCGTGCTGTACGTCGACCAGCGGGGCCCGATGAACAGCGGGACGATCGGCTGCAGCTGCAGGAAGATGTTCGCCGCCTGGGCCGCGAGCTTCTGCTGCACCTCCGGGTTGAGGCTGGACTTCCACTGGTTGAGGATGCCGGTCGCCTTCGCGTCGAACACGTGCGCCCAGTTGCCGGTGTTCGTGGCGTCCTGGCCGGAAGGCGTGTACTTGAGCTGCGACAGGTTCGAGAGGAAGAACCCGTACGGCGATCCCTGCGAGGCGTTCTGCCAGAGCAGGGTCGGGAACTTCGTCGCGGACGCGTTCGGATACCACGAGTTCCAGTCGGGCTCGAGCGCGACGTTCGAGTTGATCCCGATCGCCTGGAGATTCTTCGTGATGATCTGATTCGACGCGACCCAGTCCGACCAGCCCGAGATCACGTGGATGTCGAGGTTGACCGGGTTGCCCTTCGGATCGATGAGCGTCGAGCCCTTGTACGTGAAGCCGTTCGCCGTCAGCAGCGCCTTCGCCGCCGTCGGGTCGTACTTCGCGGCCGCGACCGCGGCCTTCTTCACGGCCGGGCTCTCCCACTTCGGGAAGATGCCGTTGAGGCCGAGCGCATCGGTCGGCGGCGCGTAACCGTACTCACCGAGCTTCGACACGCTGCTGCGGTCGATCGCGAGGCTGAGCGCCTTTCGGAACGCGACGATGCTGTACGGGTACTGCGTGATGTCGAACACGAGCGAGATCGGATATGCGGTCGTCGCGTAGAACGAGTGGTAGTGCTTGGGATCCTTCGCCGTGTACGCCTGCGCGACGTTCGGGACGAAGTTGTGCGTCCAGTCGACCTGGCCGCTCTGGATCGCGAGCAGCGCGGAGTCGTTCGACGCGGCCTGCGTGTACTCGAGGCACGGGATCTTCGGCGCGCCGGCCTTCCAGTAGTGCGGGTTCTTGTTGAAGACGTAGTCCTGCGCGGTGAAGCGGCCGACGACGGCGAACGGACCGGAGCCCACCGGGTTCGGGTTGGTGAACGTCGCGGGATCGGCGACCTTCGACCAGATGTGCTGAGGGACGATGAACTGCGGGTTCAGCACCGCGGCGATGAACTGCGAGTCGACCGTCTTCAGCTTGATGACGACCTTGTACGGGCCGGAGGCCGTGATCGACGACACGTTGGAGTCGGGCGACGTGAACCCGATCATGTCCATCGACTTGTCCTGCTGCCCCGCGGTGAGGCTGTAGACGACGTCGGCCGACGTGAGCGGCTTCCCGTCCGTCCACTTGACGCCGTGCTGGAGGTTCAGCGTCAGGGTCTTGTTGCCGTTGCTCCACTTCCAGCTCTGCGCGAGCCACGGGTACTGCTTGCCGCCACCGGCGACGGTGCTGATGATGAGCGGCTCGTAGAACGCGCCGCGAACGAAGCCTCCGCTCGGGAGACCCGTCGCGGTGTACGGGTTGAAGTTCTTGACGAAGGCGGGGTCGCCGGAGCCGGTCATGACGAGGCAGGTGTGCCCCGCCTGTGCCGCACCCGCCGACCGGGTCGCCGCCGGAGCGGACGAGCTGGCGGTCAGAGCGGCGAGGATGGCGGCGATCCCCACGGCTGCGGCGATGGCCGCGAGCCGGCGGGTGGAGCGAACCTCAGATCGCATCTGCAGTCCTTTCTGGTTGCCCGGAGGCGAGTCGAAGCGGACGAGTCGCGGTGCACCGGAAATTTCCGGTAACGGTTACCACGTTTTCACCGGAAAAGTCAAGGTCCGTTTCCCGGTTCTGTTTACGTAACGTTCCGGAACATGCTTCAATGCACGGTATGAGCGAGCCCGGGAACGGCGAGGCCGGTAGGCGGACGCGGATCACGATCCGCGAGATCGCCGAGCTCGCGGGGGTGTCGATCGCCACCGTCTCCCGCGTGGTCAACGGCCGCGACGACGTCTCGGAGGAGACGCGGGAGATCGTCCAGCGGATCGTGCGGGAGCACGGCTACTCCGCGAACCGGAGCGCCCGCGGGCTCTCCGCCGGCCGCACCGGCTTCATCGGGGTCACGGTGCCGCTCCTCAACCCGCCGTACTTCTCGTCGATCCTCTCCGGCGTCGCGGAGGCGCTCGACGAGCTCGACATGCGGATCGTGCTCTGCCCCACGCTCCACGAGCACGACCGCGAGGTGACGCTGCTCGAGCGGCTCATGCACGGCACGACCGACGGCGCGCTCCTCATCCTCCCCGAGGAGTCGAACGAGGAGCTCGAGGTGCTCGTGAACCACGGCTACCGCTTCGTCGTCGTCGACCCGCTGCAGCGGCTCGACGAGAAGATCCCGGGCGTCTCCGCGGCGAACCCCGCCGGCGCCGACGAGGCGATGAAGCACCTCCTCGGCCTCGGCCACCGCAAGATCGGCGCGATCACCGGCCCGGCGAGCTGGTTCGCGACGGCCGAGCGCCGCCGCGGGTATCACGCCGGGCTCGCGGCGGCCGGGATCATGCCGGTGCCCGAGTACGAGGTCGAGAGCGACTTCCAGATCGAGGGCGGCGTCGTCGCCGCGGGCCGGCTGCTCGACCTGCCCGACCGCCCGACGGCGATCTTCGCCTTCAACGACAACCTCGGGATCGGCGCGATGCAGGCGGCCCGGGCGCGCGGCCTGCGCGTCCCGGAAGATCTCTCGATCGTCGGCTTCGACGACACCGAGCTCGCGTCGATCGTGTCGCCGCCGCTCACGACCGTCCGCCAGCCGCTCGAGGAGATGGGCCGGATGGCTGTGAGCCTCCTGATGCGCGCGCTCGAGAGCCAGCGCTTCGAGGCGCTCCACGTCGAGCTCGCGACGCGACTCGTCGTGCGCGGGTCGACGGCGCCGGTCTGAGCGCGGGCTAGTAGCCCCCGCCGCCCCCGCTCTTGCCGCCGCAGGCGGTCAGGAGCACGAGGAGCGGCAGGGCGAGCACGAGGAGCATGAGCAGGCGTATGCGCATGCCCGTTCTACGGCGCGACGGCCGGATCGGATTCAGTCGTTCTCGTGGTCCCGCTCGCAGAAGTCGGGGCAGGTGCACTCCGCCGTCTCGGCCGTGCAGACCGGCTCGGGCCGCGGCTCGCGGGCCGCCGGGGCCGGGATCTCGATCGTGTTCGCCATGAGATGCCTCCTCGCTGGAGCGGATTTCGGCGCTTCTGCTTTCGGATCCTAAATGCTCGTTCTGGGCCTTCGCTACACCTCTTTCTCCTGTTTTCGGATCCAGCAGTGTTCGGAACTTCGCAGGCGAACCCCCCAAAAGGGGGAGTGACGCGCGGTTAAACCCCTGCTCAAATGTGGCCTGCCCAACGACATGCGGATTCGCCGCTGCGCGACCGCACCCGTGCCGAAGGGAACCCCTCTTATGCGGAAGACACGCTTCCTCCTCGTTCTGTGCGCGCTCGCGTTCGCGCTGGCCGTGGCCCTCATGCGTCCGCTGCCGAGCAAGGCCGACACGGTCGACCCGCAGCCGGCGCCGCCCGACCCGGCGCCGCCGACGAACGCCGACCCGGTGGTGCCGCCGCTTCCTGCGGTCGTCCGCCGCCCGGCGAGCGTCCGCCGCCACGCCGTCCGCATCCCGATGGGCGACAAGATCGTCCGCTACGCGAAGCACTTCCTCGGCGTGCGCTACGTCTACGGAGGCAGCTCGCCCGGCAGCGGCTTCGACTGCTCCGGCTTCGTCCGCTACGTCTACCGGCACTTCGGGATCAGCCTCGCCCACTCGAGCTACGCCCAGTTCCAGAGCGGCAGGCGCGTCGCCCGCGGCGGCCTCAAGCCCGGCGACCTCGTCTTCTTCCACGGCGAGGGCCACGTGGGGATCTACATCGGGGCCGGCCGGTTCATCCACGCGCCGCACACGGGCACCCGCGTCTCCGTCGCCGCGCTCGGCGGCTGGTACAGCGGCGACTACGACGGCGCCCGCCGGCTCGTCAGCCACGCCTGACCGGATAGAACCAGCGTCCCGCGTTCGGTAGTGTCGCGGCCGTGGAGCCCGTCGCGGAGATCCCGTACCCCGGCGAGCGGGAGGCCGCACCCGGCCGGCTGCGGCTCGTCCAGCAGTTCGCGAACACGGTCGACACCGAGCACGGCCGCGAGATGCTGAGCGACGAGGCGAGCCTGCGTGCCGTCCTCACCCGTCTCGGGCTGCTCGCCCCGGACGCGCCGGTCGGCGACGACGACCTCGCGCGGGCGCACGCCGTCCGCGGCGCGCTCCGGAGCCTCGCGCTCGCGAACAACGGCGGGCCGGACGATCCGGGCGCCCGGGCGACGCTCGAGACGGCGGCGGCCGCGGGCCGGCTGACCGTGCGCCTCGAGCACGGCGAGACGTGGCTCGAGGGCCTCGAGCCGGGCGTCGCGGGAGCGCTCGCGACGCTCGCCGGAATCGTCCACACGGCGATCGCCGACGGCACGTGGCTGCGGCTGAAGGCGTGCCAGCGGGACGTCTGCCGGTGGCTCTTCTACGACCGCTCGCGGAACCGCTCGGCCCGCTGGTGCCAGATGGCCGTGTGCGGAAACCGGACGAAGACGCGCGCCTACCGATCGCGCCGGCGGCCGGCGGCTACTTGAGCTTCGCGGCCATCGCCGTGAGCAGCTTCCACGCGATCGCGGAGTTGCTCTCGACGAGCGGCTTGAAGTCCCACGGGGTCATCCCGTAGCAGACCATGTCGGTGCCGGCGACGATCGTCGCGGTCCGGTCGGAGCCGGTCAGCAGCGCGATCTCGCCGAAGTAGTCGCCCGGGCCGATCGTGCCGCGGGCCTGCCCGTCGACCGTGACCTGGGCCTCGCCGGACTCGACGACGAAGAAGCCGGCGCCGCCGGCGCCCTCCTGCGTCACGGTGTCGCCGGCCGAGAAGCGCCGCTCGCGCAGCGTCCCCGCGATCTGTGCGAGCTCCTTGTCGTCGAGGTCGCTGAAGAGCGGGACCTGCTTCAGCATCTCTCCCGTGCCTTTGGCCACGGCGGAGTTATACACCGGAAACGGATCCCCACACGACGGTGCTCGCGTTTCGGGAACGATACGGCCCCGTGAAGCTGACGATCATCGGCTGCTCGCCCGCGTGGCCCAATCCGGGGGGCGCCCAGTCCGGGTATCTCGTCGAGGGTGAAGGGCAGCTGCTGCTGGACTGCGGGCCGGGCGTGCTCGCACGCCTGCGCGAGCGCGAGCCGTGGCCGCGCGTCGGGGCGATCGCGCTCACCCACTTCCACCTCGACCACTGGGGCGACCTCGTCCCGTGGGTGTTCGGCGCTGCGTACGGTGCGGGCCGCGACGTCCCCGTCCCCGAGCTGTGGCTCCCGCCGGGCGGCACCGCGACGCTGCGGTCGCTCGGCGCGACGCTCGGCTTCGGGTCGAGCCTCGACAACGCGTTCGAGCTTCGGGAGTACGCGGACGGCGCGACGTTCGCCGCCGCGGGCTTCGAGGTGACGCCGGTGCGGCTCGCGCACTACGACCAGCTGACGTTCGGGCTGCGCGTCACCGACGGACGCGCGACGGTCGCGTACTCCGGCGACACCGCGCCGGCCGCCGGGCTCGTCGAGCTCGCGCGCGACGCCGATGTGTTCCTCTGCGAGGCGACGCTGCTCGACCCGGAGCCGCCGGACGACCGCGGGCACCTCACGGCGGACGAGGCGTCGGAGGCCTTCGCGGCGTCCGGTGCGCGGCGGCTGATCGTGATCCACCGCCCCGACGAGCTGCCGCTCGACGAGGGCATCGAACGCGCCCGCGACGGCCTCGAGCTGACGCTGTAGGGCGCCGAGCCGAGCCCTACCGTCCTCCGACCAGGTCGAGGGACATGGCCCCGGCGGCGACGAAGCTGCGGTAGCTCTCGAGCGCGTCCGGGCCTTTTCCGAACCGTCTCCGCACGGCGTCGACGACGAGATACGGTGGCCGGTGCGCGAGCCCCGCGGTGGCGCGGTAGCTGCTCCACGGCCAGTCCGCCGCGTCGGCGCAGAGATGCGCGCGCACCGGGTTGAGCACGATGTATCGGCACGTCTCGAGGAAGTGCTCGTCACGCTCGACGAGCGTCGGGCGGTACGGCCCTTCGAAGAGATGCCCCGTGCGTTCGTTGCGCAGGTTGATGCGCTGCGCGTACGAGCCGTTCAGATGCCGCATCCCGAGCGCGAGTGTCGGCTCGACGAGCTCGATCAGCAGATGGAAGTGATTCGGCATGAGGCAGTACGCGTGACAGCGCCACTTGAACCGGTGCACGGTCTGTTCGAAGATCCGCAGCCATCCGACGTAGTCGAACTCGTCGAAGAAGACGGGTGCCCGGCCGATGCCGCGCGTCGTGACGTGGAGGAACAGGCCGGCGAAGTCGAGCGGTTGCCGTCGGGGCACGCGCCGACGCTAGCCGGAGCTCGGCGTCAAAGCCAGATGTCCCCAACAGGCACGACTACCGACCTGGTCGGGGGCCTTGGCTCGAAGAGACGTCGGTACCGCTACGGCGTGCGCGGATGGAGCTCGACGATGAGCTCGCACTCGAGCGCGTCGGCGATCTTCAGGAGCGTGTCGATCCGCGGTGGGCGGCCGCCGCGCTCGAGGCGCGCGATCGCGGACTGCGTCGTGCCGACGAGCTCCGCGAGCTCGCGCTGCGACATGCCCTTCGCGTTCCGCTCCGCGGCGACCTTCTCGGCGATCGCGGCGAAGAACCAGCCGCGGTCGCGCGTCGCGATGCGCTCGCGCAGCCGCTCGAGCGGCCGGACCGGATCCGGGCGTGCGGCGCGTGCTGCCATCGCGCCAGCATAGCACTCGTGCTATGTCGGCGCGAGCACCGCACGGGCGAGCGGCAGCACCGCGTCGCCGACCCGCACGCGGCCCGGAACGGCGACCGCGCCGTAGACGCCGAACGGCAGCGGCTCGGCCACGCCCTCGCGCCGGTAGCGCGCGAGCGCGCCGAGCGTGTCGAAATCCGTCTCGCCCGTGTCGGGATTCTGGGTCGTGACGACGCAGCGTCCGACGTCGCCGTTGAGCACGAGCGTCGCGCCGCCGACCTGCACCTGTGTGCCGAGCCACGTGTCCTCTTCGTGCGGCTCGACGCCGTCGATCTCGAAGAGCATCCGGAAGCGGCGCCCGTCGACGGGCTCGCCGGCGCCGCCCTCCTCCGCAAGGCGCGCGAGCGAGCCGCGCGAGACGAGCGACACCGTGCCGCCGCGAGAGCCGCGGTCGGTTGCATGGCCGTCGGCCCACAGCAGCGTCAGATCGCGTCCGACGAACCGCGAGATCGCGTCCTGCCACGGGCCGACGACGCGGTGCGATGCGAGCGGCTCGCCGTACATCGTCGCGTCGACCGGCTCGCCGAGCTCGACGACGCCCTCGACGCGCGCACCGTCGGGGAACGTCAGCGCGAGCGTGCGGCTCGCTTCGTCCCACTCGGGGCGGACGAGCTGCATCGGCCCGGAACGCTTGTTGTTGAAGAGGCGGCCGTCCTCGTCGAGGATCCAGAGGCGCCGGTTGCCGACGACGCCGTGCAGGCCCACCTCGATCTCCTCCGGATGCACGAGGCCGAGCGACTTGACGGGCGCGACCGAGATGCGGACGACGCGGGCTTCCATCGACCGAGCGTAGCTATTCGACCGGACCCTCCACACCGACCTCGCTGCGCCCGCGCGCGCCTTCGAGCTCGAAGATCCAGAAGTCCTTGCCGGTGACGTGCACGGCGACGTTGTAGACCGGCACCGGCCCGATGCATCCTTCGAACGAGCCTGCGTGCGCATGCCCGTGCAGCACGAGATCGGCGCCGTACTCGGCGATCGGCGTCGCAAGCCGGTCGCAGCCGAGCATCACGTGGATGCCTTCCGGCTCGCCCTGGAGCGTCGCGGCAATCGGTGCGTAGTGGAGCAGCACGACGCGGAGGTCGCAGTGCACGATCTCACGCAGCCCCGCGCCGATCGCCTCCGCTTCGCGCGACGTCTCCGCGTACGCGCTCCGCAGCAGCGGCTCGCCGAAGTCGGGCAGTGCCGAGCCCGGGAAGCCGCCGACGAATCCCTTGGCGCCGACGACGCCGAGCTCGAGCCCCGCGATCGCGCACGTGCGCCACGTGCGGTCGAGCACGTGCACGCCGGCGCCCTCGAGCACCGCGCTCACCTCGTCCTGCCGGCCGGCGTGGAAGTCGTGGTTTCCGAGCACGGCGAAGACGGGGATCGTCAACGCCCCACACGCGTCGGCGAGCACCTGCGCCTGCTCCGGCTCGCCGGTCGTCGTCAGGTCGCCCGCGAGCAGCACGACGTCGGCGGCGCTCTCGACGTCCTCGAACGCCTGCGCCACGCGGTCGCGCGTCGCTTCTGACGCGTGGACGTCGCCGGCTGCTGCGATCCGGATCACAGATGCGATGTTGCACATCCGCATCGAACGGAAACGGCTGAGCCGTGCCCGAGTCCACACATGACGAGCTGATCGAGGCGATGAAGACCGGCGCGGGGATCCTCCAGCGCGAGGAGATCCCGTTCGTGCTCGGCGGCGGGCTCGCCGCGTGGGCGCGGGGCGGCCCGAAGTCGGAGCACGACGTCGACTTCCTGCTGCGCCGCGATGATGCCGACGCCGCGCTCGCCGCCTTCGAGCGCGAAGGGCTCGCGACCGAGCGGCCGCCGGAGGGCTGGCTCTACAAGGCGTGGCACGCGAACGGCACGCTCGTCGACCTGATCTTCAGCCCGGCCGGCGGCCCGATCACGACGGAGCGGATCGAGGAGGCGCCGCTGCTCGAGGTCGCCGCGCTGCGCGTGCGCGTGCAGCCACTCGAGGATCTCTTCGCGACGAAGCTGCTTGCGCTCACCGAGCAGGAGCCGGACTTCGGCGATCTGCTCGAGCTCGCGCGCGCACTACGCGAGCAGACCGACTGGGATGCGGTGCGGGCACGCACCGGGGCGTCCGCGTTCGCGAAGGCGTTCTTCACGCTGGTCGAAGAGCTCGGCGTCGTCGAGCCGGTCGCTCAGAAGTAGAACTGCGACCAGGCCGTCCACCAGTCGGCGGCCTTCGAGACGAGCGTGAGGTCGTCGACCTGCTCGACACCGCGACGGTTGCGGTACTCGACGAGACGGTCGGTGAACGTGAACTCGATGCGGATCTCGCACGGCCGCGCGGGCACGTACGGCGCGACCGCCTTCAGATCCTTCAGCGCGGCGCGTGCACGCTCCTCGATCAGCTCGCGCGCACGTACGGCGGTCAGCTGCCGCGCGCTGAACCGCCCGAGCCCGACCTTCACCTCCGCCGTCGTGAGCCCTTCGCCGAGGAGCTCGCGCGCCTCGCGGCAGACCGCGCGGTCGCCCGTGACGAGCACCACCGGGCAGCCCCACTGGCCGCACAGCGCTGCGTTGATCCCCGTCTCGCCGACGGAGACGCCGTTGAAGCGCAGGTCGCGCCAGCCTTGCCCCGACACCGTGTGCGAGAGCACGCCGTCGGGTGTGCCAGCCTTCGCGTGCATGCCGACGAAGAGCGCGGCGTCGCAGCCCTCCTCGAGGAACGCCGTGTACTCCGTCCACTCGTTCTGGACGACGAACTCGCAGTCGGGATCGAGCAGCTCCGGCAGCAGCGAGTTGAACGTGTAGTCGCCGCCTGCGCCGTGACAGTCCATCACCACGATCTCCGTCGCGCCCGCCTTCTTCGCGCCGCGCACGGCCGCGTTGATCTCCTCCGTGTAGAGCTTGCGGCCCTCGTGGTACAGCGTCTGGTCGCCGCCGGTCTGCGCCCACTTGACGATCCCGGCGACCCCTTCGATGTCGCTCATGATGTGGACGCGCACGGCGGGAGATTAACCTCCTGCCATGGAGACCGGGCTCGCGGGCAAGCGCGTCGTCGTCACGGGTGCGTCGGGCGGCATCGGCTCGGCCTGCGCGCGCGCCTTCGCGGCCGAGGGCGCCCGGGTCGCGATCCACTACCACCGGGGCCGCGAGCGGGCCGAGGCCGTCGCGGCGGAGCTCGGCGGCGCGCCCGTGATCGGCGCCGACCTCACCGACGAGGCGCAGGTGGACGAGCTCTTCGCGCAGGCGCGCGACGCGCTCGGCGGCGTCGACGTGTGCGCCGCGGTCGCGGGCGTCTGGCCGTCCGCCGACGAGCCGGTCTGGGAGCTGTCGCTCGAGCGGTGGGAGGCGACGCTGCGCGCGAACCTCACCGCGACCTTTCTCACCGCGCGCGCGTTCCTGCGCGAGGTCGAGCGGAACGGACACGGGAACCTCGTGCTCGTCGGCTCGACGGCCGGACGCTTCGGCGAAGCGGGCCACGCCGACTATGCGGCGGCGAAGTCCGCGATCCAGTCCGGCCTGCTCCTCAGCCTGAAGAACGAGATCGTCCGCGTCGCTCCGAACGGCCGCGTCAACGCGGTCGCACCCGGCTGGACCGTGTCGCCGATGACGCGCGGCGCGCTCGACCCTGCAGACGTCGAGCGCATCACGCGCACGATGGCGTTGCGCAAGGTCGCCTCCACGGACGACATCGCGCGCGCCGTCGTCGTGCTCGCCTCCGACGAGCTCTCCGGGCACGTCACGGGGCAGCTGGTGACGGTCGCCGGAGGCATGGAGGGGCGCACGCTCCATCCGTGAGACGAAAGGCGGCGCCTCTCGGCGCCGCCTCGATCTCCGGCCGCAGGAAAGATTGCCGTCAGTCCCCGGCGAGGAGCTCGCCCCCGGTATCGGCGGCTTTCCACGCGGGCTTGAGGCGTTCGGCCGCGTGAAGCAACCGGGTCAACCGACTACGAGGGATAGGTGAAGTCGCCTCGGAGTGCGATATTCACCCTGCATCCGTCGAGCGGCCCCGATGCGGCGGGGGCCGGTCCGGAAGCTTCCGAGGACAGAGAGCGAGGCTGGCGGCGGCCTCGCTCTCGGCCCTCCGGCAGCCTCTTACACTGGGCGCGTGAGCAGGTTCCTCGAACGGCTCGCGTCCGGAACGCCGATCGTCGCGGACGGCGGCATGGGCGCGGTGCTCGCGAGCGCGGTCGCGCGGCTGCGCTGCCCCGAAGAAGCGAACGTCCGCGCACCCGAGAGCGTCGTCGACGTGCACCTCGGCTACATCCGCGCGGGCGCGGAGCTGATCGAGACGAACACGTTCGGCGCGAATCGCCCGAAGCTCGCGCAGCACTTCCTCGAGGACGAGTTCGAGCGGATCAACAGCACCGGTGTTCGCCTCGCACGCGAGGCACGCGAAGTGTCGGGCCGCGACGTCTTCATCGCCGGGTCGATCGGCCCGCTCGGCGACTCCGAGCTGCACGGCGCCGAGCCGGCCGCTCTCTACGCCGAGCAGGCGCGCGTGCTCGAGGGCCGCGGCGTCGACCTGTTCATGGCGGAGACGTTCTTCGACCTGCGCGATCTCGAGGTGGCCGTCGCCGCGATCCGCTCGGTCTCCACGCTGCCGATCGTGGGCTTGATGACGTTCGACAGCTCGGGCGACACGCTCGCCGGGGTGTCGGCGCGCGCCGCGGGCGAGCGGCTGCGGTCGCTCGGTCTCGCCGCGTTCGGCGCGAACCACGGCGCCGGCCCGGCCGCCGCGCTCGCGGCCCTCGCCGAGATGCAGGCGGACGGGTCGGTGCTCGCCGCACTGCCGAACGTCGGTCTCGCGAGCATGTCGGGGCACCGCATCGTCTTTCCGCACACCTCGCCGGCCTATTTCGGCGAGTTCGCAGCGCAGGCGCGCGCGCTCGGCGCGGGAATCATCGGCGGCTGCTGCGGGACGACGCCGGCGCAGATCGGGGCGATCCGCGCTGCGATCGACGACAACATCGCACCGGCCGGACCGCTCCTCGTGCGCGAGCGCGAGCAGGCGACGCAGGCCGCGTCCGCGAACGAGCCGACGCAGCTCGAGCGGCTGCTCCGTGACGGGACGTTCGTCGTCTCCGTGCAGCTCGACCCGCCGCTCGGCGCGAACCCCGAGGCGCTGATCGCGACGGCACGCGCCGTGCGCGACTCGAACAAGGCGCAGTTCGTCGACGTGAACGACAACCCGCGCGCGCGTGCGCGGATGAGCGGGATCATGGCCTCGGTCGCGATCGAGCGGTTCACAGGCGTCGAGACGATCCCGCATCTGACGCCGCGCGACATGACCGTCGCGGGGCTCGAGTCGATCCTGCTCGGCGCGCATGCGGAGGGTGTGCGCAACATCCTTGCCGTCACCGGCGACCCGCCCGAGGCGGGCGACTACCCAGGGACGCACGCGGTGTACGAGGTCGACTCGATCGGGCTCGTCGACCTGATGGCGCGGCTGAACCGGGGCGAGGACTTCCACGGCCGCGCGATCGACGCGCCGACGTCGTTCTTTCCCGGCGTCGCGGTCAACCCGACAGCGGACGATCTCGAGCTCGAGGTCGACCGCTTCCATCGCAAGGTCGCCGCGGGCGCGCGCTATGCGATGACGCAGCTGCTGTTCGACCTCGAGTTGCTCGATGCGTTCCGCGAGCGCATCGGCGGCACGTGGCCGATCCCGGTGCTCGTCGGCGTGTGGCCGATCCGCACGTACGACACGCTCGTGCGCATGCACAACGAGATGCCGGGGCTCGTGATCCCGGAGCACGTGCTCGCGCGCTATCGCGCGGCCGGCCCGGCGGCGCGCGACGTCGGGCTCGCGCTCGGCCACGAGCTGATCGAGGGCGCGCGCTCGGTCGCGCAAGGCGTCTACGTGATGGCGCCGTTCAAGCAGCCGATGAACGTCGTCGAGCTGCTGCCCGAGCTGCCTGCTTAGCCGGAGGCGCAGGCGCCGGTCGACACCGCACGCGCGCGCACGGAGTCGAGCGCGTGGCGCACGACGGAGGCCGGCACGCCGAAGCCGCTTGCCGCGCCGATGCGCGCCGCGAAGATCGACGACTGCACTGCGCCGGAGACGTCGACCGCGGGGCCGCCGGAGTTCCCGTGGCGCACACGGCCGCCGACGGCGGAGATCGTCCGTGCGACCGGGCCGTGCCCGTACGCGTCGCTCGTGAGCACGACGGCGGTGCGGCCCATCCGTCCCGGCGTCACCGTGAGCGGCCCATTCTCGGGATAGCCGAGAATCGCGACCGCGGCACCCGGGCGCGGGTCCGCGAGGCGGAGCGGCGCCGGCCCGGCCGCGCCGCGGATGCGCAGCACGGCCACGTCGTTGTGCGGGTCGTACGCGACGACGACGGCGCTGCGGATCCCGAGCCCGCGCGGGATCTCGACGATCGTGCCGTGCTCGCCGGCGACGACGTGCGCCGCGGTGACGACGAGGTCGCGCGCCGCGAACCAGCCGCTGCCCTCGACGCCGATCCCGCAGGCGTTGCCGAGGATCTTCACGACGGAGGCCTCGGCGCGGCGCACCGCCGGTACGCGGGCGATCGCCGGCGCGGCGGGGGCGGCGGGCGCCTCGGGGCCGGCGATCGACGGGAACGGGTCGATGCGCGCGAGCAGGTGCAGGAGGCGGCTCGGGGGGACGCTCTCGTCGAGCCGCCGTACGATCGACGACTTCTGGATCGCGCTCCGCAGTCGCGGCTGGCCGGGGATGAGGAGCGCGGTCGCGCCGACGACCCAGACGAACGCGACTCCCATCCCCGCGCCGAGCACGAGCCCGCCGAGCGAGTCGAGAAGGCGGAACGGCGTGAGGCGCAGGCCGCCGCGGACGAAGGAGCCGGCGATCCCGGCGATCGCCTGCAGGAGGAGCGCGCCGCCGACGGCGCCGCCGAGCCCGGCGACCGGCGTCCACGGCGAGCCCGCGCCGCCGTTCAGGAGGTGCGGCGCGACGCGCGAGCCGACGTACGCGCCGGCGACGAGCCCGGCGAGCGAGAGCGCGCTCGCGATGAGCCCGCGCCGGAACCCGGCCGCCGCCGTGATCCCGATCAGCCCGAGCGCGACCCAGTCGACGACGGTGAGCGACACGTACGCAGTCTCGCAGTACCGC
>DASYGK010000057.1:0-27011 GCA_035999905.1 Gaiellaceae bacterium | reverse complement strand
GCAGCACGGCACGGTGCGCACGGTCGCGATGGGCCACAACGGGAATCTCGTCAACGCGAACGTGCTGCGCGACGAGCTGCGCGACGCCGGCGTCACGCTGAAGTCGACGTCCGACAGCGAGGTGATCGCGGCGCTGATCGCGAACGACGAGGCGCCGCTCGAGGACGCCGTCGCGAACGCGATGCAGCGGCTCGAGGGCGCGTACTCGATCGTCGCGCTCTCACAGGGCAAGCTCGTTGCCTTCCGCGACCCGCACGGCTTCCGGCCGCTCGTCCTCGGCCGCATCCACGGGGCTGGAAGCGTCGGCGGCGAAGCCGCCGACGCCCGGCCGGAGCGACGGGCCGCCAAGGGCGGCCCTGGGGACTGGGTCGTCGCGTCGGAGACGTGCGCGCTCGATCTCGTCGGCGCGGAGTTCGTGCGTGAGGTGGAGCGCGGCGAGGCCGTCGTGATCGACGAGGACGGGCTCCGCAGCGTGCAGGCGGTCGAGCCCGCCTCTCCCGGCGCGCTCTGCATCTTCGAGTTCTTCTATCTCGCGCGACCCGACACGATTCTCTCCGGCATCGAGGTGCACGGCGCGCGCCTGCGCATGGGCGAACGGCTCGCGCAGGAAGCGCCCGCCGACGTCGACCTCGTGCTGCCGATCCCCGACTCGGGGACGCCCGCCGCGATTGGCTTCTCGCGCGCGCTCGGCATCCCGTTCAGCGAGGGGCTGATCAAGAACCGCTACGTCGGCCGCACGTTCATCCAGCCGGACCAGGAGCTGCGCCGGCAGGGGATCAAGCTCAAGTTCAACCCGCTCGCCGAGGTCGCTGGCAAGCGCGTCGCCGTCGTCGACGACTCGATCGTGCGCGGCAACACGACACGCCAGATCGTGCAGATGCTCTTCGACGCCGGCGCGACGGAGGTGCACGTGCGCATCTCCTCCCCGCCCGTCGTCGGACAGTGCTTCTACGGCATCGACCTCGCGGACCCCGACGAGCTGATCGCGAACGACAAGTCTGTCGACGAGGTGCGCGCGTACATCGGCGCGACGTCGCTCGCGTACATCTCGCACGACGGCCTCGTCGCGGCGACGAAGCGCCCCGAGTCGGAGCTGTGCCGTGCGTGCCTGACGCGCGACTACCCGACGGCCGTGCCCGTCGAGCATTCGAAGCTCCGCTACGAGCCCGTGTAGGCGGCGGGGGACCCGGAGGCCCCCACGCCGGGTCGTCCCTTCTACTGCTCCAGCACGCGGCTCGCCTTCGCGATACCGCGGCTGAGGATGTAGCCGATCGTCAGCCACGTGAAGAGCGTGGCGAACGTCGCCGCGGCGAACAGGTCGCTCGCGGCCCAGATGATCGCGAGCACGATCACCGCAAAGAGATACACGGCGAGCTCCGCGTTGCCCGGCACCGGCAGGATCGCGCCGGTCGTCGCGGTGCGGCCGAGGCCCGTGTAGCCGTGGGCCGGCGGAGGAGGAGCGGAAGGCTGCTCGGGAGGCATCGTGGACATCGGGTGCTCCTTCTGTTCAGGCCGCGAGGGCCGGGACGTGGACGATCTCGAGCTTCATTCCATCCGGGTCGAAGAAAAACACCGCGTAGTAGCCCGGCGTGTACGTGTACTCCTGCGGCTCGCTCTCGATCACGGCGCCGGTCGCCCGGAGCCAGTCGGCGCGCTCGTCGACGGCGCCGCGGGACATCGCCTCGAACGCGAGATGGTGGAGGCCCGGCGCGTAGCGGTCGTACTCGCCGCGCGCCGACGTCGCCTCGCGAAGGCCGATCTGCGTGCCGTAGCCGAGCAGGTACCAGATCGTCTCTCCCCGCTCGCCTTCGACCTCGCTGATGCCGTGCCAGCCGAGCGGGCCGAGGAGCTCGCGGTAGAAGGGCAGGCTCCGCTCTATCGAGGAGACGACGAGGTCGACGTGGTGGACGCCGCCGGAGCGCATAGATCCAACCGAACTTCGGCACGCCGTGCGGGAGTCCTCGTACGATCCCGGCCCGTGCACCTCTTCCACTACCACCTCGTGACGAGCCGCGTCCGCGAAGTCGAGGCGCGCTACATCGGGAAGCTCGGCTTCGACCTCGTCGCGCGCCACGGGCGCATCGGCGAAGACCTCACCTCGTACGAGCCCGGCGTGTCGTGGGCGGAGCTCGACGAGCTCGGCTTCAAGCTTCGGCTGTCGGAGCTCGAGTGCGGTGCGATCAACGTCGTCGTGCAGCCGGGGCAGTGGCCGCTGCCGCGCGTCGACCATCTCGGTCTCGCGCTCGACGAGGACGAGTTCGACCGCGCGCTCGCGCGGGCGGAAGAGGCGGATCTGCGCGTGCAGGAGCACGGCGGCCGGCGCACCTTCGTGTCGACGAGCGCCGGCTATCGCCTCGAGCTGCATCCGCCGCGGGACTGGATCGACGACCTGCTCGAGCGCGGCGACGACTTTCGCCTCTCAGAGCTGCACCTGAAGGCGGACGACCCGGGCGCGAAGGCGCGCGCGCTCGCGGAGCTGCTCGACTGCGAGCAGAACGGTGCAGAGGTCGAGATCGGCGACACGCTCGTTCGCTTCCTGCCGGACGGCCCGCAGGGGCGGCCCGAGCTGCACGGCGAGCTCTTCATTTGACGGACGAGCGGGTCGCGGTGCTTCGCGCCGTCGCGGCGCGGATCGCGCAGCTGCAGCGGCCGGCGCTCGTCGCCGTCGACGGTGTGACCGCCGCGGGGAAGACGCAGTTCGCGGACGAGCTCGCGGGTTTCGTCACCGGAGCGGTCGCGCGGGTCTCGGTCGACGACTTCCACCGGCCGGAGGCGGAGCGGCGCGCGCACGGCGACGGCCCCGAGTCCTACTACCGGGACGCGTTCGACTACGACGCGCTGCGGGCGACGCTCGAGCGAGTCGACACAGGCGCCGCGATCGTCGACGGCGTCTTCCTGCAGCGGCCCGAGCTCGCCGAGCTCTGGAGCCTCACGATCTTCCTCGCGGTCGACCGGGAGGTCGCCCTCGAGCGCGCGCTCGCGCGGGACGCCGAGCGCATGGGCGGGATCGAGGCGGCACGCGCGCGCTACGCGAGCCGCTACGTCCCCGGCGAGTCGCTCTATCTCGCGGAGGCCGACCCGGAGGGCCGCGCCGGGATCGTTGTCGACAACGTCGATCCGGCGAGCCCGCGGTTCGTCCGCGGCGGACGTGTCTGGTGACAGTCATAAGACGTGTCCGCGCGGGCCGGTGGTCCCGCATCGGTACACGGCTTCCGCCCGCCGGACGTGTCCCTTTGTCCCACGCCTGGTGACAGGCATGAGACGTGCCCGAAGGGGACAGCGTCGGCCCGCTCATCTGCCGACCCTCGTAGACTGACCTCCTTGCCCGAGAAGGCCCGCACGTACGACGCCGCCGGTGTCTCGCTCGCCACGGCCGACGCCGTCGTGGAGCGCCTCCGCGCCGCCGTCGAGTCGACCGGGGCGCAGGGCTTCGGCCACTTCGCCGGCCTCTTCCCGCTCGACGACCGGCGCTTCCTCGCCGCCTCGACCGACAGCGTCGGCTCGAAGCTCCTCCTCCAGCGCCGCGCCGGCAGGCTGCGCTGGGGCGGGATGGATCTTGCCGCGCACTGCATCAACGACGTCCTGTGCAGCGGCGCTGAGCCGCTCTTCTTCCTCGACTACGTCGCGGCCGAGCACATCGAGCTCGAACAGGTCGCCGACCTCGTCGAGGGCGCCGCCGAGGTGTGCCGCGCGGCCGGCTGCATGCTGATCGGCGGCGAGACGGCCGAGCTTCCCGGCGTGTACCGCGAGGACGAGCTCGACTTCGCCGGGACGTGCGTCGGGATCGTCGACCGCGACGCCGTCATCGACGGCTCGGGCTGCGCGCCCGGAGACGTCGTGATCGGCTTCGCCTCCGACGGCATCCACACGAACGGCTTCTCGCTCGTGCGCGCGCTCGTCGGCGACGACGACTTCGACGCAGACCTTCTGCTCACGCCGCACAAGCTCTACCTCGACGAGGTGCACGCGCTCCGCAGCGCCACCGACGTGAAGGCGCTTGCGCACGTCACCGGCGGCGGCATCCTCGGCAACCTCTCCCGCGTCCTGCCCGACGGCGTGCGCGCGCACATCGACTGGGACGCGTGGCCGCGTCCGGCGGTGTTCGGCTGGCTCGCGGAACAGGGCGTCGAGGAGGAGGAAGCGCGCCGCGTGTTCAACCTCGGCATCGGGATGTGCGCCGTCGTCGCCGAGGCGCCGCCCGGCTCGACGGTGATCGGAACGCTCGCGTGATCGGCGTGCTCGTCAGCGGCACGGGTACGAACCTCCAGGCGCTCCTCGACGCAGGCCTCCCGGTCGTCGCCGTCGCGAGCAACCGCGCCGATGCGCCTGCGCTCGCGCGCGCGGGCGCGATCCCCGTGGCGGCGTTCGAGCTCGCCGGCTACGCCGACCGCGGCGCACGCGACGCCGCGATGGCCGAGTGGCTCGCCGCGCACGGCGTCACGATCGTCGTGCTCGCCGGCTACATGCACATCCTCACGGCGGCGTTCCTCGAGCGGTTTCCGCGCGCGGTCGTCAACGTCCATCCCTCGCTGCTGCCGGAGTTCCCCGGCGCGCACGCAGTGGAGGAGCAGCTCCGCGCGGGCGTCAGCGAGTCCGGCGCAACGGTGCACCTCGTCGACGAGGGCGTCGACTCCGGCCCGGTGCTCGCGCAGGAGAGGGTCTCCGTCCTCCCGGGCGACACGCCGGAGACGCTGCACGAGCGGATCAAGGAGCTCGAGCACCGCCTGCTGCCGCGCGTGGTGGAGGAACTGTGCGCGCGCTGATCTCGACGTACGACAAGACGGGCCTCGACGTCTTCGCGCGCGGGCTCGCCGACCTCGGCTTCGAGCTCGTCGCGAGCGGCGGAACGGCCGCGTATCTCGAGGAGCTCGGCCTCACCGTCGAGCGCGTCGAGGATCTCACGGACTCGCCGGAGATGCTCGGCGGCCGCGTCAAGACGCTGCACCCGCGCATCCACGCGGCGATCCTCGCGCGCCGCGACCGCGACGACGACGCCGCGACGCTGGTAGAGCACGGCATCGCGCCGTTCGACCTCGTCTGCGTGAACCTCTATCCCTTCGAGGAGGTCTCCGCGAAGAAGGGCGTGACCGAGGCGGAAGCGGTCGAGATGATCGACGTCGGCGGCCCGTCGATGCTGCGCGGCGCCGCGAAGAACTTCGCGCACTGCGCTCCGGTCTGCCGGCCCGAGCGCTACGGCTTCGTCCTCGACGAGCTGCAGAGCGAGGGCGCGCTGTCGGCCGAGACGCGCCGCGAGCTCGCGGCCGAGGCGTTTGCGACGACGGCGGCGTACGAGGCTGCGATCGCGACGTGGTTCTCCGACCGCGAGGCGTTCCCGGAGACGCTGATCCTGCCGCTCGAGAAGGTCCTCGATCTCTCCTACGGCGAGAACCCGCACCAGCGCGCCGCGTACTACGCCGAGCGCGGCAGCCGGTCGCACCTCCTCTCGCGCGTCGAGCAGCTGCACGGCAAGGCGCTCTCGTTCAACAACCTCAACGACCTCTCTGCGGCGCGCCTGCTCGCACGCGAGTTCGCGCTCCCAGCCTGCGTGATCGTCAAGCACGCGAACCCGTGCGGCGTGGCGATCGGCGCGACGGTGCACGAGGCGTACGACAAGGCGCTCGCATCCGACCCGACCTCCGCGTACGGCGGCATCGTCGTCGTCAACCGCGACGTCGACGGGCCGCTGGGAGAGAAGCTCGCAGAGCAGTTCGTCGAGGTGCTCTTCGCGCCGGGCTACGACGACGACGCCCTTGCCGCGCTGACGCGCAAGCAGGGCACGCGCATCCTCGTCGACCGCGAGCGCCGCCGCACCGAGGCCGACCTGCGCCACTACAAGCGCGTGCTGGGCGGCCTGCTCGTGCAGGACCCGGACGCCGAGATCGAGGACCGCGAAGGCTGGACGGTCGCGTGCGGCTCGCCCGACGAGCGCCAGTGGGGCGACCTCGTGTTCGCGTGGCGCGTGTGCAAGCACGTCTCGTCGAACGCGATCGTGCTCGCGAGCGGCCTCGCGACGATCGGCATCGGCGCCGGCCAGATGAGCCGCGTCGACTCCGTGCGGATCGCGGTCGAGAAGGCCGCCGAGTTCGGCCACGACGCCGCAGGCGCGGCACTCGCCTCCGACGCGTTCTTCCCCTTCGCAGACGGCCCGCAGATCGCGCTCGACGCGGGCGCGACCTCGATCGTGCAGCCGGGCGGCTCGAAGCGCGACCAGGACGTGATCGACGCCGTCGAGCGCGCCGGCGCCACGATGGTCTTCACCGGCCGCCGCCACTTCAGGCACTAGGGGCCTGCCGGGACGGCCGCCGAGCACCCCCACTTCCGGCTCGTCGCCCGCGCCGACCAGCCGGCGTTCCTCGGCCTCCCGTGGGGCTCGCCGCTCGAGGAATGGCCGGCCGACCTGCTCGTCGACGTGAAGCGCGGCATCGGGCGGCACGTCGTCCGCTTCGTCGGCTTCGGCGGCTCGTTCTACGCGTTGAAGGAGCTGCCGCCGCGGCTCGCCGAGCGCGAGTACCGGCTGCTCGACGAGCTCGCCGAGCGCGCCGTCCCGGCCGTCGAGGCGGTCGGCGTTGCTTCGGAGCGCACCGCTCCGAACGGCGAGCAGCTCGAGGACGTGCTGATCACGCGCTACCTCGACTACTCGCTGCCGTACCGCCTGATCCTCGGCGCCGCCGTCCTGCCCGCTCCCGAGGCGTCGATCCGCGCCGCGCTGAGCGAGCTCTTCGTCCGCCTCCACCTCGCCGGCTTCTTCTGGGGCGACTGCTCCCTCTCGAACGCGCTCTTCCGCCGCGACGCCGGCGCGCTCGCCGCGTATCTCGTCGACGCCGAGACCGGACACCTCGAGGAGCGGCTCTCCGACGGCCAGCGGAACCACGACCTCACGATCGCCGAGGAGAATCTCGTCGGCGAGCTGTACGACCTCGCCGCGGAGCTCGAGCGCGAGATCGTCGAGGACCCGGTCGAGTTCGCCGCCGACGTGCGCACGGGGTACGAGCGGCTCTGGGCGGAGCTGACCGAGGACGAGGTCTTCGCACCGGAGGACAGCGCGAAGCTCGAGGAACGGCTCAAGCGCCTCAACGCGCTCGGCTTCGACGTCGAAGAGGTCGAGCTCGTGCGCGACGGCGCCGAGGTGCGCCTGAAGCTCCAGTCGAAGGTCGTCGAGCCGGGCCACCACCGGCGGCGCCTGCTGCGCCTCACCGGGCTGGACGCGCAGGAGAACCAGGCGCGCCGGTTGTTGAACGACCTCACCGCGTACCGCGCGACGCTGAACAGCTCGACGCGCGCGCAGGTCTCGGACGTCGCCGCTGCCGGACGGTGGCTGAGCGAGGTCTTCGAGCCGGCAATCGCCGCGGTGCCCCGCGAGCTCCTCGGCCGGCGCGCCGCCGCGGAGATCTTCCACGAGCTGCTCGAGCACCGCTGGTTCCTCTCGGAGCAGGCGGGCGCCGACGTCGGACTGGAAGCGGCTACTGCTTCCTATGTCGAGAACGTGCTCCGCCCGGCAACCGACGAGAAGGCGCCGCTCGTCGATCCGCACGGCTGAGAGAATGCGACCAAGCCCGCGAACCGCCGTCGAAGGAGCAGAGATGGAATCCGCCGCACACCACGTCCCCGATCCGCGCCGCTGGCAGGCGCTCGCACTCGTCTGCGTCGCGATGTTCATGACGGTGCTCGACGTCTCGATCGTCAACGTCGCGCTTCCGTCGATCAAGACCGCGCTCAACGTCTCCGACAGCAGCCTGCAGTGGGTGATCACGGCCTACGCGATCACGTTCGGCGGCTTTCTGCTGCTCGGCGGCCGCGCCGCGGATCTGCTCGGACGGCGGCGGATGTTCATGATCGGGATCGCGTTCTTCTCCGTCGCGTCGCTCGTGTGCGGGCTCGCCGGCTCGATCGGCGTGCTCGTCGCCGCGCGCGCGGTACAGGGGCTCGGCGCGGCGATCATCTCGCCGGCGACGCTGTCGATCATCATGACGACGTTCGACGAAGGCTCCGAGCGGAACAAGGCGCTCGGCATCTGGGGCGCGATGGCCGGCAGCGGCGCCGCGGCCGGCGTCCTCATGGGCGGCATCCTCACGAAGTACGCGGGCTGGGAGTGGATCTTCTTCGTCAACGTCCCCGTCGGCGCGTTCGTGCTCGCGCTCACGCGGCCGCTCGTGCGCGAGAGCCGCATCACCGGCATGCGCGGCTTCGACGCCGGCGGCGCCGCGACGATCACGGCGAGCCTCGCCCTGCTCGTGTACGGCATCTCGAAGGCACCGGACGTCGGCTGGGGAAGCGGCCGCACGATCGCGTTCCTCGTCGCGTCGGCGGTCCTGCTCGCCGCGTTCGTCGCGATCGAGTCGCGTCACTCGTCGCCGATGGTCCCGTTCAGCATCTTCCGCACGAAGACGGTCACCGGCGCGAACGTCTCCGGCCTGCTGCTCGGGGCGGTCGTGTACTCGAACTTCTTCCTCCTGACGCTGTACGTGCAGCAGGTGCTGCACTACTCGGCGCTGAAGACGGGGCTCACGTTCCTCGCGACGGCGGGCACCGTGATTCCGGTCGCCGGCCTCTCGCAGGCGCTGACGACGCGGTTCGGGCCGCGCCCGGTGATGGCGGTCGGTCTCGCTCTGATGACGGGCGGCATGGTCTGGTACTCGCAGATCCCGGTGCACGGGCACTTCGCGTCCGACCTGCTCCCCGGCTACCTGATGGTCGGCGTCGGCATGGCGTTCTCGTTCATCCCGATGTCGATCGCCGCGCTCGCCGGCGTCGCACAGCACGAGGCAGGCCTCGCGTCGGGTCTGATCAACACGTCGCAGCAGGTCGGCGGCGCGATCGGCGTCGCGGTCGCCTCGACCGTCGCCTTCACGCACATGCGCACCCTGCTCGCATCGCACCACGACCTGCCCACGGCACTGACGAGCGGCTTCGGGCTCGCCTTCTGGGTGTTCGCGGTCGTCGGGGCGCTGTCGGTCGTGGCGTGCATCGCCCTCGTTCGCTCGCAGGAGATCGTGCTCCACGCCGATGCGGTGGAGGCCACGTAGGGACTAGGGTTCCGGCCGTGCCGAAGGAGTTCCCCACCGTCCTCGAGCTCGTCGGGGCGACGCCGATCGTCCGGCTCGACAAGCTCTCCCCGTACGGCGGGGCGCAGATCCTCGCCAAGCTCGAGTATCTGAACCCGGGCGGTTCCGTGAAGGATCGCATCGGCCTCCCGATGATCGAGGCCGCGGAGCGCGACGGCCGCTTGAAGCCGGGCGGCACGATCGTCGAGCCGACGTCGGGGAACACGGGCGTCGGGCTTGCGATCGCCGCGGCCGTGAAGGGCTATCGCTGCATCTTCGTGATGCCGGACAAGATGAGCCAGGAGAAGATCGCGCTGCTGCGCGCGTACGGCGCGGAGGTCGTGATCACGCCGACGGCCGTCGACCACGACTCGCCCGAGAGTTACTACTCCGTCTCCGACCGGCTCGCCGAGGAGATCCCCGGCGGCTTCAAGCCCGACCAGTACTCGAACATGAACAACCCGGAGGCGCACTACAAGCTCACCGGGCCCGAGGTGTGGGAGCAGACCGACGGCGGCGAGATCGATGCGATCGTCGTGTCTGTCGGCACGGGCGGGACGATCAGCGGTCTCGGCCGCTACTTCAAGGAGCGGAAGCCGGAGGTGCTGATCATCGGCGCCGACCCGGAGGGCTCTGTGTACACCGCGAAGGGCGAGCAGGACCTGCACCCGTATCTCGTCGAGGGGATCGGCAAGGACACGTGGCCGAAGACGATGGACCCCGACGTCGTCGACGAGTGGATCCGCGTCAGCGACCGCAACTCGTTCCTCTGGGCGCGCCGACTCGCGCGCGAGGAGGGCCTGCTGGCGGGCGGCTCCGGCGGCACGTCGGTGTACGCGGCGGTCGAGATCGCGAAGCGCCTCGGCCCGGGCAAGCGCGTGCTGATGATGATCCCCGACTCGGGGCGCAACTACCTCTCGAAGTTCTACGACGACAACTGGATGCTCGAGCACGGGTTCCTCGAGCGGCAGGCGCCGCTGCCGACGGTCGAAGAGGTCCTCCGCGCGCGGCACGGCGGCGAGGTTCCGGCGTTCGTCACGATCTCCGCGCACCAGAAGGTCGGCGAGGGGATCGACACGATGCAGCGCTACGGGATCTCGCAGCTCCCAGTCGTGCGCGACGGCTCGTGCGAGTCGCTCGCAGACGTGATCGGCTCGCTGCAGGATCGCGCACTGCTCGAGCGCGTGTTCACGAACCCCGACGTGCTGCACGAGGACGTCGCGAACGCGATGCAGCCGCCGCTCGCCGCGGTCGAGGCGTCAGCGGCGCTCGAGGACGTCTTCGCGACGCTGAGCGGCGGTGCGAACGCGATCGTGATCGCACGCGACGGCAAGCCGATCGGCGTGCTGACGCGCAGCGACCTGCTGGAGTTCCTCGCGCACCGGAGGTAAGACCTGGGAGGTAGGGCAGTTTCCCAGGCCTCACCTCCGGTGATGTTTGCTTCTCTTACTGGCCGCTGCGCGAGGCGCTACATCTCTACTCGGTGCGGCGCGAGCCGTTCTTCTTCGCGTGCTCGCCGAGCTCGCGCGTCGCGATCAGCGTCGCGCGCACGACGTCGAGCAGCTCGGTGACGAGCTCGAGCCGGCGCTCCTCGGAGTCGAGCTCGAGCAGTTGCTGCTTCGCCTCGGTGGGCAGCTCGACCTGGGCGGCGAGCTCGAACGAGAGCTCCGGGGCGGATCCGTCGATGTCGCCCGTCTCGGCGCCGGCGACCGCGGCGAGCGCGCGGAACGAGCCCGTGGCGAGCGTGACGCTCTCGGCGCTCGGGCCGTCGCCGGGCGCATCATCGACCGGGACGACCTCGGCGGTGAGGAACGAGCGCCCGCGTGTCAGGTTCTCGACGCGGAAGCGGCTTCCACCCTCGACAACGACGTTCAGGCGCCCGTCGTCGAACCGCTCGAGCACCTCCGTGACGCGCGCCCGCGTCCCGACCTCGCGCACGCCGTCGTCGTCGGCGTAGACGAGCCCGAACTCGACGTCGAGCTCGAGGCACTCGCCGATCAGCTCCTTGTAGCGCGGCTCGAACACGTGGAGCGGCACGCGCTCGGTCGGCAGCAGGACGATCCCGAGTGGAAAGAGGCCGATCTCGTCCATCGGCCCACAGGGTACGCACCGATCCGTACCATGGCGCCATGGCCGCCGAACGCCTCGAAACGCTGCTCCGCGCTGCATTCCCCGACGCGGGGGAGCTTCAGGTCGAGGATCGCACCGGCGGCGGCGACCACTTCCAGGTGACCGTCGCGAGCCCGCGCTTCTCGGGGCTCTCGCTGCTCGAGCAGCATCGTCTCGTCAACGAGGCGCTCGCCGAGCCGCTTCGCGATGGCACCATCCACGAGCTTCGGATCAAGACGAGAGGAACCGCATGAGCGAACTGTCCGACCGCATCCAGGACGTGATCACGAACGAGCCCGTCACCCTGTTCATGAAGGGCACGCCGCAGTTCGTGATGTGCGGCAACTCCGACCGCGCGCTGCGCGCGCTGCGTGAGGCCGGTGCGCCGGTGACGGCCGTCGACGTCCTCCCCGACCCGGCGATCCGCCAGGAGCTGCAGGCGATCTCCGGCTGGCCGACGATCCCGCAGATCTTCGTGGGCGGCGAGCTGATCGGCGGCGCGGACATCACGCAGGAGCTGGCCGAGACGGGCGAGCTGACGAAGATCCTCGAGGACAAGCTCGGCGCCGGCTACCGCGACGCCGCGGAAGTGCACGTCGTCGACGTCGTCAGCGGCGCGCGCGCCTGACGCCCGCCCAGCGGTAGCCGATCGCGGGGAACGCGCCCGCGCCGACGAGCGAGGCCTCGAGCGCCTCGCTGCTCGGGCCGCCGAGCCAGCGGTGGAAGTACGGCACCCATTCGAGGACTCGCTCCTCGTAATGCGTGCGCAGCACGTCGAGGAGCACGACGTGGGAGTGCAGGTCGGCGTGCCGGCCGCCCCATTCGTCGAGTGACGGCGGCCCCGGCGGCGCGGCGCCCGCGGCGACGAGCATCCGGTGTTGCGCCTCGTACCAGTCCTGTCCCTGCGGCTCGATGAGATCCCGCGAGAACTCGTCGACGACGAGGACCGGTGCGAGGCTCGCGAGGTGCGCGATCCCCTCGTCGAGCGGATGCACGTGGTGGAGCACGCGGCCGGCGACGACGGCGTCCCATTCGCCGCCGACGTCCTGAAACCGCTCGCGGCGGAAGCGCACCCCATCCGGCGCCGCGGGGTCGACGCCGAGCGCGTCGTAGCCCGCGTCGGCGAGCAGCGCGACGACGCCGCCCTCAGTACCGCATCCCACCTCGAGCACTCGACCCGGAGATGGCGGTAGCTGGTTGAGTACGAAGGTGCCGAAGTCGCTCACGACCGTCAGCCTTGCAGAGATCCGCCGCCGCGTGGTGGAGGCGCAGGGTTACGCGTCTCGTTCGCGCACCGGCACGGCCGCGGAGGTGCTCGCAGCGGTGCGCCGCGCCGGCTGCATCCAGCTCGATTCCGTCTCGACGGTGGAGCGCAGCCACCGCATCGCGCTCGGCGCGCGCGTCGGCGCATATCCCGAGCCGGCGGTGTCGCGGCTCGTGCGGACGGGGCGCCTGTTCGAGTTCTGGGCGCACGAGGCGTGCCTGCTGCCGGTCGAGGACTATCCGATGCACCGCTGGCGGATGGCGCGCTTCGCGGACATGCATCCGTGGCACGGCAACGTGCTCTCGCGCGAGACCGCGCTGACCCGGCAGGTGCTCGCGGAGATCGAGGAACGCGGCCCGCTCGGCTCGCGCCACTTCGAAGGGACGGGATCCGGCGGGATGTGGAACTGGAAGCCCGCGAAGGTCGTGCTCGAGGCGCTCTACTCCGCCGGCCGCCTCGCGATCGCCGGCCGCGACGGCTTCCAGCGGCTCTACGACCTGCCCGAGCGCGTGCTGCCGGCGGAGGTGCTGAACGGCGGGCCGCCGCCCGATGACGACGCGTACACGCGCTGGGCGACGCTCCGCGGCGTCGACGCGCGCGGCGCGCTGACCGAAGGCGCGGTCGCGGAGATGTGGCGGCTGCGCGGCGGCGCGGCACGCGTGCGTCCGCACGCGGACGCGCTCGTCGCCGAGGGGACGCTCGAGCGGCTCGCAGTCGACGACGGCAAGGCGCCGGTGCTCGTACGGCGCGGCGTCGAGCCGGGCGGCGGCGCCGTGCCGCGGGCGCTCCTGCTCTCCCCGTTCGACAATCTCCTGTGGGACCGCGCGTTCCTCGAGCGCGTGTTCGGCTTCACGCACGTGATCGAGATCTACAAGCGTGAGCACGAGCGCGTGTACGGCTACTACGTGCTCCCGCTGCTTCGCCGCGACCGGCTCGTCGGCCGCGCCGACCTCAAGCACGACCGGGCCGAGGGGGTCCTCCGCGTCAAGGCCTTCCACCCGGAGCCTGGCGCGCGCGGCGACCTCGACGCGACCCTCGACGCCGCCCTCCTCCGCCTGTCCCGCGTCCTCGGCGCGAAGGTCGTCTTGCGGTAGGCCCGCGCCTGGCCGACCCGGTGCCCGCCCCGGCCAGGCAAATGCCAAGCAGGTGCACGATCGAAGAGCCGGAGGTGTCGGGCGCTGGCTCAGCCCGTCCGGACGCTCACGGTGCGGGCAAGGCTCACGGCCTGGGTTCCGCTCTTGCCCCTGAAGGCGAAGGTCAGCGTGCGGTGCCCGGGGTTGCGCGGCACGGTGATGCCGATTCGGTGGGTGCCGGCATCCGCGAAGGGGAATTCCTGCTCCAGGCCGAGCCCGCGAACCCACAGCGTCCCCGGCCTTGTGACGGTCACGTACGCCCAGAGGTAGTACCGGCTCCGCGTCACCGTCACGGTGGCGGGGAGCGAAACGGTAAGGCCGCCGGTTGCGGTGGGCAGCGGCTGCGCCCCGCCGCCGACGCTTAGGTACACCTCGGCATTCGTCACCACGGACGAGTCGCTTCCATTCGCGAGGACGAGAATCGGAGGGTCCCCGGCTTCACACGGCGACCAGGGCATCGTCGCGGTGAGCTCGCCCGTGGCAGCGGAGCCGGTGAAGGGGATGACCGTCTGGAATCGCGGGACGCCCACCAGGAGCGCCGCGCGCAGATCACCGCCCCGTGCGTCGACCGTCACCGTGAGCGTCGTTGCGGAGCAGATACGCGGAGCGACGCTTCCGGCCTCTACTGCAAACGTGTGCGTCGTGAGACGATCGATGCTGAGCGATGTGCTCGACGAGCCTATGTCGCCTACGACGGCCTTCGAAGACTCTCCCCCGAAGGCCTTGACCGTGGCGATTGCGAACGCGGCGTAGCCGTCGGCGAGCGAGCTGCCGTGCGCCCGTAGTGCCGGGTCGACCACCTGGAGCGTTGGGAACGGCCCTGATGTGACACTTGCGAGGATCTCGCGCACGATCGCCGGGCCATAGGTGTCGCTGAGGAAGGCAAAGAACACCCAGCGGTCGTACGGCGACCTTCCGTAGCCGTGGAGGTCGCACGGCGCGCAGTCGAGCGGGGTGGCGAGCGGCCAGTATCGTGACAACGGGGCGAGCGCGATCTGCTCCTCCATCCAGCGGGCCGTCGACTCGGCGAGAAGGCTCGAGGGCACGCCGAACGTGTACTGGATCAGGTGGAAGAGCTCGTGCACGATGGTGGTGTACGTGAGAGATCCGGGTTTCGTCGGATCCAGCTCGATCCAACCGGACGAGCGGCCTGTGCCGTCGAACCCAGCCTCGCCCGCGGCGTCCGGATTCGCGATCGACGTCACGTAGATGTCGATGCGGCCGTCGCCGTCGTCGAGCGGCGCGGGAAACCCCATACCGAGCTCCACGGCGTACGCCTGCTCCGCGTAGCCGAGCAGCGTCTGTGCCGTTCCGCCGGCGAGCGAGGGCGAGTAGTGGATCGCGAAGTGCGCGCTCGAGCCGGTCAGGACGAGCGACGGATCGGAAGGCCGGGCCTGGGCCGCGACGGGCCAGACCGCAGCGAGCAGCACGGCCGGCAGGAGGAGACGCCGCAGTCTTACCACCGTCCTGGAGTCGGCACCGGCCGCCGGCGGTGCCATCCCCCATTCGGCCTCGCCTACACTGCAGGGGTGGACTTCGAGACCCGCGCGATCCACGACGGACAGGAGCCGGATCCGGCGACCGGCGCCGTCACGACCCCGATCTACCAGACCTCGACCTACGTGCAGGACGCGGTCGGCGAGCACAAGGGCTACGACTACTCGCGCGTCGCGAACCCCACGCGCACGGCGCTCCAGGAGTGCCTCGCGTCGCTCGAGTCGGCGCAGCACGGGATCGCGTTCTCGTCGGGCCTCGGCGCGACGACGACGCTGATGCACCTCGTCGACCCGGGCCAGCGCGTCGTCCTGATCGCCGACGTCTACGGCGGCGTGTACCGAATGACGTCGCAGGTCTACGAGCCGAAGGGCTACAAGTTCGAGTACGTCCCCGCGAACGAGTTCGCGAACCTGCGCGACCGGCTCGACGACAACACGCGCATGGTGTGGATCGAGTCGCCGTCGAACCCGATGCTGAACGTCGTCGACATCCGCGCGGCCGCAGACGCTGCGCACGAGGTCGGCGCCATCCTCGTCGTCGACAACACCTTCGCGACGCCATACCTGCAGCGCCCACTCGAGCTCGGTGCCGACGTCGTCGTTCACTCGACGACGAAGTACCTCGGCGGCCACTCCGACACCGTCGGCGGCTTCGCCGCGACGAACGACCCGACGATCGCGGAGCGCCTCTACTTCCTCCAGAAGTCGCTCGGCGCCGTCCCGGGCCCGTTCGACAGCTGGCTCGTGCTGCGCGGGATCAAGACGCTCGCGGTCCGCATGCGCAAGCACTGCGAGAACGCCGCCACGATCGCCGCCTGGCTCACGAAGCATCCACGTGTCGAGCAGGTGCTCTACCCGGGGCTGCCGACGCACCCCGGTCACGCGATCGCCGCGCGTCAGATGCGCGACTTCGGCGGAATGGTGTCGTTCCTCGCCGAGTCGGAGGAGGAGGCCGTCGCGCTCGTCGCGCGCACGAAGCTCTTCCAGCTCGCCGAGTCGCTCGGCGGCGTCGAGAGCCTGATCGAGGTGCCGGCCAGGATGACGCATGCGTCGACCGCCGCCGCGCCGTTCGCGTCGCCGCCCAACCTCGTCCGTCTCTCCGTCGGGATCGAGTCGGTGGAGGACCTCGTGCTCGACCTCGACAACGCGCTCGTCCCAGCCGCCGTCGCCCGGGCGTGACCGCCGCCGACGACGCCGTCGTCTACGTCGAGATCCCGACGGGCTCGCGCAACAAGTACGAGTTCGACGAGGAGCTCGGCGGCCTCGTGCTCGACCGGCGCCTCTTCACGGCGATGGCGTATCCCGCCGACTACGGCTTCGTCGAGGGGACGCTCGCCGAGGACGGCGACCCGCTCGACGCGCTCGTGCTCGTCTCCGATCCCACGTTCCCCGGCTGCCGCATCCACGTCCGCCCGATCGGCGTGTTCCACATGACCGACGAGAAAGGCCCGGACGAGAAGGTGCTGTGCGTGCCGCTCGGCGATCCGTCGTTCGAGCGCATTCGTGACATTCACGACGTGACGGCGGAGCTGCGTGACGAGATCGAGCACTTCTTCCAGCGCTACAAGGATCTCGAGCCGTCGAAGCAGACCGAGACGCGCGGCTGGGGCAACCGCTCCGAGGCTGCGACGATCGTTGCCGCAGCGCGCAGCCGCGCTTCGTAAACTCCGTCGTCGTGGCCGGGCCCGACCAGATCGACCTCTTGCATCGCGGCGTGCCGAAATCCGTCTCGTGCTTCCTGCTCGACACGGACGACGGCCCCGCGCTCTGCGACTGCGGCCCCGAGTCGACGATCGACGCGCTGAAGGCGGGGCTCGCCGAGCGCGGCCTGAAGGTCACCGATCTCCGCCACCTGCTGCTGAGCCACATCCACCTCGATCACGGCGGCGCCGCCGGCGCGCTCGCGCGCGAGCACCCGGCGCTCCAGGTGCACGTGTCCGAGGTCGGTGCCCCGCACCTCGCCGAGCCGGAGCGGCTCGAACGGAGCGCGCGCCGCCTGTACGGCGACACGTTCGACGCGCTCTGGGGCGGCCTCGCACCCGTGCCGAAGGAGAACATCCGCGTCGCCGGCGACAAGGTCGCAGGGCTCGAGTGCTTTCCGACGCCGGGGCATGCGACGCACCACATCTCGTATCTCGATCGCGACGGCACGCTCTACACCGGGGATGCTGCGGGCGTGCGCATCGAGCCCGGCAGCTTCGTGATGCCGCCGACGCCCCCGCCGGACATCGACATCGCCGTCTGGGAGCACACCTTCGACGAGATCGAGCGGCGCAA
The DNA here is from genome assembly GCA_035999905.1 of Gaiellaceae bacterium. Lineage (GTDB taxonomy): Bacteria > Actinomycetota > Thermoleophilia > Gaiellales > Gaiellaceae > Palsa-739. The sequence continues at coordinate 9,691 of DASYGK010000057.1, read as the reverse complement.
CCCGGAGCGTCTCGCTCTCGTCCACTTCGGCGTCTTCGACGACCCCGTGTCGCACCTCGCGCGGCTGCGGCTCGAGCTGCTCGACTGGGCGGAGTTCGTCCGCGGCGGCGCGAGCGAGGACGAGTTCCTCGAGTACTGCCGCACGGAGCTCTCCGACGCGGGCGAGCCCGTCGGGACGATGGACAACGCGATGCCGTTCTGGCAGTCGTACCGCGGCCTGAAGCGGTGGGCCGACCAGCAGTCGGGCTTGTCACAGGCGTCCTAGCCCGTCGCGAGCGCGCTCGTCGTGGCTCCACCGGTTACGGTTCCGGCCTGATGCCCGCCGTTCCGGTCCCTCCCGAGCTCGATGCGCTCCTCGCGCTGCCGAACCCCGCCGTCGTCGGCACGGTCAGCCCGGACGGGCGCCCGCACACCGCGGCGACCTGGTACGACTGGGAGGACGGGCGCGCGCTGCTGAACATGGACGAGTCCCGCCTCCGCCTCGGCTACCTGCGCAAGAACCCGAACGTGTCGTTGACGATCCTCGCCGACGGCGACTGGTACCGCCACGTCACGCTCACGGGCCGCGTCGTGTCGATCGAGGAGGACGTCGGGCTGCGCGACATCGACCGGCTGTCGATGCGCTACGTCGGCGAGCCGTATGCGAACCGCGAGCGCCGCCGCTTCACCGCCTGGGTTCAGCCGGAGCGCTGGCACTCCTGGCCGATGCCGCGCTGACGGCGCTCAGCGCTCGTCGACCGTGACCTCGCCGCCGGCGAGCGTCACGTCCCACGTGCGCCCGACCGCGCGCAGCCCGGAGAGCGTCATGTCGCCCACCCATTCAGGGAGCCCGGGCGGCGCGACCGACTCGATCGCCGTGCGCTGCCGGTCGGGCCGGATCCCGAGCAGGAGCTGCAGGAGCAGCACCGGCGTCCCCGCCGCCCATGCCTGCGGCCGCGCCGCGGTCGGGTATGCGATCGGGAACGGCGAGTCTCCGCGCGGAAGGCCGGCGAACACCTCCGGAAGCTGGTGGTCGAGCGTCCCCGCCGCGTCGATCATCGCGCGCACGATCCGGTGCAGCTCCTCCGTGCGCCCGTTGCGTGCGAGGCCCCACGCGACGAGGGAGTTGTCGTGGGGCCAGACCGTGCCGTTGTGGTAGCTCAGCGGGCTGTACGCGTCGTCGTTCGTCGACATCGTGCGCACGCCCCACCCGGACCAGAGGCCGTCGCCCATCAGCGCGGAGACGACCGCGTCGACGCGCGCAGGCGGGACGATGCCGCTCCAGAGCAGATGGCCGATGTTCGAGGTGAGTGCGTCGACGCGCTGCTTCTCCCCGTCGAGCGCGAGCGCGTAGTACCCGCCGCGCTCGGCGACCCAGAAGGACTCGTCGAAGCGCGTGCGCAGCGCAGCAGCTTCCGCCTCGAGGCGCTCGGCGAGGGCGGCGTCGCGCCAGACCTCACGTGCGAGCTCCGCCGTGCGCCGTTTCGCGTCATAGACGTAGCCCTGCACCTCGCACGGCGCGATCGGCACCCGGGCGAAGCGGCCGTCGTGGAAGCGCTGCGAGTCGCCCGAGTCCTTCCACGACTGGTTGTCGAGACCGCGCTCGTTTCGCCGCGCGTACTCGACGAATCCGTCGCCGTCGCGGTCGCCGTACTCGTCGATCCAGCGCAGCGCGGCGAGCGCGGGCTCCTTCAGCTCCTCGACGAGCGCAGCGTCGTCCGTCCAGCGCCACGTCTCCGAGAGCAGCACGAGGAAGAGCGGCGTCGCGTCGACGGTTCCGTAGTAGCGGTCGAACCAGCGCTCCGCGCACTTGCCGCGCCGGACCTCGTGCACGATCTTCCCGGGCTCCGCGTCGCGGGACGGATCGTCCTCGGTCGCCTGCAGCGCCGCCAGCTCGCGCAGAGCCGCGCGTGCGAGCTCGGGCCCGAACATCATCGTCTGGAGGCATGTGATCAACGTGTCTCGCCCGAACACGGTCATGAACCACGGCATGCCCGCGGCCGGCACCTTGCCGTCACGGGAGCGCATGCGCAGTGCAGCGAGATCGCGCACCGATTGCTCGTACGTCTCGCGCAGGCCCTCCCACGACGCGCGGATGCGCGGAACGCCGGCGACCCACGCGGCGGCCGACTCGGCGACGCGCGCGTGCTCCGTGTCGAGGTGCTGCTGCACGGCGTCCGTGCCGCGCTCGCGGCTGCCGTTCGCGCCGATCCCCACGTCGACGTGCATCGACCACTTCTCGCGCGGCGCGAGCGTGATGTCGTACGTCATGCTGCCGCCGTTCGCAGCGCCCGCTTCGGAGAAGATCAGCTGCGTCGCGCCCTCGCCGCCCGTGTCGGCGAGGAGGAACCGGTTGTGCTCGCGGTCGTAGCCGGGAGTCACCGGGTCGGGCAGCGGCCGCGCGTTCGCGGCGTCGCCGAGCGAGAAGTCCCACTCCTTGACGGAGATGATGTCCGCGAAGTCGGCGGCGAACGAGAGCCCGAGCCGGAACGCGAGCGTCTCCGCCGTCTCGTTCGTGACCTCGACGCGATCGCGCATGCCGTCGCCCACGAACCGCTCGCGCTTGATCAGCAGCGAGTCGATCTTCAGCCCGTCGGTCCGCGGATTGCGCAGGAAGTACGCCGCGGAGAAGTACTCGACCGTCCCCGAAGTGAGGAGGAGCGGTCGCTTGCCGTCGATCGTCAGCTCGAGGCGCGAGAGGAACCGCGTGTCGTCGGCGAAGAGCCCGTGCGCGGGCTCGCGCACGTCGCCGACGTCGTCGCAGATGCAGAACGTCGAGCCCTCGAGGATCGTTTGCTGCGCCATCGAGCTGCGCGCCTACCCTTCGCGGTGAATTCGAGCACCCGAAGCCTGGTTGCGCGCCTTGACGACGATCTCGTCCACGTTGACGTGCCAGGGCCGCGTCAACGCGAAGAGCACGCAGTCGGCGACGTCCTCCGCCTGCATCGGGTCGACGCCGCGGTAGACCGCGGACGCCTTCTCCGCGTCGCCTTTGAAGCGGACGAGCGAGAACTCCGTCTCGACGAGCCCCGCGTCGACGGTCGTGATCCGGATCGGGCGGCCGAGCAGGTCCTCCCGCAACGCGTACGTGAAGCCCCGCTCCGCGAACTTCGCGGAGACGTACGTCGCGCCGCCCTCGTACGCCTGACGGCCGGCGACGGAGCCCATGTTGACGATGTGGCCCCAGTCGGCGAAGTGCGGCAGGCACAACCGGGTCATCCGCACGAGCCCGGTGACGTTCGTCCCGAAGACGATCTCCTCGTCCTCCTCGGTCGACGCGTCGAAGGGCGCGCGGCCGAGCGCGAGCCCGGCGTTGTTGAAGAGGATGTCGAGCCCGCCGAGCCGCTCGATCGCCTCCGTGACGAAGCGCGCGCTGCTCTCGGCGTCCATCACGTCGAGCGGAAGCGCGATCTCCGTCTGCAGGCGCTCGACGCGGCGTGCGCCGCCCGCGACGGTGACACCGGCGTCGGCGAGCGCGCGCGCGGTGGCAGCGCCGATGCCCGACGACGCGCCGGTGACGATCGCCTTCTTGCCGCTGAGGTCGAGGGAGGACAAGGGCTCGATGCTAACTGCGCTCGAGCAGGCCCAGCCGCACGTCCTGCGAGCGCCGCGCGACGTGGTCGACCTGAAGCGTCGTGTGATGCAGCTCGAAGCGCTGCTCGAGCAGCGCCTGCAGCCTGCGGCGCGCCTCGTGGCAGTCGGCACCCGGCCGCACGAGCACGTGCGCGGCGAGCGCCGGGAAGCCGCTCGTCACCGTCCACACGTGGAGGTCGTGCACCTCGACGACGTCGTCGTCGGATGCGAGCGCCCGCGCGACCTCGTCCGGCTCGAGGCCGGCGGGCGCCGCCTCGAGGAAGATGCGGCCCGACTCGCGGAGCAGCGACCAGCTCGACCGCATCATCAGGGCCGCGACGAGGAGGCCGGCGATCGGATCGAAGCGGCTCCAGCCCGTCAGCAGCACGAGCCCTCCCGCGAGTGCGGTGCCGACGAACGCGGCGAGGTCGGTGGCGATGTGGAGATACGCGCCGCGCACGTTGAGGCTTTCCTGGTTTGCACGCGAGAGGACGAGCGTCGCGACGAGGTTCACCGCGATGCCGACGAGCGCGATCCCGAGCACGACCCCTCCGTGCACGTGCGGCGCCGAGATGAGACGCCGCGTCGCGGAGTAGACGATCCACACGCCGAGCACGAGCAGCGAGATGCCGTTCGCCTGCGCGGCGAGGATCTCGCTGCGCCCGAGCCCGAACGTCCAGGGCCCACCGGCCGGGCGCGCCGCGAGCCTCGACGCGACGAAGGCGGCTGCCAGCGCGGCTGCGTCGGTGAGCATGTGACCCGCATCCGCGAGCAGCGCCAGGGAGCCGGCGAGGATCCCCGCCGTGACCTCGACGGCCATGAAGGTGACGATGAGGCCGAGTGCGATCGCGAGCGCGCGCCGGTCGTTCGCTCCCCCGTGACCGTGCGAGTGGTCGTGCATGCCCTCAGGTTACGGCGCGGCCGCCCACGCGCGCCCGAGCGCGAGCCGCTCCGGCGGCGTCGGATGGCTGAAGAGCAGGACGTAGGCGAGCCGCGGCGGCTCGAGGTCGGCGAGGTTCTTCCGCGCGAGCTCGACGTGGGCCTTCTCGAAGGCGTCGACGTCGCGCGTCAGCTCGAGCGACCAGCGGTCGGCGACCCGCTCCCACCGGCGCGAGAGCGCGGCGGCGGGCGCGAGCCCGGCCAGCTCGAGCACCGCGAGCACGAGCAGTGCGACGGGCAGCTCGCGCGGCGAGGCGACGCGCGTGCCGAGGCTCGCCCACACGAGGACGACGCCGACGGCGGCGCCGGCCATCGCGAGCGCCGTCCCCTTGAGCACGTGCCGTTCGCGCCGGTGCCCGAGCTCGTGCCCGACGATCAGCTTCACCTCGGCCGCGCCCGCGGCAGTGAGCAGCGTGTCGGAGACGACGACGTGGCACGTCGCGCCGAAGCCGGAGATGTAGGCGTTCACCTTCGTCGTCCGGCGGCTCGAGTCGACGACGAGCACGTGCCGCACGGGAACGCCCGCCTCCTCCCCGAGGGCGCGCAGCCCCGTTACGAGCTCGGCGTCCGCGAGCGGCGCGAACCGGTTGAAGATCGGCTCGAGCGCGACCGGCGCGACATAGGAGAGGAAGAGCGTCCCGGCAGCGAGCGCGGCGGCCGCGGGCGCGGGCCACCAGCCGGGGAGCGCCCGCGCGAGCCCGACGACCGCAGCCCACGCGGCGGCGGTGACGGCGGCGGAGATCGCGAGCCCTTTCAGCCGGTCGAGCAGCCAGTCGGCCGTGGTCTGCGTCGAGAACCCGAAGCGCCGCTCGCGTGCGAGCCCGCGCCACCACGAGAGCGGCAGCTGCACGACCTCGACGGCGGCGACGACGACCGCGGCCCACGCCGCGGCCGAGCCGCCCCAGCCGAGGCCGTCGACGAGCCGCCACAACGAGCGGCCCGGCGGGCTCCACGCGAGCGCGGCGTAGGTCCCGACCGTCAGCGCGAACGCCGCGGCGGCGGCCGCGTAGCGGGGCCGGTGATACTGCGCGGCCCGCTCGACGTCTTCGTGAGAGAAATCTAAGGAGTTCATCCGGGCGTAGCTGGGGGTACGAATTCGACGGATAGACTGCGAGGCCTCATGGCGACTGCGGATTTGGTCGGAACACTACGGTCGGGCGAGGAGTCCGTGGCGCTCGCCGCCCAGCTGCGGAGGCTCACGCGCGTCGCGACGGTGATCGCGGTCCTGACCAGCCCGGCCGCGTACTTCTTCTTCCACAAGGAAGACCACATGGGGACGGGCAAGGCGATCCTCGTCACCGCCGTCTGCGTGATCGCGTTCCGCGGCCTGATCGACCTGATCATCCGCCGCCTGATCCCGTGGCCGAGCCTCTTCGGCACGGAGGATGCGCGCCTGCGCGAGGAGGACATCGTCAACCGCCGGCGCTCCTGGACGTGGCGGTTCTACTTCCGCTTCGCGATCTTCCTGGGCGGCCTGATCACGCTCGCGTTCATCTACCGCTCGACGACGGCGCCGGCGGGCACGTCGGTGACGTGGTGGGGCAGCGCGACGCACATCCTCACGAAGATGGGCCACCTGGCGCAGAGCGGCCAGTTCTGGATGCAGATCGTCGTCGTGTTCTTCCTCTTCATCGCGAACTTCCTCATCTTCATGGGCCCGATGATGCTGATGGGCATCTCGCAGATCCGCGGCTACGAGCCGGGCGACGCAGAGTGGGGCGTGAAGCTCGAGCACGTGCGCGGCCAGGCGGAGGCGAAGGAAGAGGTGCGCCGCATCGTCACACTGTGGCAGTCGGGCGAGGCGTTCGAGCGGGCGGGCGGCAAGCGCGAGCGCGGACTGCTCTTCCTCGGCGCGCCGGGCACCGGCAAAACGATGCTCGCGAAGGCGATCGCCACCGGGTTCAACTCGCCGTTCGTCTCGATCCCGGGCTCCGGCTTCGCGCAGACGTTCATCGGCATCGACGCGCTGATCGTGCGCTTCCTCGCGCGCAAGGCGAAGAAGCTCGCGCGCAAGTGGGGCGGCCAGTGCATCGTCTTCATCGACGAGATCGACGCGGTCGGCATGCGCCGGCAGGCGCTGCAGGGATCGCCGATGACCGGCGAGAGCGACCTGCCGCTGTACGGCCCGTACGGCGCGCTCAACCCGAGCGGCGACTTGATCGTCGAGACGCGGGCCTGGCGCGAGCGCATGTTCGAGCAGCGCGCACCCGAGCGGCGTTCGCCGTATCCCGCGTGGGCGACGCGCGTCGGCAACCTCGTGAACCAGGGCATCTTCCCGGGGATGATGGGCGGCCAGGGCCAGCTCGCGTTGAACCAGCTGCTCGTCGTGATGGACGGCATCGACAACCCGCCGTTCCTGCGCCGCTTCGTCACGAACCGCGTGAACTCGTTCCTCGACGCGATCTACGTGATGCCGCGACGGTTCGGCAAGGTGAGCTTCCGCCTGCCGCCGCCGCGCCCGCTCGGCGCGCAGATCTACTTCATCGGCGCGACGAACGTGCCGATGGAGCGGCTCGACCCGGCGCTGACGCGCCCGGGCCGCATGGGCCGCCACGTCTGGTTCCGGACGCCGACGAAGGAAGACCGCAAGGACATCTTCGACCTGTACCTCGACCGCGTCTCACATGACAGCGACCTCGACACGCCCGAGCGCCGCGACGAGATCGCGCGCATCACGAACGGGTACTCGCCGGCGATGATCGAGCAGATCTGCTCGATGGCGCTGACGAACGCGCACCACGAAGGCCTCCTCTCGTTCACGTGGCAGCACCTCGTCGACGCGATGACGGCGATCGAGTCGGGCACCGCGATCGGAGTGCGCTACGTCGAGCACGAGACGCGGGCTGTCGCGATCCACGAGGCGGGCCACGCGACGACCGCGCACATCTATCGCCCCGACCTCGAGTCGAGCCGGCTCTCGATCAAGATGCGCGGCGGCTCGCTCGGCCATCACCAGGCGTTCCAGAAAGAGGAGCGGTTCAGCCAGTGGCACAGCGAGGCGATGGGCGACCTCGTGCACGTGCTCGGCGCGATGGCGGCGGAGCACGCGTTCTACGGCGAGACCTCGAGCGGCGTCGGCGGCGATCTCCAGTATGCGACCGCGCGCGCCGCGACGATGGTCGGTGCGGCGGGCATGGGCCCGCAGCGCATCGACCTGAGCGGGGTGAAGTTCGCCGACGAGACGGAGGAGGAGACGCGCAAGCGGATCATGCGGCGCTTCGAGGAGATCGGCACGCAGCTGATGAACCGCACGCGAGGCAGCGCCGACTTCGGCGGCGATCCGGTCGCCTCGGTGCTCCAGGACCGCTCGAAGCAGATGCTCGCGGCGCAGATCCTCGGCCAGGCGTACGCCACCGCGGAGAACTTCGTGCTCGCGAACAAGGATGCGGTCGAGCGCATCGCGCAGGCAGTGATCGACAAGGGCGAGCTGTACGGTGACGACCTCGTGCGGCTCCTCGACCAGCAGAATCTGAAGAAGCCGGAGATCGACTGGACGAAGGAGGAATCGTGGCCGCAGATCTGACGGGCGCGGATACGACCGCTCCCTCGGCGCCGCAGCCGCCCGCGGCCGCCGGGCCGCTCCTCACGACGGTGCCGCCCCACCGGTTCCGGTTCGGGCTCATCTACGGCGGCCTCGCGCTCATTCTCGGCGCGGCGATCGCCGGTCTCGTGATCTTCGCCGGGCGCTCGATCCATCCGGCTCCGGCGTGGTCGTCGTGGAAGCCGAGCGGCGGCGGCCTCGGCGCAGCGCAGGAGATCGCCGACCACGTCGGCAAGACGTATCGCCTGCCGAACGGCGACCAGCTCGTCGACGTGATCACGAAGGCGCCGTCCGTGTCGCCGCCGAGCAGCGCGACGATCCCCGTCCACTACATCGCGGTGCGCGGCCCGAAGGGTGGCCAGGATCAGATCTATCCGGTGTCGTCGACGAACAGCGTCATGTACTCGCTGTGCGGGCTCGGCACGTCGTGCGCGATCGCGACGGGAACACCGTCGGTCGAACGCGGACGGCTCGTGCGGCGCGAGATCCTCGAGCTGGCGCTCTACACGTTCAAGTACGCGGGCGGGATCCAGAACGTGATCGCGTTCATGCCGCCGCAGCTCGGCAAGCAGGCGAAGTACGTCGTCTACCTCCGCCGGAGCGACCTGAACCCGGAACTGAAGCAGCCGCTCCTGCAGACGCTCGGTGCGAAGGTGCCGCTGCCGAAGGCGATCCCGGCGCGCGAGGTGCGGACGATCGACACGACGACGGGCCCGAGGCTCTACAGCTTCGGCGTCGCGCAGGCGCCGCAGGGCGACCTCGTGTTCGTGCTCGCGCCGGTCACTGCGTAACCTTCCGGGCCGTTCGACCGTTGTCTCCTCGATCAATCCCCCCTCGGGGCGGAGAAGGAGGCGAACTCAATCCATGTTGCTACTCGTTGCACTTGCCATCCTGGCGCTGCTCGCATTCGGTGCCGGGTTCGTCGTTCACTGGCTCTTCATCGTCGCCGCCGTGATCGCGCTGATCTGGGTGATCAGCCTCTTCACCGGCGGGCTCGGCCGCCGCGGCGCGCGGCTGTAGCCAGGTGACCGAGGCCGGTCCCTTCGGGGGCCGGCCTCTTTCGCTCTCTCTAGGACCGGCGGCCACGCGGTTTGGGTCGCACGGCCCATTGCCCCGCCGGGATGAACGCCGATACCGTGGACATCGTGTCCCGGACCGAGACGCTCATCTGGATCCTCGCCCTCCTCATCCTCGAGGTGAACCACCTCAAGTGGATCTGGTGGGAGCACTGGGACTGCCGGCGCTGCTCGTCGAAGCACAAGGATTGCGCGTGCGGATCGACGGCCCGCTGGATCATGTACCTGTAGAACGCGCCGGTATCCTGGGCTGCCGCGCCCCCATCGACTAGCGGTCCAGGTCGCGGCCCTTTCAAGGCCGTCGCACGGGTTCGAATCCCGTTGGGGGCACTTCCTCTCGTACGGGCCGCGCCGCGAACTCTCAGGTAACTCATAACTCCCGCCGGCGTGGAGCTCGACCACGCGGGTTACCCTGGACCGGGCGATGTCCACAGCCGCGCTCTCAGCCGTCGGTTCGTTCCACGTGGGTCCGGTCACGCAGGCGCGGGTCGTGCGCTCCGAATGGACGAAGTTCCGGTCGCTCCGGTCGACCCGCTACACGCTGGTCGCCGGCGTCGGAGCGACCATCGTGTTCGCGGTGATT
>DASYGK010000050.1:0-10110 GCA_035999905.1 Gaiellaceae bacterium | reverse complement strand
GACAGCGTCCGCTTCGCCTCTTCCTGCGAGACGACGTAGTCGTTCAGCACCGTATAGATGTCCCTCGGACGAGGGAGGTTGTCGAGATCGAGCTGGGTGGGAGTCGTGAGCTCCTCGTCGATGATCTCGTTGCAGAGATCGATGCACTCGTCGCAGATGTACACGCCGGGGCCGGCGATCAGCTTTTTCACCTGTCGCTGGCTCTTCCCGCAGAAGCTGCAGAGAAGCTGCTCGTTTCCTTCGCTGGCCCTGGCCACCCTGTCTCCTTGTACCCCTTAAAACCCGTTTCGTCTACCGGTGGGCGACGACGTTGTCGACGATTCCGTAGGCGTGGGCCTCTTCGGAGGTCATGTAGTAGTCGCGTTCCATGTCCTTGCCGATCTTGTCCAGGGGCTGGTTCGTGTGGAGGGCGATGATCTCCTCCAGGCGGCGCTTGAGATTGATCGTCTCGCGGGCCTGGATCTCGATGTCCGTGCCCTGCCCCTGGAACCCGCCCGACACCTGATGGATGAGGATCTTCGAGTTCGGCAGCGCGGTGCGCTTTCCCTCTTTTCCGGAAGCGAGGAGGAGCGCGCCCATCGACATCGCGATACCGACGCACGTCGTCGCGACGTCCGGCCGGATGAACTGCATCGTGTCGTAGATCGCGAGCCCGGCGTACACCGACCCACCCGGCGAGTTGATGTACAGCTGGATGTCCTTGTCCGGATCCTCGGACTCGAGATGGATCATCTGGGCGACGACGAGGTTCGCGACGTTGTCGTCGATCGGCGTGCCGAGGAAGATGATCCGCTCGTTCAGAAGCCGCGAGTAGATGTCGAAGAACCTCTCGCCCCGCGAGGTCTGTTCGATGACGGACGGGATGATGAGGTTCGACGGGGTGTTCATGTGGCTCCTAACTGCCGGGGGTCCAGAGTTTCGCGTCGGTCTGCTGCTTTTCCTTTTCGGGAGTCCAGAGCGCGTCGCGCGCGGCAGCGAGCTCCTTGGGGATCCGCTTCACCTCGGACGCTACTCGGTCGAGGGCGTTCCGCAGGCGGACGTCGTCGCGCAGCGTCTCGATCCGGCCGCTCTCGCGGAGGCGGAGCAGCGTCTCGTCGGGGTCGTCTCCGACCGCCTCGGCCTGCTCGCGGACGAGCGCCTCGATCTCCTCGTCGGGGACGTCGATGCCGAGCTTGTCGGCGGCGGCCTCGAGCACGAGCTCGCGCGCGACCGACCGCGACGCCTCCTCGTGGAGGCGGGCGAGCAGGTCGTCGGGCGACTGGCCCGTCATCTGCAGGTACGTGTCGAGCGGGACGCCGCGCGCCTCGACCTGGCGCGCGAGGCCGCGCAGCAGCTCGCGCGTGCGCGCCTCGACGAGCGGGCCCGATGCGTCGACCTTCGACGCGCCGACGAGCGCGTCGGCGACGTCGGCGCGGAACTGCGCCTCGACCTCCACCTCGATCTGGCCGAGCAGGCGCTGCTCGATGTCGGCCTTCAGCTCGGCGAGCGTCTCGAACTCGGTCGCGGCGCGCGCGAGCTCGTCGTCGACCTCGGGGAGCACCTTCTCCTTGATCTCCTTGACGGTGACCGTCACCGACTGCTGGGCGCCGTCGGAGAGCTCGAACGGGATCTCCTTCGTCTCCCCCGCGCTGAGCCCAGGGATGCCCTGCTCGATCTCCTCGACGACGGAGCCGCGGCCGAGCTCGACGACGTAGTCGCGGCGCGTCTCGCCGTTCGGCGACGAGAGGTCGACGATCACAGTGTCCTCCGGGCCGACGGGGCGGCCCTCGACCGGGACGAGCTCGGCGACCGTGGCGCGCAGCGCGTCGAGCTCCTGCTCGACGAGCTCCTGCGGCACCTCGGGCCGGGTCGCGCCGACCTCGAGCGTGCTCCAGTCGGCGACCTCGGGCTTCGCCTGCACGGCGACGGTGGCGCTGAACTCCCAGTCCTGGTCGTCGGTCGCGGGGAGCTCGAAGTCGTAGTCGGGCTGCTCGACCGGCCGCAGGCGCGAGCGGGCGGCCGCGTTCCAGAACCAGCCGGCGATGTGGCTGTCGATCGCCTCGGCCATCAGGCGGTCGCGGCCGACGCGCTGGAGCAGTACCTGGCGCGGCACCTTCCCCTTGCGGAAGCCGGGGATCTTGACACTCTGCGCAAGGTCGGTGGCGGCGTGCTCGACCGCGTGGTGGACGTCGTGCGACGGCACCTGGACGGTCAGCCGCACGCGGTTCTCGGGGAGCTCCTCGACCTGGGTCTGCACCTGGCCATTCAAGCAGACCCCCTACGGCGTGGGCCGGAGGCGGCCGCTAGTCTCGGGCCGTTGCGCCTGTTCGTGCTCACCCGTCACGCGCACTCGACGCTCAACGTCGAGGGGCGCGTGAACGGCGATCCGGCCGTGCCGGTGCACATCACGGAGCAGGGCCGCGAGGAGGCCGCGCGGGTCGCCCACCAGCTCTCGGAGGTCGCGTTCGGGCTGTGCGTGCACACGCGCTTCATGCGGACGCGCGAGACGGCGGACGTGCTCCTCGCCGGCAGCGACGTGCCGCGCCTCGAGGAGCCGCTCCTCGACGACATCGACGTCGGCGAGCTCGAGGGCGAGACGATCGAGGCGTACCGCGCGTGGAAGCGCGGGCATCCGCGGAGCGAGCCGTTCCCGGGCGGCGAGAGCCTCGACGACGCGGGGCGCCGGTACGCGCGCGGCTTGCGCGGGCTGCTCGCGCGTCCCGAGGAGGCGATCCTCGTCGTCTGCCACGAGATCGCGGTGCGCTACGCGCTCAACGGCGCGGCCGGCTCGTCCGACCTCGACGGTCCCGAGCATGCGATCCCGAACGCGACGCCGTACCTCTTCGACGCCGCCGCGCTCGAGCGTGCCGCCGGGCAGATCGAGCGGCTCACCCGTTCGGGTGGAAGGGAGCAAGAAACCCGTGGCGAATGACGTCTTCCCTTCCTATGAGCGTCTGGACGTTTTCACTGATCGCGGTCGTCCTCCTGATCTGGCTCGGGATGGCCGGAGCGGTCGCGTATCTCGCGGCGCAGCGGGTCTCCGCCCGCCGGTAGCGCCGTAGACTGCGGGTGTCCCGCGGGTGTGGCGGAACTGGTAGACGCGACGGGTTTAGGTCCCGTTGGGTGCAAGCCCTTGGAGGTTCGAGTCCTCTCGCCCGCATCGTGTTTCCTCCGGCGGCCGGCGCGGCAGAACGCAGGCGTGCCGCTCGCGCTCCTCGTCGTCCTCACCCTCGGCTCGCTCGTCGGTGCGGCGCTCGCCGTCGCCTACGGACTCGCCCGCAGTTGACCCGCCGGCATCGGCCCTGCCCCGGGGCCTGACCCCAATGAATCGGACCTGTCCCGGGAACCCGAGCCGTACGGCTCGGACGGTCCCCGATCTATAGTCCCGCCTCGTGGCCGGGATGCAGCCCGAGGACGTCTATGCGCTGACCGGCGTCGGCGACCCGCGGCTCTCACCCGACGGGTCGCGCGTCGCGTACGTCGTGTCGTCGATCGACCGGGACGCGAACGAGTACCGCGGCACGATCTGGGTCGCGCGGAGCGACGGCTCGGACGCCCGCCCGTTCACCTCCGGCGAGCGCCGCGACGGCTCGCCCCGGTGGTCGCCCGACGGCCGCTTCATCGCGTTCACGTCGAACCGCGGCGGTGAAAAGGAGCAGGCGCAGATCTACGTGATCCCCGCCGAGGGCGGCGAGGCGCGCAAGCTCACCGACCTGAAGGAGAGCGCCGGCGACCTCGCGTGGTCGCCCGACTCGACCCGCATCGCGTTCACCGCGCGCGACCGCGACGAGGCGTACGACGAGGAGGACGACAAGAAGCGCAAGCCGCGACGCTTCACGCGCATCTTCTTCAAGCTCGACAGCGTCGGGTGGACGGGCGACCGGCGCAAGCACATCTTTGTCGTCGACGTCGACGGCGGCGAGCCGCGCCGGCTGACGGCGGGCGCGAACGAGGACGGCGCACCCGTGTGGACGCCCGACGGGAAGCGGCTCGTCTTCCCGGCGCTGCGCGGCGACACGTGGGACGTCGAGTTGATCAGCCGCCTCTACTCGGTCGACGCCGCCGGCGGCGAGCCGACGGCGCTCACCGGCGACGACGGCTCGTACGACGCCCCGTCGTTCTCGCCGGACGGCACGCGCCTCGCGTACCAGTACACGGTGGAGGACGGCACCGAGCCGCGCCACAGCCAGATCGCCGTGATGAACGCCGACGGCTCGGGTGCGGCGCTGCTCACGACGTCGCTCGACCGGCAGTGCGCGCCGTACCCCGATACGCGCGAGCCGATGTGGGACGGCGACCGCGTCCTGTTCACCGTCGAGGACGGCGGCAACGTGCACCTGTACGCCGTCGCCGCCGACGGCTCCTCCCCGCCGGAGCTCCTCGTCGGCGGAGAGCAGGTCGTGACCGGCTGCGACGTGCGCGACGGCACGTTCGTCTACGTCGCGGCGACGGGAGCGACGCTGCGCGAGCTCTACGCCGCCGACGGCCGCCGCCTCACCGAGGTCGGCGCCGCGTTCACGTCGGGCCGCGAGATCGTCGAGCCCGAGCGGTTCACCGCGGTGTCGCAGGACGGCTACGAGGTCGACGCGTGGGTCGTACGCCCGGCCGGCTTCACGCCGGGCAAGCGCTACCCGACGCTGCTCAACATCCACGGCGGGCCGTTCAGCCAGTACACGACGGCGCTCTTCGACGAGTTCCAGGTGTACTCCGGCGGCGGCTACGTCGTCCTCTACGCGAACCCGCGCGGCGGGTCCGGCTACTCGGAGGAGCACGGCCGCGCGATCCGCGGCCCGGTCAACGGCGCAGGCCCCGGCTGGGGCACGCGCGACTACGAGGACGTGATGGCGGTCGTCGACACGGCCCTCGAGCGGTTCGACTTCGTCGATCCCGACCGGCTCGGCGTGATCGGCGGCTCGTACGGCGGCTACATGACGTCGTGGATCATCGGCCACACGAACCGCTTCAAAGCCGCGGTGTCGGAGCGCGCGGTGAACAGCCTCGTGAGCATGTTCGGCTCGAGCGACGTCTTCTGGATCTTCGAGAAGCAGTTCGGCGGCCCGTTGTGGGACAACGCGGCCGCCTACATCGAGCGGTCGCCGGCGACGTACGCACAGCAGATGGAGACGCCGGTGCTCGTGCTGCACAGCGAGCAGGACCTCCGCTGCAACATCGAGCAGGGCGAGTACCTCTTCACCGCGCTGCGCCTGCTCGGGAAAGAGGTCGAGATGCTGCGCTTTCCGGCCGAGAGCCACGAGCTCTCGCGCAGCGGCTCGCCGCTCCACCGCGTCATGCGGTTCGAGGCGATCCTCGAGTGGTTCGGGCGCTATCTCTCGCCCGGCGCCTAGTGGCTCATCGTCCCTGAGACGTTCCCGACGTTGAGGAGGCCGACCTGGCCCTGGTCGACCGCCGCGAAGGCGTGCGACACGAAGGGATAGAGGCCGGGCGTGTCGATCTTGACGTCGAAGACGCCGCCGCCGCCGGCGGGCACGGTGACGGTCTGCACGTTGTGGAGCGCGTCGGCAGGATGCATGTCTCCGAAGGGATACGCCGTGTTCAGGATCGTGCCGACGATGTGGAAGTCGGTGTCGAGCGACGGCCCTGCGTCGACGACCCAGAAGCGCACGAGGTCGCCGGGCTTCGCGGTCAGCGGGTGCGCGACGTACTGGCCGGAGTACCCGTTGAAGGTCATCCAGTCGGGCGTGCGCGCGTGCGCCTTTGCCATGTTGAACGTGGCGGGCTTCGAGAGCCCGTCGGAGTCGAGGTACCACTCGCTGGCAACGAGCACGTAGTTCTCGTCCGCGTGCGGCAGGTTGCGCGGCTCGACGACGATCGCGCCGTACATCCCGTTCGCGATGTGCATCAGCACCGGTTTCGTCCCGCAGTGGTACATGAAGACGCCGGGATCGTTCGCCCGGAACGTGTAGCTGATCGACTTGCCCGGGAAGACGTCGACGAAGTCCATGTTCGGCGCGACGCGCGCGGCGTGGAAGTCCACCGAGTGCGGGATCGCGCCGTCGTTCGTCAGCGTCACGTGAACGAGCTGGCCCTGACGGACGTGGATGATCGGTCCGGGCGCGCCGCCGGCCCAGGCCCACGCGGCGTACTTCACGCCGGGCGCGATCTCGATCGTGACGTCCTTGAGCACGAGGTGCACGTTCGCGACCGGCCCGCTCGGCGCGGGCGGCAGAGCCGCGGGGTACGCAACGTGCGCCTTCGCGATCGCGGCCGCGTCGGCCGGCGCCGCGCCCGCGTAGCTCGTGAGCGCGCCGAGCGACGTCGAGTCCGAGCCCGAGCCCATCGCCATTCCGGCCGCGGGCGTTGCGTTCCGCGCCGTGCTGCGCGCGTCGCGCGCGTCCGCCCACATCAGCACGGCCACGAGGCCGAGCACGCCGACGAGGATGCCGAGCAGCACGACGGTGACGGCAACGAGCGCGAACGAATCCTGGCTTCGGGCAGTGCGGGGCATCGGGAATCTCCTTGTCGGCGGTAGACCGACTCTAGGACCAGACCGGCCCGCTGATAGCCCCGAAAGACCGCAGATCTCGTCGGGGGAACACCGCAAACCGGTTACGGAGATCCTGCGGCGCCGGGGCGCCTACCAGGCGTCCCAGTGGACCATCGAGTCGAGCGGCTTGCGCGTGCCCGGCTTGAAGTCCGTCCCGAGCGTGTACGCGACGGGGATGAGCGCGACCTGCGTCACCTCGTCGTAGGGGATGCCGAGGATCTCGGCGACCTCCTGCTCGTGCATGAGGTGGAAGGTCGTCCAGACCGTGCCGAGCCCACGTGACCGCGCGGCGAGCATGAAGCTCCACGCCGCAGGGATGATCGAGCCGAACATCGACGCGACGAGCGGGTTCGACTTGCCCTCGTAGCGGCCCTGCACGCACGGGATCACGTGCACGGGCACCTCGTGGATGTGCTCGGCGAGATGCACGACGGCGTCGCCGATGCGCGACATCTGCCCCTCGCGCGGGCCGCCGCCGCGCTCGAGATAGGGATACGCGACCTTGCGCCAGATCTCGCCGATCGCAGCGCGCTTGGCCGCGTCGGTGACGACGACGAAGTGCCAGTTCTGCGAGTAGCTCGCCGTCGGCGCCTGCTGGGCGAGCTGCAGGCACTCCTCGAGCACCTCGCGCTCGACCGGCCTCGTGAGGTCGAGCCGCTTGCGAACCGCGCGCGTCGTCGAGAGCAGTTCGTCGGGTGTGAGATCGAGCTTCATGCGCGGATCATCGCAGAGTGGCCCCGGGTGGAATCGAACCACCGCGCGCAGCTTCGAAGGCTGCCGCTCTATCCGCTGAGCTACGGGGCCGGGCAGCGGAAGCGTACCGCCGCCCGGCGCCCGCAGCCGGGACGGGAATCAGGCGGCGACGGCCGCCCCGTACTTCTTCGCGAGATACGCGAGGTACGGCTTCGCGTCGATCGTCGAGCCGGTGGCGCGGCGCAGCACCTCCTGCGGCGGCAGCTTCCGCGCGTGGGAGTGGACGTTCGCGCCGAGCCACTCGCGCAGCGCCGTGAACTCGCCGCGCTCGATCTGATCCTCGAGGTCCGGCATGTCCTCGACCGCCTTCTCCCAGATCTGCACCGACATCACGGTGCCGAGGAGGTACGTCGAGAAGTAGCCGATCAGCCCCGCGCCCCAGTGCACGTCCTGCAGCACGCCGTGTGCGTGGTCGGGCACCTCGATGCCGAGGTACTCGTGCATCTTCTCCGCCCAGCGCTCGGGCAGGTCGCGCAGCGCGACGCGGCCGTTGACGATGTCCTGCTCGAGCTCGAAGCGCAGGATCACGTGCATGCCGTAGGTCACCTCGTCCGCCTCGATGCGGATCAGCGACGGCTCGGCCTTGTTGATCCCTGCGAGGAAGCGGTCGAGGTCGACGCCCTTCAGCGCGTCGGGGAACGTCGCCTGCACGCGCGGATAGAAGAAGCGCCAGAAGGGGAGGCTGCGGCCGACGAGGTTCTCCCAGAGCCGGCTCTGGGACTCGTGGATGCCGAGCGACGCCGCCTGGCCGATCGGCAGGTGCGCGATCTCGCGCGGGAGCTGGTGCTGGTAGAGCCCGTGCCCGTACTCGTGCATCGTCGAGAAGAGCGATTTCGGCGCGTCCGGGTAGTAGTGCGTCGTGATGCGGATGTCGTCGATGCCGGCGCCGCTCGCGAACGGGTGCTCGGTCTGGTCGAGGCGCCATGTGCCGGGGCGATGACCGAAGAGATCGATCACCTCGTGGTCGAGCGCGATCTGCGCGTCGATCGGGTAGTCGCCGGTGAGGAACGAGTCGTCGACTTCGCGGTCGCGCAGGCTCGCGATCAGCGGGACGAGCTCGTCGCGGATCTCCGCGAAGATGCGCGTCACCTCCGCGGACTTCATCTCGGGCTCGAAGTCGTCGAGCAGGATGTCGTACGGCTCGCCGCTCGCCTCGAAGCAGGCGATGTAACGCATGCGCAGCTCGATGTTGCGCTCGAGCACCGGCAGGAACAGGTCGTAGTTCGAGGTCGCCTTCGCCTCGATCCACGTCGGCACCGAGTCGGCCGACGCGCGCGCCATCTCCGCACGGAGCTCGGACGGGACGCGCACCGCCTTCTCGTAGTCGCGGCGCGCGACGCGGATCGTCGCCGCGTCGTCGGAGTCCGGGTCGAGCGAGTCCTCGACCGAGCGGAGCTCGTCGAGGAGGCGGCCCGTCTCCGGGTCGGTGAAGAGCTCGTGCGACATCCGCTGCAGCCGCGCGATGTGGTCGCCGCGGTGGCTGCCGCCGGCGGGCGGCATGATCGTTCGCTGGTCCCAGACCAGGAGGCCCGAGACCGCGTCGAGCGCGTTGACGTCGGTGAGCCGTGACTTGAGTCGTTCGAGAGCGTTGGGCATTCCCGGAGCCTATCGGCCGGGACGCTCGACACGAGGGTGGCGAACGGGACTCGAACCCGCGACCACCGGGACCACAACCCGGGGCTCTACCAACTGAGCTACCGCCACCACGAAGCCGGTACAGGGTAGCGGAGCGCGATGCCGGATCCAGTCAGCCGACCGGAGGCCTCGCGTGCACGCCCTCGGCGAACTCCTCGATCATCTTCGCGTTGAACGCCGGGATATCGTCCGGCTTGCGGCTGGTGACGATCCCCTCGCTGACGACAACCTGGTCGTCGACCCACTCGCCGCCCGCGTTGACGATGTCCGTGCGCAGGGTCGGCCACGAGGTGAGCGTGCGACCACGTGCGAGGCCCGCCTCGACGAGGAGCCACGGGCCGTGGCAGATGACGGCCATCGGCTTGCCGGCCGCCGCGATCTCCCGGACGAGGGCGACCGCGTTCTCGTCGCCGCGTAGCTGGTCCGGGTTGCCGACGCCGCCGGGGATGAACAGCGCGTCGTAGTCGTCGGCGGAGACCTCTTCGACGGTCCTGTCGACCTTCACGGTCGTCGCCGGGTCGAAGTGGTCGAAGCCCCTGATCTCTCCGTCGTGGATCGAGACGACCTCGATGGTCGCGCCGGCCTCCTCGAGCGCCTTCCGCGGCTCCTCGAGCTCGACGCGTTCGAACATGTCGGCGGAGAGAATCGCGACCTTCTTCCCCTTGAGCGTCTGCTTCGTCATCGATTGACCTCCGTTCGATCGGTTCCGAGGGTAAAACGGCGCCGGGGTCCGTTCGGTTGCGGCGGTACCCTTGCCGCATGCGCCCGTAGCTCAGGGGACAGAGCGGCGGACTTCTAATCCGCGGGTCGGAGGTTCGAATCCTCCCGGGCGCGTGGCGCGACCGCGCCGGCTACTGCCGGACGCCGAAGTCGGTCGTCACGATCGTGACGTCCAACCCGTGGTACGTCCCGGGCGCGGCAGGGACGTGGAGCGCGCTCACGCCGATCTCGCGCCAGCGGGCGGTGAGGAGGTTCGCGCGGTGCTCGGGGCTGTTGAGCCACATGGTCAGGGCACTCGAGGCGTCGACGTCGGGCGACGACCAGAGCAGGTTCTCGCCGACCGACCAGTACCGCCACGGGCTCGACGTGTAGAAGCGCTGGATCCGCTTCCAGAACGCGGAGCCGTCCGCCGACTCGTGCGCGAAGTAGCCGTCCGCCGCCATCTGCTGGGTGTGCTCCCGCGCAGCCAGCGTGAGCTGGGCGGAGAGGCGGAGCGCCACGAGGTGGTTCTGGGCGCG
>DASYGK010000132.1:0-2582 GCA_035999905.1 Gaiellaceae bacterium | reverse complement strand
CCCGGCCGCGCGAGGCTCCGCGCTCCTGTCGCTCGAACTGCTCTCCCGCGATCATCCGAGCACCGTCAACGGCGTTCGCGCGCTTCTGCACAACCTCGCCGCGGTGGACGGCAACGCCGCGGTGCGCAGGCTCGCGATCGTCTGCCTGCGCAACGGCTCGCCGCAACGCGAGACGATCGTCCTGCTCGAAGGCCTCGCCGCGGACGACGAGGCGGAGCCGGAGCTCCGTCAGGCGGCCGCGAAGGTCGCGCAGACGCTGAAGCGCAAGCCGAAGCCGCAGCCGAAGCAGCGCTAGGAGGCGCAGCCCGTGCAGACCCGGGCGCGGATCTCGCGGCCGCACGACGGGCACACGCGCTTGTGGCGGCGCCACTCGAGCGCGCTCTTCTGCAGGCCAGCGAGGGCCATCAGCCAGCCCGCGGCGAGCGTCGCGATCGCAAGCGTCAGAACGTGGGGGTCGAGCTTCATTGGGTACCTCTGCGAGTTGCGGTGGATCAGGATCTCTTCCGCGCATGTGGATGCGCCTGGAAGTACAACTCGCGACGCCGCCGATCGGATACGTGGGTGTAGAGCTCGGTCGTCGCCAGATCGGCGTGGCCGAGCATCTCCTGCACCGAGCGGAGGTCTGCGCCGCCCTCCAGCAGGTGCGTGGCGAAGGAGTGCCGCAGGAGGTGGGGGTGCACCCGTCCCGGTTCGAGCCCGGCCTTGTCGGCGACGCGCCGCAGGATGAGGAACGCGCCAGAACGGGTCAGCGCTCCGCCCTGCGCGTTGAGGAAGAGCTCCGGGCGGTGCCGCTTGTCGAGGTACGGCCGTCCGCGCGACAGGTAGCGGCGCAGCGCCTCGACGGCCTCCCGGCCGACGGGGACGACCCGCTCCTTCGAGCCCTTCCCCGTGCAGCGGACGATGCGCTGCTCGAGGTCGACGCCGGCCTTGTCGAGACCGACCGCCTCGCTCACGCGCAGCCCGGCGCCGTAGAGGAGCTCGACGAGCGCACGGTCTCGGAGCGAGCGCGGTGTCGTCCCGGCTGCGGCCTCGATCAGGCGCTCGGCCTCGCCGGGCGACAGCGTGCGCGGCAGGGTGCGGCGGCGCTTCGGCAGCTCGAGCTCCGCGGCCGGGTTGTCTCCACGTGCGCCGAGCAGCACCTGGTGGCGGTAGAACGAGCGGAGCGCGGCCACGCGGCGCGCGATCGTCGTCGCCGCGAGGCCGGCGGCGCGCATGAACGCGACGTACGACGCAAGCTGGTCGGGCGTCGCGGTGCCGGGCGGCGCGTCGAGCCAGCGGGCGAAGTCCGTGAGGTCGCGCCGGTACGCCTCGACGGTCTTCGGCGCGAGCCGCGCCGTCGCGAGCGCGAGAAAGCCCTCGACCTCGTCCGTGACGCCGATCATGACCTCGGGTGGGCCGAGTCGTAGACGCGACGCAGCCGCTTTGCGTCGACGTGCGAGTAGACCTGTGTCGTCGAGAGCGACGCATGGCCGAGCAGCTCCTGGATCGTGCGCAGGTCGGCGCCGCCCTCGAGCAGGTGCGTCGCGAACGCGTGACGGAGCCGGTGCGGATGCGGGGCGAGCCGGCGCAGGGTGCTCGTGTCGAGCCTGCGCCCGCGCGTGGAGAGGAAGAGGGCGTCGTTCGCCCCGCGTGCGAGCTCCGGACGCGCGTCGCGGAGATAGCGGCCGACCCAGTACGCCGCCTGCTCGCCGAGCGGCACGACCCGTTCCTTGCCGCCCTTGCCGTTCCGGATGTGCACGTGCTCCTGCTCGAAGTCGACGTCGCCGAGGTCGAGCCCGACCGCCTCGGCGCTGCGGAGGCCCGCGGAGTACACGAGCTCGACGAGCGCGCGGTTGCGCAGCGGGATCGGCCCGTCGCCCTCGAGCGCCGTCAGCTCGCGCTCGAGGTCGGCGCCGCGCGTCGCCTCGGGGAGCCTGCGGCCGCGCCTCGGTGCGACGCGCGCGTCGGGCACCCGCGCAGGCCCGAGCGCGTGCCGGAGGAACGCGCGGACGGCCGCGAGCTTGCGGGCGATCGTCGCCGGCGCGAGGCGGCCGGGGCGGCGGCCCGGACGTGCGGCGCCGAGCTGTGACGCGTACTCGACGAACGCGCGCACGTCGACGTCGTCGAGTGCGGTCCCGCGCGCGTCGAGCCATCCGCAGAACTCGTTCACGTCGAAGCTGTACGCGCGCCTCGTGCCCTCGGAGAGGGCGGGCGAGGCGAGGAAGCGCTCGGCGGCCGCGTGTGCGTCCATCCCCACTCCTTCGACGTCGCCCTTCCGCAGCCTGCGCCGGACCGGGCAGTGTTCGGCGAATGAGCCACCGCGCGCGCGTCTGGGTCGCCCTCTGGACGGTCTACATCATCTGGGGCTCCACCTACCTCGGCATCGAGCTCGCCGGGGAGACGATCCCGCCGCTCTTCGCCGTCGGGACGCGGTTCGTCGCGGCCGGGCTGCTGATGACCGGCTTCACCGCGTGGCGGCGTGGGCGTCGCGTCCTGAGGGTCACGCGCGTCGAGCTCGCGTCGTGCGCGCTCGTCGGGACGCTCCTCCCGTGCGCGAACGGCCTCCTGTTCATCGCCGAGCGGCACGTGCCGACCGGGCTCGC
>DASYGK010000125.1:0-2286 GCA_035999905.1 Gaiellaceae bacterium | reverse complement strand
TACACGAGCTTCGGACGGGCACTACTCATTCCCGTACTCTCAAATTGTTCTTTGTGCCCGAGGCGGGCAGCAACGCGACTCACGTCGCTCTGCTGATCCGGCAGGACGAGCGTCGAGCCGCGGCCGGAGCGACCGGCACGGCCGGTCCTTCCGACGCGGTGCACGTAGCCCTTGTCGTCCTCGGGCGGGTCGAAATTGATCACATGGCCGATCGCCTCCAGGTCGAGGCCGCGTGCGGCCACGTCTGTGGCGATGAGCGTCGTCGCGCGTCCCGAGCGGAACCGCTCGAGCGCGCGTTCGCGCTGTGACTGGCCCATGTCGCCGTGCATGGCGACGACGTCGACGCCGCGCCGCGCGAGCTTCTGCGCGAGCCGGTCGGCGCCGCGCTTCGTGCGCACGAAGACGAGCGAGAGCCCGTCTTCGGAGCCGAGCAGCTCGATGAGCGTGTCGATCTTGCCGTCGTGGGTCACGGCGACGAAATCGTGCTCGATCACGCCGTCGTCGTTCTCGATCTCGCGGCGCGACTCGAAGGTCTGCGGATCGCGCGTGTATGCGTGCGCGAGCTCACCGACCTCGCCGTCGAGCGTCGCGGAGAAGAGCATCGTCTGGCGGTCCTTCGGGATCCGGCGGACGATTCGCTCGACCTGAGGCTTGAAGCCCATGTCGAGCATGCGGTCCGCCTCGTCGAGGACGAGGATCTTGATGCCGTCGAGCGAGATCATCTTCCGCTCGACGAGGTCGTGAAGGCGTCCCGGGGTCGCGACGACGATGTGTGCGCCCTTGAGGCGCTTCGCCTGCGACCCGACGGGCGCGCCACCGTACGCGACGCCGACCCGGATGCTCTTCGCCGTGGCGAAGGTCTGGATCGCGTCGGCCACCTGGAGCGCGAGCTCACGGGTGGGTACGAGGACGAGCGCCTCGGGGGTCTTGCCGTCCCGGGCGACCCGCTCGACGAGCGGGATGCCGAAAGCGAGTGTCTTGCCCGATCCGGTCGGCGCCTTTGCAAGGACGTCACGTCCGGCGAGCGCATCGGGCAAAACGAGAGACTGAATACGAAACGGCTCGACGATGTCGAGCGCCGCGAGCGCTTGCTCAACGGCCGCGCTCACGCCGAGCGCGTTGAAGGAATGCTGCATGTGGGTGTTCGACTCCTTTTGAGTTCCTGCGGTTCGAGATCACACTGCTCGAAACCGCCTAAGGAGGAACGAGAGCTGAAATCTCACGGGACGACCCATTGCCGTCCGTGACATCAGGGTAGCAGCGATTGCAGCCGAACCGCGTACCAGTCTGCCCGGAGCGCCGAAATCGTGCTTTTCGTCTATGCCGGCCACGTTCCGGCGCGCTTCGCCTCCGCCACGACGCGCCGTCCCGCGGGCCGCATGAGGCGTGCAGCCTCGAGCTTCTCGACGCGGGCGACGTTCGAGTCTGACCACGCGCTCTTCCGCTTGCGCGGCGTGAAGTAGATCGACGTGCGCTCCTCGTCGACCGCGCGCGACTTGCTGTCGACCCAGCCGAAGCAGAGCGCCTCCTCGACGGCGGCGTCGTAGTCGATGCGCGGCTTCCCCGTCGGCTTCTTCCAGGTGACGAGCCACACCGCGACCGCCGTCTCGTGATTCCTCTCGAGCCAGTCGCGCCAGTCCGCGCGATCTTCGAGCTGGACGGTCTCGACGGGGTCGCTCAAACCGACTGGATGCCGTCCGCCGCTGCGACCCCTTCGAGATCCTCCCCGCTGAGCGGCCGCGTCGAGCTCCGCAGCGGCATCTCTCGCAGGAGGAACGTCAAGAGAAAGGAGACGCCGGCAATCACCGACGCGACGACGAAAACCGGATGGAGCGCGGCGGCGACCGCATGGACGTACGCCTCATGCGCCCGCGGCGGGAGCGCGCGAATGATTGCAGGGCTCACCGTCTTCGGTGGATGCACGCCCGGCGGCAGGCGAGACGCGAGCTCGCCGTGGAGCCGGTTCGAGAAGATCGCGCCGAACGCAGCGATGCCGATCGAGCCGCCGACCTGCCGGAAGAGCAGCGAGCCTGCGGTCGCGACGCCCATGTTCCGATAGTCGACGGCGTTCTGCACCGCGAGGACGAGCACCTGCATCACCATGCCGAGGCCGAGGCCGAGCACGACCATCGCGAGTGACGTGTACGTCGTCGTCGAGTGCAGGTCGAGCCGCGACAGTAAGACCATGCCGACCGTCATCACCGCGGTGCCGGCGACGGGGAACGGCTTGTACCGCCCCCATCTGCTGATCAGCCGGCCGCTGACGATCGACGTGATGAGCAGCCC
>DASYGK010000121.1:0-40515 GCA_035999905.1 Gaiellaceae bacterium | reverse complement strand
CAGGAAGCTGCCGACCGGCCGGTTCGGGTCGCCGAGCCCGGCGCGCGAGCGGCGCACCGCCTCCGCGATCGCCCGCACGGCCTCTTCCTGTCCGACGACGCGCGCGTGCAGCTCCTCCTCGAGCTTCAGGAGGCGCTCCCGCTCCTCGCTCGTCAGCTGCGACACGGGGATGCCGGTGGCGCGCGAGACGACCTCCGCGATGTCCTCGGCCGTCACCTCCGGGGCACGCTGGCGGCCTTTGCGCCGCTCGTCCAGCTCGGTCCTCCGGCTGTCGATCTGCTCCTTGACCGACTGCGCGCGGTCGTAGTCCTCCGCGGAGGTCGCCTGGTCGCGCTCGCGCGCGAGCCGGCGCAGATCCTCCTCGAGGCTGCGCGTATCGTCGTCCTTCGTTCTCGTGCGGAGGCGCACGCGAGCGCTCGCCTGGTCGATCAGGTCGATCGCCTTGTCCGGCAGGAAGCGGTCGCGGACGTAGCGGTCGGAGAGCTCGGCGGCGGCGAGGATCGCCTCGTCGGAGATGCGCACGCGATGGAACGCCTCGTAGCGGTCCTTCAGCCCGTGCAGGATCTCGATCGTCTCGTCCACCGTCGGCTCACGCACGAGCACCGGCTGGAACCGGCGTTCGAGTGCAGGATCGCCCTCGACGTCCTTGCGGTACTCGTCGAGCGTCGTCGCGCCGATCACGTGCAGCTCGCCGCGCGCGAGCGCAGGCTTGAGCATGTTGCCGGCGTCCATCGCCCCCTCCGCGCCACCGGCGCCGACGAGCGTGTGCAGCTCGTCGATGAACAAGATCACTGAGCCCTCCGCCTCGACGATCTCATCGATCACCTTCTTCAGGCGCTCCTCGAACTCGCCGCGGTACTTCGAGCCCGCGACCAGGGCCGCGAGGTCGAGCGTGTAGATCTGCTTGTTCTTCAGCAGCTCCGGCACGTCGGCGTTCGTGATGCGCTGCGCGAGGCCCTCGACGACGGCGGTCTTGCCGACGCCCGGCTCGCCCACCAGCACCGGGTTGTTCTTGGTGCGGCGCGACAGGATCTGCATCAGCCGCTCGATCTCGGTCTGGCGACCGACGACCGGGTCGAGCTTCCCCTCGGTCGACTGCTTCGTCAGGTTGCGGCCGAACTGGTCGAGGAGCTTCGAGCTCTTCGACTTCTCGCCGCCCGGCGCGCCCGCGCCGGCGCCCTGCCGGCGGCCGGGGCCCGAGAGCATGCGGATGATCTCGTTGCGGATCTTCTCGGCGTCCGCGTCGAAGTCGAGCAGGATGCGCGCGGCGACGCCTTCGTTCTCGCGCACGAGCCCGAGCAGGATGTGCTCGGTGCCGATGTAGTTGTGGCCGAGGGAGAGCGCTTCGCGCAGCGCGAGCTCGAGCACCTTCTTCGCGCGCGGTGTGAACGGGATTTGTCCGGTCGTGACCTCGTCGCCCTGGCCGACGATGCGGGCGACCTGCGCGCGCACCTCCTCGACCGTGATGTCGAGCGACTCGAGCACGCGTGCAGCAAGACCTTCCTCCTCGCGGAGCAGGCCGAGCAGGATGTGCTCGGTACCGATGTAGTTGTGCTTGAGGGCCCGTGCCTCGTCCTGTGCGAGGACGACCACTTGCCGCGCCCGTTCGGTGAAGCGTTCGAACAAGTCCCTCGACCCCCTTCCTGGAAAACCGCGAGTCGATCGGGATGATCGCTCACCGGTCGAAGGTGGAGCCATCGTAGCCGACCGGCCTGTCGCGACGAGGACCGCGACCGGGCCGTTCACGGACGATTATCGGCAGTTGGAGCCGGTTCGAGAACCCCGCCGGCTACGCGACGAGGTCGCCGAAGGTGTCCGCGATCAGCCAGTCGAAGCTCGCCGGGACGCTGCCGTCCGGCTCCGCGTACTCGCGGAGGAAATAGAGGTACGACGACCACTCGTCGACGCGGTCGGGGAACTCCTGCGCACGGTCGTTGATCAGCCGCTCGAGGACGAGCAGGTTCCAGCGGCCGGAGTTCTCGTCGACGGCCGGCCCGGCGGCGGGGGGAGCGGCGACCGGGGCAGCCGGGGCAGCTTCGACGGGCGCGGGGCGAGGCGCCGGCGCCGGCAGTGACGCGGGCTCGGGCGTGCGGCTCCGCTCCTCCGCCAGGCGCTCGAGCTCTGCCGCCTGCGCGGCGAGCTCCTCGGCGCGGCGGTCGAGCTCCGCGGTGCGGGCGTCGAGTGCCGCCTCGCGCGCCGTCGACTCGGCGGCGCGGCGCGCAAGCGCGATCTCGCGCTGGGTGAGCGCGCGCACCCGGTGGTCGAGCGCATTCGCGCGCTCCGCATCGGCTTGGGCGTCGGCCGGCGCCGCAGGCGCCGGCGCGGGCTCGATGTCCGGAGGCGGCGGCGGCGGTGCACCTTCGGCGGCAGCGCGGAGCTCGGCGAGCTTCTCGACGACGTCGCGCTCGCGCGCGGCCAGGGCGGCCTCGCGCGCCGAGAGCTTCTCGCGCTCCGCTTCGAGCGCCGCGATCCGCTCGGCGACCCGCTCCTCGAGCCGCTGGACGAGACGCTCGGACACGCCGCGATCATACGGCGCCCCGACGACGGCCTTCCGGCCGCCGAAGCGCCCGAGCAGCAGCACGAGCGCGACGAGGACGCCGGCCGCGAGCCCCGCGCCCGCCCCGACCGCGGCGAGCTTCGGGAGCCTCGGCCAGGACGCGTTCGCCGGTGCGGAGGCCTCGCCCGCGTGCCGGATCGTCGGGTCGGGCTGCCCTTCGAAGCCGTGCAGCGAGACGAGCCGCCGCGCGAGCTCTCCGCCCACTCCAGCGGTGCGCTGTGCGGGCGTCATCGCCGCGAGCAGCTGCTCGTCGCGCCGGATCGTCGTCGCGAGCTGACTCTGGAAACCGGCGGTGCGCTCCTTGACGAGCGCGTCCGCGAATGCGTTCGCAAGCTGAGCCGACCCGGGCGCCGAGGTGTCCTCCACCGTCACCGCGACGACGTCGCTCGAGTCGACGACGTGGGAATGGAGCGACGAGAGGAGCGAGTCGCGCGAGCGCGCGAGCCCGAGCGCGGCGCGAACCTGGTCGGCCACCTGCGGCGAGCGGAGGAGCGCCGCGGCGCTCGCGGCCGCCGTGCGCTTGCCGCCCGTGTCCCGCAGGACGTCGAGGCCGGTGAAGGTCGGGTCGCTGACCGAGACCGGCGAGACGAGCAGCTGCGCCGTTGCGCTGTAGCGCTTCGGCGCGGTCAGCCCGTAGCCGACGGCCGCGGCTGCGCCCGCCGCCGTCAGCGTGACGACGGCCAGCCAGGGTCCTGCGGATCGCGGCACGATGGATCGCATCCAGGGTGTATTCGGCAGGCGCGGCCCGTTTCCCCACCCCGGCCGGCGCCGCTCCTGACAGCTTCCTTACGGGCGCCCGTTACGATCGCCGGAGCATGAGCGCCGATTCCACGACCCGCAGCGCCCTGATCACGGGCGGCGCCGGCTTCATCGGCTCCCATCTCTCCGAGCTGCTCCTCGACGCGGGCTGGGAGGTCTTCGTCCTCGACGACCTCTCCACGGGCTCCGAGCGGAACGTCGCGCACCTGCGCGGGCGCCGCGACTTCCACCTGATCGTCGACTCGGTGCTCAAGAACTCGGTCGTGAACGAGCTCGTGCACCGCTGCGACGTCGTCTTCCATCTCGCGGCCGCCGTCGGCGTGCGGCTGATCGTCGAGGAGCCGGTGCACACGCTCGTGACGAACATCCAGGGCACCGAGAACGTGCTCGACCACTGCCATCGCTTCGGCAAGCGCGTCCTCGTCGCCTCCACCTCGGAGGTCTACGGCGACCGCCGCGAGCCGGAGGCGCTCGACGAGGAGAGCAAGCGCATGTACGGCCCGACGACGGCGCGCCGCTGGGCCTACGCGGAGTCGAAGGCCCTCGACGAATTCCTCGCCCTCGCCTACCACCAGGAGCGCGGCCTCGACTGCGTGATCGCGCGGCTCTTCAACACGGTCGGCCCGAGGCAGAGCGGCCAGTACGGGATGGTGATCCCGCGCTTCGTCGCCGCCGCGCTCGCCGGCGAGACGATCGAGATCCACGGCGACGGCACGCAGACGCGCTGCTTCTGCCACGTCCAGGACACCATCCGCGCGCTCGCGGGCCTGATGGACGCGCGCGAGACCTCGGGGCAGATCTACAACGTCGGCTCGACCGAGCGCGTGACGATCGACGAGCTCGCCGAGCGGGTGATCGCGCTCACGGGCTCGAGCTCGACGGTGAAGTACATCCCGTACGACGAGGTCTACGGGCAGGGGATCGAGGACATGCTCCACCGCCAGCCGTCGATCGCGAAGATCGACGCCGCGCTCGGCTGGGGCCCGACCCGTACGCTCGACGAGATCCTCGACGACGTGGTGGCGCACACGCGGAGCGTGCCGGCAGCCGCCGTCGAATCCACCTGATCTTATTTATAACGGATAAGACCAGGGTTTACAAAAGTGGGTCTGACCGACTCTGAGAATGGGTCTTACGGCTCATGACACGTAAGAGGCCGCTGGCGATATTCCCTGAGTGCACCGCCGCCCGGCCCTTGCCCTCGCCGCCGCCCTCGGCCTGACCCTCGCGGCGGCCGGCACGGCGTCCGCGGCCGGCGCGACCCGCTCCGGCCAGCGCGCCCTGACCGCGTCGTCCGCCTGGCGGACGTGGTGGGGCGCCGCAGCCTTCGGCCCCGGCGGCGTGACGCTCGCGAGCACCGTGCCCACCGCGCCGGCCGAGACCCACAGCGCGCTCGTCACGACGAAGCAGACGTGGAGCAACCCCACGATCTCGTTCACGACGACGACGCTGGGCCAGCTTCGCACGGGCAGCGCGCCGAACCCGTGGGAGGTCGGCTGGGTGATGTTCCGCTTCCACGACCTTGCGAACTACTACTGGTTCATGGTCAAGCCGAACGGCTTCGAGCTCGGCAAGAAGCAGGGCTCCGACACGCAGATCTTCCTCCAGACCGGCGATCTCCCGCACCTCACGGTGGGTGTCCCGGAGCGCGTGCAGGTGCGCGTGCAGGGCGCACGGATCCGCGTCTCCGTCGACGGCGTCCCGGTCGCGGACTACACGGACCCGAGCCCCATCCCCGGCGCCGGCTCGGTCGGGCTCTACGAGGAGGACTCGCAGGTGCGGTTCGACTCGGTCGCGGTCAGCTAGACCGCCCTCCCGCACAACGCGTACCCGTAGCGTTTGTAAACCGTAACTCCTTGGCGGCTTCCGTCGTTGCATGGACGGCGGCAGTCAACGTTGGGAGAACGGAGGACAAGGTGACGGGGGTCAAGGTTCCACTGGGAGTCGTCGGTGCATCGGCTGTTCTGAGCAGCCAGGTGGCCAAGAGCACGCTGCCCTTCACGGGCATCGCGCTCGGGATCTACGCCGCGATCGGCGGCGGGCTCGTGCTGATGGGGCTCGCACTCCGGCTCGTGGCCAGCGTGCAGGGCAACCGGTAGGGCGCGGGGACAGCCATGTCTGCGGTCAGCCGTCGCGTGATGGTGATCTTCGGCACCCGTCCGGAGGCGATCAAGCTCGCCCCCGTGATCGAGGCGCTCGAGGAGTCGCCCCAGCTCGAACCGATCGTCGTCGTCACGGGCCAGCACCGCGAGATGCTGACCCAGGTGCTCGAGCTCTTCTCGATCGCCCCCGACCACGACCTCGGCATCCTCGAGCCGCGCCAGACGCTCGCGTCGGTGACGACGCGCGCGCTCGGCGGTCTCGAGCCGATCTTCGACGCGGAGCGCCCCGACGCGGTGCTCGTGCAGGGGGACACGACGACGACGTTCGTCGGCGCGCTCGCCGCGTTCTACCGGCAGGTGCCCGTCTTCCACCTCGAGGCGGGGCTGCGGACGTGCGATCTCGCGTCGCCGTTCCCCGAGGAAGGGAACCGGCAGCTGACGAGCCGGATCGCGTCGCTCCATCTCGCGCCGACGCTCGGGAACAAGGCGAACCTCGTCGCGGAGAACATCGACCCGGCGCAGATCGTCGTGACGGGGAACACCGTCGTCGACGCCCTGCTCCAGGCGGTCGAGCGGAGCGGCGACTACGGCGATCCGGCGCTCGCCGACCTCGACGCCGATCCGCGGCGCGTCGTGCTCGTGACGGCGCACCGCCGCGAGTCGTGGGGCGAGGGCCACGCGTCCGTCGCGCGCGCCGTCGCCGAGATCGCGCAGACCGAGCCGGACGTGCTCGTCGTCTTCCCGATCCACCGCAATCCCGTGGTACGCGACGCGGTCATGCCGGTGCTCGACGGACTGGCGAACGTCCGCGTCGTCGAGCCGCTCGCGTACGGCGGCCTCGTGCGACTGATGCGGCGCTCCGACCTGATCCTCACCGACAGCGGCGGCATCCAGGAAGAGGGCCCGAGCCTCGGCAAGCCGGTGCTCGTGCTGCGGGACACGACGGAGCGGCCGGAAGCCGTCACCGCCGGAACGGTGCGCCTCGTCGGGACCGAGGAGACGAACATCGTCGGCGCGACGCGCACGCTGCTGCACGACGAGCGGGCGTACCGGGCGATGGCGAACGCCGTCAACCCGTACGGCGACGGCCGGGCCGCGGAGCGCAGCGTCGCCGCGATGGCGCACTTCTTCGGGCTGGGCGAACGGCCGGGCGAGTTCGTGCCGGACCTGGCCGAGCCGGCCGAGCTCGAGGCGGCGTAGAGCATGGCCGAGATCGTCGTCCTCATCTCGCTCGGGTACGTCGCGTGGCTCTTCGTGCTCTCGCGCCGCCAGCGTCCCAGCGTGCTTCCCGCGCCGGCCGACCTGCTGATGGCCTTCGTGATCCCGTGCCTCAACGAGGAGGCCGTGCTCACGGCGACGCTCGACAACCTCGTCCCGCTGCTGCGCGGCGACGACATCGTGCTCGTCGTCGACGACGGCTCCGACGACGGGACGCCGGACATCGTGCGCGCGTACGACTCGCCGCGCGTGCACCTGCTGCGGCGCGAGCTTCCGCACGCGCGTCGCGGCAAGGGCGAGGCGCTGAACGCGGCGGTGCGGCACCTGCACTCCTCCGACCTGCTGGGCGGGCGTGTGCCGCAGGACGTCGTGATCGCCGTGTTCGACGCCGACGGCCGGCTCGCGCCCGAGGCGATCCCCGCGGTCGCCGGCTACTTCCGCGACCCGCTGCTCGGCGCGGTGCAGATCGGCGTCGAGATGCGGAACGCCGAGACGAACCTGCTCGCTCGGCTGCAGGACATGGAGTTCACGGTCTTCACGGAGATCTTCCAGCGCGCGCGCCAGCTGATCGGCAGCGTGGGGCTCGGCGGCAACGGGCAGTTCGTGCGGCTCGCTGCGCTCGACTCGCTCGGCGACGCGCCGTGGTCGGACTGCCTGACCGAGGATCTCGACCTCGGCGTGCGCATCCTGCTCGAGGGCTGGCGGAACGCGTACTGCCCGACGGTCTGCGTCGACCAGCAGGCCGTCACGGAGGTGAAGCGCTGGGTGCGCCAGCGCACGCGCTGGTTCCAGGGCCATCTGCAGTGCTGGCGGTTGATACCCGCCATCCTCCGCTCCTCGCTGCGTGCGCGCGTCGCGTCCGACATCGTCTGGTATCTGACGCTGCCCGTCGCGGTGCTGCTCATTCCCGTGGCGACGCTGCCGATCGCGATCGCGGTGATCGTGCAGATCGTGCTCACGCCGAGCACGGCACTCGGGTTCGCGACCGCGAACCACGGGATGCTGCTCGTGCTCGCGTATCTGCTGTGCTTCGGCCAGGCGTATCCGTACGCGTTCGTCTACTGGCTGCGCGGACGCACGAGCTTCCTGCGCGCCCTGTGGCTCGCGCATCTCTTCGAGGCGTACTCGCACCTCTGGCTCATCGCCGGATGGCTCGCGCTCTATCGCTTCGTCCGCCGCAGGCGCGGCTGGGACAAGACCGCGCGCGTCGTCGAGACGCCCGCGGCGCCGGTTCCGTATCTCGATCCGGAGCCGTCTCGTTCGTAAGTCAGGGCACGTCGGGAGAACGAAAGGAGAGGCGGGGGTGTTCAGAATCCAGGGCGGCAGGAAGCGCATGCGCTTCCTCGGAGTGGCGGTCGTCGCGGCAGGGGTCTGCCTGGCGACGAGCGCAGGGGCGGGTGCGGGCTGGAAGGGCTCGGAGCCGGCGGAGCCGGCACACGACTGGCCGTCGGCAGCGGGTCTCGCGGGTCAGGCGACGAAGCAGATCGTCAAGGCGATCGGCGGCGCGCACGGCGTCAAGTTCGGCGGAGCACAGCCGGGAGGCGCCGCGCCGGGGGCCGTCGGCTCGACGACGCTCGTCCTCTACGACACGAGCGGCGCCTACGGCTGGCTCGGCGAGCTCTACGCGACGTACGCCGGCAACCTCGCAAGCCACTTCGGCAGCTGGAAGGCCGAGCCGGTGAGCGCGTATCAGGCGGGGCAGATCTCGCAGTACACCGCGACGGTCTACATCGGCTCCTCGTACGACGAGCCGCTCTCGACCGCGTTCCTCGACGACGTCTACAACGCGACGCATCCCGTCGTCTGGATCTACGACAACATCTGGGAGCTGACGAACCGCTACGCGACGACGTTCCAGTCGAAGTACGGCTGGATGTGGTCGCAGTTCGATCTCAGCCCGGTCTCGAACGTGCTCTACAACGGCGTCGACCTCACGCGCGACGCGGCGCACAACGGCGCCGGGATCATGAGCTACGCGAGCGTCGACACGACCAAGGCGACGGTGCTCGGAACCGCCGTACGCGACACCGACGGCTCGTCGTTCCCGTGGGCGCTTCGCTCGGGCAATCTGCTGTACGTCGGCGAGAACCCGTTCGTCTACACCACCGAGACTGACCGCGTGCTCGCGTTCGACGACCTGCTCTACAGCGTGCTGAACCCGGCCGCCCCGACGCGCCACCGTGCGCTCGTGCGGCTCGAGGACATCAATCCCTCGCAGGATCCGGTGCAGCTCAAGGCCGTCGCTGACTATCTCTACTCGCAGGGGATCCCGTTCGGCTTCGGCGTGAGCCCGGTGTACACCGATCCGAACGGCTACTACAACGGCACGCCGGAGACGTCGCATCTGAGCGACAAGGGCAACGGGATCGCGGACATCGTGCGGTACATGGAGGCGCACGGCGGCACGCTCGTGATGCACGGCTACACCCACCAGTACACGAACGTGCCGAACCCGTACACGGCTGTGACGGGTGACGACTTCGAGTTCTTCCGCGTGACGGAGAACACCGACCACACGCTGAACTTCGTCGGCCCGGTGCCGGAGGACTCGTTCGCCTGGGCGTCAGGCCGGCTCGCCGCATCCGCATGGGAGTTCCTGCGTGCGGGCGCCGGCCTGCCGAGGATCTTCGAGTTCCCGCACTACGCGGCATCGGCGGTCGACTACCAGGCGGTCGCGGCCGCATTCCCGACCCGCTGGGAGCGCGGCCTCTACTTCGGCGGCGTGCTCAGCGGCAGCACGGTCGACTATTCGCACGTGATCGGGGAGTCGTTCCCGTACGTCGTGCGCGACGCCTACGGCTCGACGGTGCTGCCGGAGAATCTCGGCGACTACGCACCGGAGCCGTTCTACAGCTTCCCGCCGCACGGCATCTCGAGCATCCTCGCCGCGGGCGCGGCGAACCTGGCGGTGCGCGACGGCTTCGCGGCGTTCTTCTACCACCCGTTCGAGGGCGTCGGGCCCCTCAGTCAGATCATCGCCGGCCTGCGAGCGCAGGGCTGGACGTTCACATCGCCCGCGCAGGTCGCGGCGACCGGATAAGGAGGGTCGGGGTCATGCCGTTCGCACCGCACGAGATCGAGAACAAGAAGTTCGTCGTCGCACTCCGCGGCTACCAGACGGAGGAGGTCGACAGCTTCCTCCGGGCAGTCGCGGCCGACTACCGCGCGCTGCTCGAGGCGACGCAGAGCCTGTCGCCCGATCGCGTGGCGGCGGAGATCGAGGAGGCGAAGCGCGCCGCGCGCGAGGACGCGCTGCGCGACGTAGCGGAGCTCCGCGCGGCCGGCGAGCGGGAGGTCGCAGCCCTGCGCGACGCCGCACAGGAAGAGGCCGACGCGTGCTTCGTCGAGATCGGCCGCCAGGCCGAAGAGGTGCACCGGCTGCAGACGCTGCTCTGGTCGCGCATCCACGCGCTCGAGCAGACCGTCGTCGACGCACGCCGGTCGCTCGCGACGGAGCTCGTCGCGATGGGCGCGCCGCCGCCGGGCGACGACTACCGCGACGGGCCGAGCCTCGCGGCCGACACGAACGTCGCGGCAGCGATCGCGCTGCGGTAGGCGGCGAGCACGCGGGGCGAGCTGTCGATCCGCATGATCGACGGCTTCGCCCCGCTGTTCGTCCAGTTCGAGTTCCAGTAGCTCTCCGCGGCGAGGCGCGGGTAACGGCCGCTCGCGATGTCGTGCAGCGCGGCCGCGATCCACGCCGCCTTGTCGTGCCCCGCTTCGGCGATCGCCCCGAACTCGAGCAGCGCGATCGGCTTCCCCGGTGCGATCGCCGCGAGCTGCCGGTACGCAGGCGCGAAGACGGAGCGGAACGACGTCCAGCGGTCGCCCGGCGCCTGCGCGCCGTACGCCGACAGGCCGACCCAGTCGACCCAGCGTGAGCCCGGGTAGTACGCCGCGAGCGAGCCCGATGACGCGTCGAGGTGCAGCACCCAGGTCACGTTGCGCGCTCCCTCTTCCCGGAAGAGCGCGACGACGTGCCGCCACGCAGCGCGGAACGCCGCCGGGCCGCCGTTGCACGCACCACTCCACGGGAACCAGTCGCCGTTCGCCTCCGTTCCGAGCTCGAGCATCAGCGGGATGCCGGTGGCGGCGGCGGCGCGCGCGTACGCGCGCAACGGTGTGTCGAAGCGTCCTGCGACGACCTTCGCGAGCGCGTATGTCTTGTCGGTGCACCCTTCGTCCCAGTTCGCGCGCGGCATCATGCGGATGAACGGGATCGTGTGGTGCACCGACCAGATCGCGCGAACCTTCGCCGCCGGGAAGTGGATCCCGTGGAACCAGTTGTCGGAGAAGTACGCCCAGGCGATCCGCTTGCCGGCAAGCCGCTCGAACGTGCGGATCCGACCGGGCGTGACGCAGTCCTCCGTGCCGCAGAACCCCGGGAAGGCAGCGTGGTAGATCCCGTGCGCCGGCGGCAGCACCTTCTCCTGCGGCGGGCCGGCGGCGAGCGCGGCCATGGCGACGGCCGCGGCTGCGAGCGGGCGCGCGGAGCTCAAAAGCCCAGCCGCGCCAGGTGCTTGCCCGCGGGGAGCCGCACGACGTAGCCGCCGCCCGGATCGGCGACGGAATCGAGCTGCGCCGGTGCGCCGTCGATCCGCACCGACGTCGGACGCTGCGTCACGACCGCGAGGCCGTCGGGATGCGTCTCGTACGAGAAGTCGAGCGAGCGGGCGCCGGCGCGCGCCGTCCCGATCTGGCCGGTGAACGCGACGAGCCCCGGGCCTCGCGGCGGACCGGAGGCCCAGTGCAGCACGTGGTTGCCGGGCGGGACGAGCGCAACGCCTCCGGCGGCGGGCCACGGGATGCCGTCGACGTCGAGACGCGCATCGGCCGCCGTGGGCGCGGTGACCTTCACGGTCCAGCGGCCGTAGATCCCGAGATCCGTCGTCGAGGTGCTCCCCGCGGTCGCTCCCGGGAGCGCGGCGATGTCGCCGGGCGACAGCGTCCCGAGGGAGTACAGGCCGAGACGGCCGGTCGATGCCGTCGCCGAGTCGAGTGCGAGCGCGAGCTCGGAGCCGGTCATCTGCGAGGTCGGCTTCGCGCCGTACCGCGGAACGACGTTCACGTCGATGAGCGAAGCCTCAGGCGGCATCAGGGACGCGACGTGCGGACCGAGCGTGTCGTACCGGAGCGGGCCGTCGGTCCACGTCGAGTGCGGGTCCTCGACGACGAGAGACGCGCCGGCGCGTGTCGCGATCGTCGCCAGCGCCGCGACGTCGCTGCCGACCGCCCTCCCCATTACCGGGTCGAGAGTGTCGTCGATCACCGTGAGCTCCCGGCCGAGCCTCGTCGCGTGCGGAAGCGTCGCGACGAAGTCGAGCACGTCGCGGTTCAGCCTCGTCGCGAGCCTCGTCCGGAACCGCGCGAACCCGGACGGGTCGGATGCCGGCGGGCGGCCGAACTCGGCCAGGGCCGACGCGCTGAACGGCGTGTAGCTGCGCGCGCCGTCGGCGAGCGGCTCGAAGTACAGCTCGGCGACGTTCACGCCGTCCCAGAGATACCGCGTGAGGACGCGTGACCAGCTCTGCGTCGCGAGCGCGAAACAGGCGGGATCCTCGAGCGCGATGAGGCTTCGCCAGCCGACGCGCGCGTCGCGGCCGGTCTCAGTCTTCTCGCGGCACTCCGGATGGTCCTGCCAGAGGCGGAGCGTGACGAAGGGCGGCTCGAGCCAGGCGTAGGCGAGGATGCCGCGCGCATGCAGCGCGCGGATCAGCGACGCGTAGTCGTAGTCGGCGGCCGGATCGGTGAAGTCGTAGTTCCACGCGGCGATCTCGGCCACGCGCGCGCCCGCCTGTGCGAGCAGTGCCGCGATCCGCGCGGGATCGCGTTCGGCGGCGCGCAGCCCGCCGGGGTCGACGAAGATCTCCGCGGCCTGCGCCTTCGGGCCTGCCGGCGCCTGCAGGGCTTCGCCGACGAGCGCGGCCGCGTCCGGCAGCAGCTCGTAGCCCGCGCGGCCGCCGCCGACCGGATCGACGGCGAGCGCGACGACCTCGCCGCGGCCCGAGCGCTCGGCCGCCATCACGATGCGAGCGCCCGGAGCGCTCGTCGCGAGTGCGGTGAGCTTCGCACCGCCGAGCGCGCGCACGTCGATCGGCTGCGTCCACTGCGCGGTCCCGGCGAGCAGCTTCATGCGCACGCCGGCGACCGAAGCCGCGGCTGCGCGCACGATGCCGAGCGCGGCGATCACCTGATCCTGCGCGGTCGCGAGCCGGCCGCCGCGCGCGACCCAGCGGACGAGCTTCGAGCGATCCGAGCCGGAGAGCGCGGCATCCGCCGGCACGACGCCGCCCGTCCTGCCGAGCAGGTCGCCGAGCGTACCCTCCCTCGCCGCGAAGCCGGCCGCGCGCAGCAGGCGCACCCACGCGGGCGCCTCATGCGAGGAGAGCACGACGACGGGAAGACCCGCTGCGGGCGGACGCTGCGGGGAGCCGCAGCCCGCGCCGAGTGCCGCGAACGCGGCGAAGAGAGCGGCGACCCGCCCGGTGCGCACGCGTTCACGTCGCCGTTCCGGGCGACGGCGAAACCCCGCTAGAGCGAGCGCTGCGCCGGGAAGAGGATCACGTCGCGGATCGAGTCCTTGCCCGCGAGCACCATCGCGAGGCGGTCGATGCCGAGCCCGCACCCGCCCGTCGGCGGCATGCCGTAGGAGAGCGCCTCGACGTAGTCGGGGTCGCCCTGCTCCGCCTCGACGTTGCCGCCTGCGCCTTCCTCGGCCTGCATCGCGAAACGCTCCGCCTGCTCTTCGGCGTCGTTCAGCTCGGTGAAGGCGTTGCCGAGCTCCATGCCTCCGATGTAGTACTCGAAGCGCTCGACGATCGTCGGGTCGTCGTCGGTCGTGCGCGCGAACGGCGAGAGCTCGATCGGATAGTCGTAGAGGATCGTCGGCTGGATCAGCCGCGGCTCGACGTACGCGGTGATCGCCTTGTCCACGAGCTGCGACCACGTCTTGTCCTGCGACACGTCGACGTCGCGCGACACGAGCCGCTGCTTGAGGTCGTCGAAGTCGCGCGTCCAGAGATCGAACTCCTTCAGCTCGTCGACGAGCTTCACGCGCCTCCACGGCGTCTTCACGTCGATCTCGTTGCCCTTGAACGTCGTGCGTGTCGTTCCGAGCGTCTCGAGCGCGACGTACTCGACGAGCGCCTCGGTGCGATGCATCGTGTCGCGGTAGTCGGCGTACGCCTCGTACCACTCGAGCATCGTGAACTCGGGGTTGCGCTTGTAGTTGACGCCCTCGTTGCGGAAGTCCTTGCCGATCTCGTACACGCGCTCGAGCCCGCCGACGATCAGCCGCTTGAGGTACAGCTCGGTCGCGATGCGGAGGTAGAGATCCTGGTCGAGCGTGTTGTGATGCGTGACGAAGGGCTCGGCGAAGGCGCCGCCGTAGCGCGGCTGGAGGATCGGCGTCTCGACCTCGATGAAGCCGTCGGCGTCGAGAAAGCGTCGGACGGCGGAGACGATGCGCGACCGCAGGATGAAGTCCAGCCGCGTCTCGTCGTTCATCAGCAGGTCGAGGTAGCGCTTGCGGTAGCGCTGCTCGACGTCGGTGAGACCGTGGAACGTGTCGGGCAGCGGCACGCGGATGCGCGAGAGCAGCTCGAGCGCGTCGACCATCAGCGACGGCTCGCCGCGGCGCGACTTCGCCGGCGAGCCGGAGACGCCGACGACGTCGCCGAGGTGCACGTCGATCTCACCGGTGCGCTCGACGGGACAGAGCAGCTGGATGCGCCCGGAGCGGTCGACGAGGTCGAGGAAGACGAGCTTCCCCATGTCGCGGCGCGCCATCACGCGGCCGGCGAGGCGACGCGTCTCCGAGCCGGTCGCTCCGTTCTCGAGCGGCTCGGTCTCGGCGCGGACCGCGGCGATCTCGTCGCGGTCGGGGAAGCGCTTCGGCGCGGTCATCCGCGCGATCTTAGAGGCGGCAAGGCGCGCTTATGCGGCCTTGATGTCCATGATCTTGAACTTGAGCTTGCCGCGCGGCGCCGCGACCTCGACCGTCTCGCCCTTCTTGCGGCCCATGATCGCCTTGCCGACGGGCGACTCGTTCGAGAGCTTGTTCTCGGCGGGATCGGCCTCGGCCGAGCCGACGATGTGGTACTCGACCGTCTTGTTGGCGCCGACGTCGCGCAGCCGAACCTTGGTGCCGATCGACACCTCGCCCGACTTGATCTCCTTCTTCGTGACCACGCGGGAATGCGCGAGGCGCTCCTCGAGCAGCGCGATGCGCGCCTCGAGATGGGCCTGCTCGTTCTTCGCCGTGTCGTACTCGGCGTTCTCGGCGATGTCGCCGAACTCGCGCGCGACACGGATCCGCTCCGCGACCTCACGGCGGCGATCGTTCGACAGGTACTCGATCTCGTCCTTGAGCTTCTCGAAGCCCTCGGGCGTGAGAATGACTTCCTTCACGCTGGTCCTCCCCGCGGCAAAGACCCCTAATACGACCTTGAGCCGGCGGCGAGGCGCCGTCCGGCGGGGGCGGATGGTACCTCCGGCCCCCTGGGGCGTCAACAACGCCCCGGTACCATTGTCCAGCTTATGGGCGTGAACCTGACCGACTCCTGGTCGATCCGAGGCGTCGAGGTGCCGACGCGGGTCGTCCTCGCTCCGATGGCGGGCGTCTCCGTCCAGGCGTTCCGGCGCCAGGGCCGGCGCTACGGGGCGGGGCTCGTGTGCTCCGAGATGGTCTCCTGCGCCGGCATCGAGCACCGGAACGAGCGCACGCTGGGGTACCTCCGCGTCGGCCGCGACGAGCATCCGCTCGCGATCCAGATCTTCGGCTCCGACCCGGGCGCGATGGCGGAGGCCGCGCGGATGGTCGAGGCCGCGGGCGCCGACATCGTCGACATGAACTTCGGCTGCCCGGTGCGCAAAGTCACGAAGACCGGCGCCGGCGCCTGCCTCCTCGAGGACACCGAGCTCGCGTGCCGCATCACCGAGGCGGTTGCCTCCGCCGTGGCGGTGCCGCTGAGCGTGAAGATGCGCCGCGGCGTGCGGAACGGCTCCCGCGCGTGCCTCGAGCTCGGGCCGCGGCTCGTCGAGGCCGGCGCGGCGACGCTCACGCTGCACCCGCGCTCGGCGGAGCAGATGTACACCGGCTATGCCGACCACTCGCTCACCGCCGAGCTCGTCTCGCTCGTCGACGTGCCGGTGATCGCGTCGGGCGACATCACCTCGCGTGCGAAGGCGGAGGCGGTGCTCGACGCGACGGGCGCAACGGCCGTGATGGTCGGCCGCGGCGCGCAGGGCAACCCGTGGGCGATCCGGGAGATCGTCTTCGGCGACGCGACGCAGCCGTCGCGCGAGGAGGTCGCCGCAGAGCTGATCGTGTTCGTGCGCGAGACGGTGCGCGAGCTCGGCGAGCGCCGCGCGTCGAGCTTCCTGAAGAAATTCTACGGCTGGTACCTCGGCCACGGCCGCTTCCCGAAGCCGTTCAAGCAGGAGCTCGTGCAGCTCGACTCGACCGAGGAGGTCGTGACGCGGTTGTTCGCGGCCGCGCCCGGGGCCGCGGAGATCGTCGAGCGACTGGAGCGCGAGCTGCCCGATCCGGCGGATGAGATCCTGCTCGACGAGCTGCCCATCTCGCTCTACGGCGGCGGCTGAAACACGGGGGAGCCCGTGGTTCCCCCGTGCGCCCCCTCCTTTGGGCGCGTGACGAGCCGCTCTTGCGCTCCGCCGTCCGCCTAACCCTGCTTGCGCGAGGGTTAGCCTCCGGCTGCGGTCGCCCGTGACCCGTGATGGCTTGTAGGTTCTGCCCATGCTGCTCGCAATCGACGTCGGGAACACGCAGACGGTGTTCGGCCTCTACGAGGACGAGACGCTGGGCGAGCACTGGCGCATCGCGACCGAGGCGCAGCGCACGGGCGACGAGCTCGGCGCGCTGCTCGGCGGCTTCGTCGACGTTTCGGGACTCGAGGGGATCTGCCTTTCCTCGACCGTGCCCCGTCTCATCCCCGAGTACGAGCACCTCGCCGAGCGTTGGGCGAAGGCGCCGCTCCTCGTGATCGGCCCCGGCATCAAGACCGGGATCGCGGTCGAGCACGACGCGCCGCGCGACATCGGGCCCGACCGGATCATGAACGCGATCGCGGCGAAGGAGCGTTACGGAGCGCCGGCGATCGTCGTCGACTTCGGTACGTCGACGAACTTCGACGTCCTCTCGCCGCAGGGCGCATACGTCGGCGGCGTGCTGGCACCCGGCATCGACATCTCGATGGACGCGCTCTTTGCGCGCGCGGCGCGGCTCGTGAAGGTCGATTTCGTGGAGCCGCCGCAGGTGATCGGCAAGACGACGGCGACCGCACTGCAGTCGGGTCTCGTCTACGGGTTCGCGGGGCAGGTCGACGGCATCGTCGATGCGATCCGCAGCGAGCTCGGCGTCGAGGCGCAGGCGATCGCCACAGGCGGGCTCGCGGATCTGATCGCGCCACACTCGCGCACGATCTCGACGGTCGACCACTTCCTCACGCTCGACGGCCTCCGCATCGTCTGGGGCCGTAACCGCGACTAGGAGTCTTCGTCGCGCGGCGCCGGCGGCTCGCCGAGGCGCTCGGCCAGCGCCTCCGCGGTGAGCACGGGCTCGTCGCCCTCGCCGCGCAGCTCTTCGATCGTCACGTCGCCGGAGATGACGAAGATCTCCGTCTTCGGGATCATCCGCGTCGGCCGGTTCTTGTCCCACACCCAGACGTCCTCGAGGTGGAGGTTGAAGAACGGGTACGCGGCGTTCGCCGTGATCGTGCGCTCGAGCTTGTTGCAGAGGTACGTCGCGTCGGGCGTGAGCACGCAGTAGCGGAAGAGGCCGAAGACCGCCTGGTACTCCTTCTTCAGCCTCAGCTCGAGCTCGGCCTCGTACTCGTCCAGATCGTCGAGGTGCGACATCCCGGCCTCAGTGTAGCTCTGCCAGGAGGGCCTCCACCGGGCCGCGCCCGGGGATCCGGAGGCCCGGCGCGAGCTCCGCGAGCGGCTCGAGGACGAAAGCGCGCTCATGGAGCCGCGGATGCGGGATGCGCAGACCCGGCTCGTCGAGCTCGGCGTCGCCGTAGAGCAGGAGGTCGAGGTCGAGCGTCCGCGGGCCTTGTGCCGGGACGCCGTCGCGGACGCGGCCGAAGCTGCGCTCGACGTCGAGCAGCAGGTCGAGGAGTGCACGCGCGGGGAGCTCGGTCTCGAGCGCCGCGACGCCGTTGAGGAAGCGCGGCTGGTCGACGAAGCCGACCGGCTCGGTGTCGGCGAGCGACGAGACGGCGACGACCTCGATCCCGGGCTCCGCCGCGAGCGCGGCGACCGCGTCATGCAGCGTCTGCTCGCGGTCACCGAGGTTCGAGCCGAGGGCGACGAACACACGTGGCACGGGCGCCGAGGGTACCCGCTACCCTCGAAGCGCCCGTGCGCCGCCGCCTGCTCATCGCACTCGTCGCGGCGCTCTGCGCCTGCGGTCCCGCCTCCGCCGCGACCGGCCGCGCGGCCGGCGATCCGCTCCAGGGGCAGGAGTGGTGGCTGTCGCACATCGGCGCCGACCAGGTGACGCCCCCGGGGCCGGGCGTGCCGCTCACGATCATCGACAGCGGCGTCGACGCGACGCATCCCGAGTTCGCCGGGCGCCCCAACACGACGTACCTCAACGCTCAGACGGTCGACGGCGTCGAGGAGTTCCACGGAACCGCGGTCGCATCGGTCGCCGCCGCGCCGGAGAACGGCACGGGGATCGTCGGCGTCTATCCGCAGGCGGTGCTGCAGAGCTGGGATGCCAGCCCGATCTCGAACATCTTCGACTTCAGCGTCGTCCAGGGGCTCTCCACCGCCGCGCAGCACTGCCCCGGCGTGATCAACCTCAGCTTCAGCGGCTCCGAGCCCGACACGCTGCTCGAGGACGCGATCCTCGGTGCGGTGCACAACGGCTGCCTCGTCGTCGCGTCGGCGGGGAACAACGGCCAGCAGGGAAGCCCGATCGGCTATCCGGCGGCATACCCGCACGTGCTCACCGTCGGCGCGACCGACGAGAACGACACGGTGCTCCCCTTCTCGTCGGTGTCGCCGTCGCTCGACCTCGCGGCGCCGGGCGTCGACATCGTCGGCGCCGTGCCGCTGTCGCACAACCCGAACGGCTACGACACCAACCTCGCGGGCACGAGCTTCTCCGCGCCGATCGTCAGCGCAGCGGCCGCGTGGGTCTGGACGGTGCGGCCGACGCTCGCCCTGTCGCAGCTCGTCGAGCTGCTGCATCAGACGGCGCGCGACATCGGGCCGCCCGGCTTCGACAGCGCCTCCGGCTACGGGATCGTGAACATCCCGGCTGCGCTGGCGGCGCCTGCCCCTCCGGTCGACCCGTTGGAGCCGAACGACAACATCGACCAGGTCAAGCCCGGACGCCTCTTCCCGACCGGCGAGCCCGCGTTGACGACCGCGGCGAAGCCGTCGACGCGGATCTTCGCGCAGCTCGACAT
Organism: Gaiellaceae bacterium; assembly: GCA_035999905.1. Taxonomy (GTDB): domain Bacteria; phylum Actinomycetota; class Thermoleophilia; order Gaiellales; family Gaiellaceae; genus Palsa-739. The sequence continues at coordinate 21,439 of DASYGK010000121.1, read as the reverse complement.
GAGCGAGGATCCGCGCGACGTGTACCGGATCTGGGTGCCCGCGCATCGCGTCGTGCGCGCGGCGATCCTCTCCGGCGGCGGCGACGCGGCGGCGCGGATCTGGGGGCCCGGCACGGTCGGCGTCGACGAGGGGATCCTCTCGCGGCGGCGCGACCTCAAAGGGCCGCTCATCCGCGGCGGCCCCAAAGGCTTTCCGGCGTACGTCGAGGTGCTGCTCACCGGCCGCTCACGCTCGACGACCTACGTGCTCGGCGTCACGGCCTCGAGACGCTGACGCCGGGCGTCGCCTCGAGGCCGGCGGGGCGCGCGTCCGGCTTCGTCACGCGCACGACGACGCGCTCCGGCGCGAAGCGGCGCTGCAGCTCGTCCGCCACTGCGGTTGCGAGCGCCTCGAGCAGGTCGTATGCGTGCGCGTCGGAGATCTCCTGCACCGTCCGCGCGACGGCGCTGTAGTCGACCGCGTCCTCGAGCTTGTCGGACGCACCGCGCTCACCGACGTCGAGATCGACGTCGAAGAGGAAGTCCTGTCCGTCGCGGCGCTCGTGCTCGTGGACTCCGTGGCGGCCGAAGACGCGGAGGCCGCGGAGCTCGACGGTGATCATGCGCCGCCCGCCACGGCGCGCGCGACGGTGAGCGCCTCGACGTGCTCGCGTACGTCGTGCACGCGCAGGATCGACGCACCGCGCTCGTAGGCGGCGACCGCCGCGCCGACGCTCGCGCTGAGCGAGCCCGTCGCCGTGCCGGTGAGCTTCGCGAGCGAGCTCTTGCGCGAGAAGCCGACGAGCACGGGCCGCCCGAGCGCGAGGAGCACGTCGAGCCGGCGCACGAGCTCGAAGTTGTGCTCCGCCGTCTTGCCGAAGCCGATGCCGGGATCGAGGCAGATCCGCTCCTCCGCGATGCCCTCGGACACGGCGAATGCGAGCCGCTGCTCGAGGAACGCCGCGACCTCGGACGCGACGTCGTCGTACCGCGGGTCGGCCTGCATCGTGCGCGGCTCGCCCTGCATGTGCATGAGGCAGAGGTAGGCGCCGCTCTCGGCGACGACCTGTGCGAGCGCGGGGTCCGCGCGGAGCGCGGTGACGTCGTTCACGAGCTCCGCTCCGAGGGCAAGTGCGCGCCGTGCGACCTCCGCCTTCGCCGTGTCGATCGAGACGGGCACCTCGCCGGCGAGCCGTTCGAGCACGGGCACGATGCGGCGCAGCTCCTCGTCCGCCGTGATGCCGTCGGAGCCGGGCCGCGTCGACTCGCCGCCGACGTCGACGATCGCCGCCCCTTCGGCGAGCATCCGCCGCGCCGCCGCCGCGGCGACGTCGGGATCCGCGTGCACGCCGCCGTCGGAGAACGAGTCGGGCGTGACGTTGACGACCCCCATCACGGACGGCCGCGAAAAGCGCTCCTCGATCGAGATCATGCGCGAGAGCGTAGAGCAGAACACTTTGAGGGCAGCCATCCGCCCGCGAAGGCGAGACCGCGCTCTCGCCGTAGCGTCGGATACATCACGTCACGCGAGGCTCATCCCCGCAAAAGGCGTCAGCCTTTTGCGGGATCAGGCGGGGGCTGCATCGTCGCGCCCGGGAGCGGGAACGGCCGCGGGCGCGGCTGGCGTTCGCGCTTCGGCTCCTCCGCCGGCGCGGGAGCCTCGACGACCGGCACTTCCTCCGGGAAGATCGTCGACTCGTCCTCGCCTGCGAGCAGCCGCTCGAACTGATCCCGGTCGATCGTCTCGCGCTCGATCAGGATCATCGAGATCTTGTGCAGGTCGTCCATGTGGTCGCGGAGGACGCTCAGCGCGAGCTCGTGCGACTCCTCGATCACGCGGCGGATCTCGTCGTCGATCTCGCGCGCGATCTCCTCCGAGTAGTCCGCCTGCGCGTTGAAGTCGCGGCCGAGGAACGGCTGGTCCTGGCTGTGGCCGAGCACGCGCGGGCCGAGCTTCTCGCTCATGCCGAAGCGCATGATCATCGACTTCGACGTCGATGTGACCTTCTCGAGGTCGTTCGCGGCGCCGGTCGTAACCTCGTGGAAGACGATCTCCTCCGCCGCGCGGCCGCCGAGCGTCATCGCCATCTGGTGCATCAGCGCGGTGCGCGTCGTCAGGTAGCGGTCTTCGGTCGGCAGCGAGATCGTCAGGCCGAGCGCCTGGCCGCGCGACACGATCGTGATCTTGTGCACCGGGTCGGTGTGCTCGAGGAAGTGCCCGACGAGCGCATGGCCCATCTCGTGGTACGCGGTGATCTTGCGCTCGTGCTCGGAGAGGAGGCGCGCCTTCTTCTCCGGCCCGGCGATCACGCGCATGATCCCTTCCTCGAGCTCGTCCTGCTCGATGATCTTCTTGCCGCGGCGCGCCGCGAGGAGCGCGGCCTCGTTGACGAGGTTCGCGAGGTCGGCGCCCGTGAAGCCCGGCGTGCCGGCTGCGAGGGTCGAGAGGTCGATCTCCGGCGCGAGCGGCTTGCCCTTCGTGTGCACCTCGAGGATCTTCTGGCGGCCGACGCGGTCGGGCCGGTCGACGACGATCTGCCGGTCGAAGCGGCCCGGGCGCAGCAGCGCCGGGTCGAGGATGTCCGGCCGGTTCGTCGCGGCGATGAGGATGATGTTGTCCTTCATCTCGAAGCCGTCCATCTCGACGAGCAGCTGGTTCAGCGTCTGCTCGCGCTCGTCGTGGCCGCCGCCGAGGCCGGCTCCGCGATGGCGGCCGACGGCGTCGATCTCGTCCATGAAGACGATGCACGGCGCGGCCTGCTTCGCCTGCTCGAACAGGTCGCGGACGCGCGAGGCGCCGACGCCGACGAACATCTCGACGAAGTCGGAGCCGGAGATGGAGAAGAACGGCACGCCCGCCTCGCCGGCGACCGCGCGCGCGAGCAGCGTCTTGCCGGTGCCCGGGGGCCCGTAGAGCAGGACGCCCTTCGGGATGCGCGCACCGAGCGCCTGGAACTTCTTCGGGTTCTCGAGGAACTCCTTGATCTCCTGCAGCTCCTCGACGGCCTCGTCGACGCCCGCGACGTCCTTGAAGCCGATCTTCGGGGAGTCCGGCGTCATGCGCTTCGCGCGCGACTTGCCGAAGCTCATCACCTTCGACCCGCCGCCCTGCACCTGGTTCATGAGGAAGATCCAGAAGCCGAACAGGAGCACGAACGGGAGCAGGCTCGTGAGGATCGACCACCACGGCGAGGAGCCGACGCCCTTCGAGTTGAAGTCGACGCCCTGCTTCAGCATCGCCTGCTCGAGCGCGGCCTCGGACTGCGGCGTGGCGTAGTGGACGGCGTACTTCTTGTCGGCCGTGACGACCGTGATCGACTGCTTGTTCGGGTCGATCGTGACCGGCTGCGTGATCGAGCCGGGCTGGGTCTGGACGATGCGGTAGACCTCGGAGGTCGTCGACGCCGTCGTCTTCTGGCCATGGCTTCCGAGCGTCTGCAGGGCCAGCCAGACGAGCGCTGCGATGATGATCAGCGGGAAGAGCGCGCTACGGAAGAATCGATTCACGAGGCCTCTCGCAGAGGGTACCAGCCGTCTATGAGCGAGAAACGGGCCGGCAGGCCCGCAGGCTACGGCTCGTCGGCGATCAGGGACGGGTCGAGCACCCCGACATAGGGCAGATTCCGGTAGCGCTCGGCGAAATCGAGGCCGTAGCCGATCACGAAGCGATTCGGGATCTCGAAGCCGACGTAGCGGACGGGCACGTCGATCTCCCGCCGTTCCGGCTTCGTGAGCAGGGCGCAGATCTCCAGCGATGCGGGCTCGCGCGCCTCGAGGTTCCGCATCAGATAGGAGAGCGTCAGCCCCGAGTCGATGATGTCCTCGACGACGAGCACGTCCCGGCCCTCGATGTTGATGTCGAGGTCCTTGAGGATCCGGACGACCCCGGAGGAGTCGGTCGAGTCGCCGTAGCTCGAGATCGCCATGAAGTCGATCTCGCACGGAATCGTCAGGTTCCGCATCAGGTCGGCCATGAAGAAGACCGCCCCCTTGAGGACGCCGACGAGCAGGAGGTCGCGGCCCGCGTAGTCGGCCGAGATCTCCTCGCCGAGCTCGCGGATGCGGCGCTGCAGCGACTCGCGGTCGATCAGCACCTCGGTGACGGCGCGCTCGAGCTCGGTCGCGCTCATCGGGTCACCGTCCGTGCCGCCTCGATGCCGGGCGCGTCGACGATCCCGGGCACCGCCACGACCTCGTCGCCTCGGACGACCAGCGGCCATGCTTCGCGCTCGGAACGGGGGATCTTCGCGTCGACGAACAGGTCCTGGATCTTCTTGTGTCGCCCGGCGAGGCGGTCACCGGGCCTCCATCCCCGTACCTTAAGCCCTGCGAGCTCCGAGCGGATGCGCCACTCGCCCCAGCGCACCTCGCCCGCAAGGTCGACGGGGCCGCGCTCGAGCCAGAGGCGGTCGTATTCGCGCACGGCCTGGACGCCGCCGCCGAGGTCGACCCGCTTCGAGCCCGCCTCGGATGCGAGCAGCTCGGCGAGCGCGGGCGGCAGCGTCTCGCGCGTGTCGAGCGCGCGGAGGACGTTCTCGTCGGCTGCCGGATGAAGACGCCGCAGCAGCGGCAGGATCTCGTCGCGGATCAGGCCGCGCTTCGTGCCGGCGTTCGACGCGTCGATCCGGAAATCGAGGCCGTTCGCGCGGCAGTACTCCTCCGTCTCCGCGCGCCACACCTCGAGGAGCGGCCGCACGACGCCGTCGGCGCGCCGGACGTCGATCCCGGTCGCGCTGCCGCGCGAGACGAGCCGGTAGAGGATCGTCTCCACCTGGTCGGAGGCCGTGTGCCCGGTCGCGCGGAGGCGGTCGCGCGCGAGCGAGTACCGCTGCTCGCGCAGCTCGGCCTCGGTGCGGCCGGTCCCGTCGAGCGCGACGACCTCCGCGCCGAGCGTCTCGGCGCAGAAGCGCGCATCGGCCTCCGAGTCGGCCCCGCGCAGGCCGTGATTCACGTGCAGGGCGGAGACGCGGTAGCCGAGCCCGCCGAGCGCGTGCCAGAGGCAGGTCGAGTCGGCGCCGCCCGAGACGAGGCAGCAGACCTCGCCGCCCGGCTCGATCAGCCCGTGCCGGCGGATGTGCTCCTCGATCCGCTCGCGCAGCTCGCCCACGGGGCGATTGTGCCGTTACTTGAGGAGCGGTGCGGGATCGCAGCCGAGCCCGGCGAGCGTGGGCTGCGCGCCGACGAGCAGGTCGTGCACGTCGTTCGCGAGCCGGTACGCGCTTCCCATTGCGAGGCCCCCGCTGCGCCCGCGGCTCCGCGCGTAGACCGCACGCGCGTACTCCATGAACATCGAGCGCAGAAGGCTTCGCGACTGCTCGAGCGTGCCGTCGGTCGGCCGCGTCGCGTCGATCTGGGCGGCCTCCGCGCGCGCCTGCTTGACCACCACGCCGGGTGCGACGTCGTTGTGGACGAGCGAGTCCGACCAGTAGCCGAGCTGCACCATGTTCGAGCTGACGGTGTCGAGGTACTGGTGGTCGGCGGCCGAGCACGTGTGCACGATGTGCCGCTGGCCCGCCTGAGCGCGGCCGCTCGCGACCACCACCGTGGCGATGAACACGACCGCTGCACAGGCAAACGTGACCGCGATGAGACGCCGCAACTGCACTGCTTCCAGCATCGGCGCGCCTCAGGGCCGATCGATCACTCGTTCGAGGATTCACCACGTCGGTTGACGAACCCATACCTGAAGCACACCAAGCGCCATTTCGAGCTCGGCGGCGGTGAGCCGGAACGGCCGTGCGTACTCGACCGGGCGGTCCATGCGCGCTGCGGGAGGCTCGCCCTCGAGCGCGCCGAGCACGTACGCGATCGGCAGTGCGTGCAGGACGGCGAGGATCGACGCCTCGGGACGCGCGAGCAGGCGGCCGAAACCGGCGACGTAGCGCTCGACGGCCGCGACGCGGCTCTCCCCGCCGCCCGGCGCCTCCTCGCCCGAGCCCGTCGCCCACGCCCACGCGCGGTACTCGTCGAGGTGAAGGCCCTCGAAGCCGCCGGCGCGCGGGTCGTCGAGCTCGGCCCATGCCTCGAACGGGACGTCGCGGCCCGCGAGCGCGAGCGACGCTGTCAGCTGCGTCCGGCGGAGCGCCGACGTGACGCAGAGGTCGATCGCCTCGGACGCGAGCGCCGCACCGAGCTCCCGTGCCTGCTCTTCCCCCACCGCCGTCAGGCCGACCGCGACCGACGCGTCGCCGTTCACGAGCCCATGCACGCTGTACTCCGACTCGCCGTGCCGCGCGAGGACGATCCGCTCCATCCCGCGCAGGCTAGTGCTGCGGGCAGCTCATGGTGCCGGCGTGCACGGCGGCGACTGCCTGGAGGTACGCGAGGAACGCGGGCTTCGCGCTCCAGTCCGGTCGCAGCAGCCCGGACTGCCAGCCCGCGAGATCGGCGTCGTCGCGGAGCTCGAAGTTGAAGAACCCGCCCACGCCCGGCTGGCAGTACGCGAGCTGCACCGCCGCGGCGAGCTGCGCCCCCTGCTCGGCCTCCGACACCGGGTGGCGGTCGCTCTCGACGCCGGAGTAGAGCCCGCTCCCCGGAGCCGGAGCGGTCTGGAAGCCGTCCTCGAGGTACCAGACCGTCACGGGGCCCTGGCCGGGGACAGGCTGGCCCGTCCCGTCGAAGGCCTTGTGCAACGACGTGAGGAGCCGGTCGAGGTCGCCCTCGTCGATCGAGCCGCTCTTGTGACGCGCCGAAGGCGTCTCCGCCGAGGTCTCGGGGTACGCGTTGTGGCCGACCGTGTCGAAGATGGGCTGGGTGCGGCCGCTCGCGCGGTACGCCTTGCCGATCTGCTCGTACCAGCGGCCCGGCTTCGCGTGGGGCGCGCTCGTCGCGATCACGTTCGCGTCGGGCTCCGCGGCATGGAGCATGTCCCAGCAGGTCGCGAGCAGCGCCTCATACGCGGCGGCCGAGCCCTTCCGCGGCTGCCAGAACTGGGAGGAGTTCGGCTCGGTCCAGATCGCGACGTCGCGGATCCAGGGGTACCGCCGGAGCACGTTGGCCGCAAAGCCGCAGTACGACGCGCGGCCCGCATCGTCGAGCGGCGGCGCCGTCGCAGGCCCGGTGACCGCGAGCACGACGCGGATCCCACGGCCCGCGTTCGCCGCGCGCTGCAGCTCCGTGCGGTCGGTCCCGGTCGGGAACGACTCGCCGGGCGCCCAGTCGAGCGTGACGCGCACCGCATCGACGCCCAGGCTCCGGTAGATGGAGAGGAGCGAGCCCGTATGCCCATACCACTTGAGCGAGTCGTCGTCGACGCCGACGAGGAGGCCCGGGGCCGCGGCGGCGGCCGGGGCGAGCGCTGCCGCGACGACGGCGAGCGCGAGGAGGAGACGGGCCTTCACCGGCTGACAATCGGCCCGTTGCGTAAGCCGCGTGCACGCCCGCGCGTAATCGCGACGTAAAACGACGGCTTGGCCCTCCCGTTCTCAGAAAATCAGCGAGCGGTACGAGATCGTCCGCCGCATGCCGATCCCCTCGTAGACGCGGATCGCCGCGGCGTTCTCCGGCCGGACGAAGAGGCAGACGGTCGGGACGCGGGCGAGGAGCAGCGCGCACAGGTCGCGGAGCGCACGCTTCGCGTCGCCGCGGTTGCGCGCCTCGGGGTCGACCCAGACCTGCTGGAGCTGCACCGCGGACGGCGTCCACGCCGAGGCCTCCGCCTTGAAGCGGATCACGCCGTCGTCCAGCCAGAGCCACGAGCGGCCCTCCTCGATCTGCGCGCGCGTCCGCCAGCGGAACCCCTCCGGGTCGCGGCGCAGCGGGTCGATGCCGATCTCCTCGCGATGCGCGGCGGCGCAGGCCGGGACGAGCAGCTCGAGGTCGTCGAGCGATGCCGCGCGGAGGCCCGTCGCCGCGGGCTCGGGCGCCTCGTCGAGCACGTAGACCGGCTGGCCCGGACGGTCGTCGCGCGGGCGCGGCATCCGCCGCTGCGCCGCCTCCCACAGCTCCCCGACCGCGGCCTCCTCCCCGATGAGCATCCGCGCCTGGCCCCGCACCGTCGCGTCGGCGAACGCGCCGCAGCCGACGCCGGACGGCACGACGTTCGCGCCGACATGGCAGAGCGACACGAGCCTGCCGTCCTCCTCCAGCGCCGAGAAGCGACCGAGCCCGCGGCGGGCGATGTCCTCGAGGAAGACGCGCTCGACCGGCTCGGCCGCGCAGAAGGCGAGGATCTGGTCGAGCGTCGGCGTCACTGCGCGCACGGCGGGATCATTCCAGGCTCGCCGCGCGCGAGTCGTTAGGGTTGCCGCATGCCAATTCACGTTCGCGCCGAGCCCGGCGACTACGCAGAAGCAGTCCTCCTTCCCGGCGACCCGCTGCGGGCCAAGTACATCGCCGAGACGTACCTCGACGACATCGTGCAGACGAACTCCGAGCGCGGGATGCTCGGCTTCCGCGGCACCTGGGAGGGAAGGCCCGTGTCGGTGCAGGCGACCGGAATGGGCTGCCCGTCGGCGGCGATCGTGATCGAGGAGCTCGTGATGCTCGGCTGCAAGAAGCTGCTTCGCGTCGGCACGTGCGGCGGGCTCCAGCCGCACCATGCGCTCGGCGACATGATCGTCGCGATCTCCGCGGTGCCCCAGGACGGGACGACGAACACGTACGTCCGGGAGCCGCACGCGCCGACCGCCGACTTCGGCCTCGTGCACGGCGCCGTCCACCACGCGAAGGAGCTCGGCCAGCCGATCCACGTCGGCCCGGTCGTCTCGAGCGACGTCTTCTACAACCCCGACAGCGGGCAGTACCAGCGCTGGTCGGATCGCGGCGTCCTCGCGGTCGAGATGGAGGCGGCGATCCTCTTCACGCTCGGCGCGCTCCGGAAGGTGCAGGCAGGCTGCCTGCTGATCGTGAGCGACATCGTGGTCGAGGGCGAGTTCACCCGGATCACCGACGACGAGATGCGCGCCGCGGTCGACCGGATGACACGCGTCGCGCTCGCGACTGTCACCTCTGACTAGCACGACGGTCTTCCTCGTCAACCCCGCGTCGAGCAACGGCTCGACCGGGAAGCGCTGGCCCGAGCTCGCGCACCGCGCGGCCGGGCTTGGGCTCGAGGGCGAGACGCTCTTCTCCGAGCGGCCCGGCCACCTGATCGAGCTGGCGGAGAGCGCGGCCCGCGGCGGCGCGGAGCTCGTCGTCGCGGTCGGCGGCGACGGGACGCTCAACGAGACGGTCAACGGCATCGTGCGCGCGGGCACGGCGACCGCGGTCGCGACGATCCCGCTCGGGACCGGCATGGACTTCGTGCGCACGTACGGCATCCCGACGCGCTTCGACGATGCCGTCCAGACCGCGCTGCACGGCGCGACGCGCGTGATCGACGTCGGGCGCGTCTCATACCGCGCCTGGGACGGCAGCGCCGCGGAGCGCTACGTCGCGAACGTCGGCAGCGTCGGCATGAGCGCCGCCGTCGCGCAGCGCGCGAACGGGATGTCGAAGGCGCTCGGCGGCAAGGCCACGTTCTTCTATGCGCTCGTGCGCGTGTTCCTCGAGTGGCAGAACACGCCCGTGACGGTCGAGCTCGACGACGGCGTGCGCCGCGAGGCGCGCATGCACGACGTGATCGTCGCGAACGGCCGCTGGCACGGCGGCGCGATGCTGCTCGCGCCCGACGCGGAGCCCGACGACGGCCTCTTCGACGTCGTGCTGATCGGCGACATCACGAAGGCCGACTTCGTGACCACCGCGCCGAAGATCTACAAGGGCACCTATCTCGCGCATCCCAAGGTCGAGCTCGTGCGCTCGCGCGGCGTGACCGTCGACGCGCCCGAACGGCTGCCGATCGAGCTCGACGGCGAGCAGGTCGGCACGACGCCCGTCCGGTTCGAGGTCGTCCCCGGCGCGCTGCACGTCCGTGTTCCGGCGTAGCCCGGCGCTGCCGCTCGCCGCGGCCTACGCGGCACTCGCCGTGCTCGTCGCAGCGGGCGCGTTCACCGGGCTCGACCAGTGGGCCGTCGACCACCTGATGCCGGGCGGCCACGGCGCGGGCCCGCCGCCGACCCTCGTCGAGGCGGCGGTGCCGCTCTACCACGCCTCGTGGCACGGCTGGCTCAACGGCATCGCCGACCTCGTGACGCTGCCGGCGCAGGCGCTCGTCGGGTCGCTCCTCGCGGCCGGCTGCCTGCTCGTGCTGCTCCGGCGGGGCCGGCGCGCCGCCGCGTTCGCGTGGGGAGCGGCGTGGATCGCCGGCAACGCGGTCGAGGTGCTCTGCAAGTCGGTGCTCGCGCGGCCGCTGCTCCACCGCGACGGGTTGGCGCTGACGGCATTCTCGTCATCCTTCCCGAGCGGCCACACGCTGCGCGCGGTGCTGCTCGCGTCGCTCGCAGCCGCCGTCTGGCCTGCGGCGTCCCGCTGGGTCGCCGCATGGGCGGCCGCGACGCTCGTGCTGCTCGAGGTCGACGGGATCCACGTCCCGACCGACATCGCCGGCGGTCTGCTCCTCGCCGGGCTGCTCGTCTCGCTCGTGCGGCGCGCGCGCTAGCTAGCTCTTCTTCGCGGTCGAGCCGCCCGAGCTCTTCGTGCTCGTCGTCTTCCGTGCGCTGCCGGTCGCCGAGGCGCCGCCGCGCGAGAGCTTGTCGACCTTCTTCTCGAGCGCCGCGAGCCGCTGCTCGAGCGCCTCGAGGCCGCGCACGCGCTTCTGCAGCTCGTCGACGCGGTCGCGCAGCGTGTTCACCGCACCGAGCACCCGGTCGGCGCCCGGCACGTCGCCCAGCCGCTGCATCGCCTCCTCGCTCAGGTCTGCGAGACGTCCGAGCAGATCGTTTCTCCGAGTGCCGGCCATTCCAGTCCTCCTCCGTTGCTGTGAGGTGGACGATATCCCCTGCGGCGAAGGGCTAACCCCGGTGCCTCGCGCGGGCCGCCTCGTCGCGCACGCGCGTCACGGTCCACCAGAGCCGGTAGCAGCCCTGCGTGTTCGAGGGCGGGCACGTGGACGGCGGCTCGAGGCTGCCGTTCGACGCATGGGCGCCGACCGCCTGTGCGCCGCGGTAGTGCACGACGATCTCGCCCGGCACGTCGTCGCCGGTGAAGTTCCCGAACTCCGTGGTCTTCGGGCACGGCGCCATCGGCTTCGTCGGGTCGCTCCACGTCGCGACGCCGAAGTCGCACTCGTGCGTGAACACGAACAGCCGCCACGGCTGCGACCGCCCGACGTAGAGATCGGTCGAGTAGCGCAGCGGGAACACGCTGCCGTCCTTCGCCGCGAGCACGCGAGGCCACAGCGACCAGATGCCGGCGACGTCGGTGTAGACGAGCCATTCGCCCGGCGGCTTCGTGATCTGGTCGCCGCGCGTCGTCTCGACGCTGTTGCACGTCGGCGCGGCGTTCGGGCAGCCGGGATCCATCGCGCGGCGCGTCAGCAGCTTCGTGAACGTGAGTCGCAGATGGACCGGGAGCGCGGCCGCATGTGACGGCCGCCAGCCGAGGAAGACCTGCTTCGCGACGATCATGCGCGTGCCCGGCGGCGAGCTCAGATGGAAGCGCAGCGTGAGCCGCCCCGCGGCGATGGTCGAAGTCCAGTGTGGGTCGACCGTCGAGCCGCGGTCGACGACGCGGACGGCGAGGCTCGTCGCACCCGGCGGCCGCGGCGGCGCTGCGAGCGTGAGCGTGTAGTCGCCGCTCACGTCGAGCCAGTTCGGCTGCGTGAACGAGCATGCCTTGTACGCGGCCTGGTCGCCTTTCGTCTTGTGCGCGCATTCGGCGATCTGCCCCGCCGGTGTCGCGTCGGTCGTGACGTAGAGATCGCCTTCGGACTCGCCGTACGGGCTGCGCGCCGACGGAGCGCGCTCGTCCCACAGGGCGCGGAACGGATGGATCTCGGTGCGCTCGCCACCGGGATCCCAGTGGCCGCAGTCCCAGACCCACGAGCCCATCGCCTGCACGTGGTCGCCCGCCTCGGGCCAGCTCCACTGCGGCACGGACGTCGACTCGCGCTCGAGATGCACGCGACCCGTCTCCTCACCGTTGCCTTCGAAGTTGCCCGTCGCCGCCGATTCGAGGCCGCCGAGCAGCTGCTCGTAGCCCGCGTCGGGGAGCACGTTGAAGTTCAGGTCGAACGCGTCGTGCGTCGTCGGATCGTCGCCGCCCGACGGATGCGAGGCGTCGGGGATGTTCCTGTACGCCTGCACGAGACCCGAGAGCCACTGCGTCGGCGGCGTCGCGCCCGCGGCGGGGAAGTCCTTGTCGTTGACGTACACCCAGCCGGGCGCGAGCCGCGTGAACTCGGCCTGCCGGCTGCGGCTGCAGCCGTCGAGCTGCGACTGCTTCGCGGGATCGGGCCCGAGCACGCCCGACGCGACGACCGCCACGGTCGCCGCGAGGACGGCGACGGCGCAGGCGATCGCAATCTTCCTCACGGGCGGATGATGACGGGTGTGCCCGCGGGTGTCGCGTCGAACAGGCGCTTCGCGACGGGATTCGGCAGGCGGATGCACCCGTTCGAGACCGCATGCCCGATCGACCAGGGCTCGTTCGTGCCGTGCAGCGCGATCGGGCCTCCCTGCGCCCAGCCCGTGAGGACGGGCGAGAACGCGGAGATGCCGACGGCGCCGGGCCCGAACGGGCCGCTCGTATCGGCCGGGACGAGCCGCTGGTTCACGTAGTAGCGGCCGACCGGCGTCGGAGTGGCGGGGGAGCCCACCGCTGCGCTCGAGCTCAGCACGAGCCGTCCGTCGCGATAGAAGCGCACGCGGCGCTCGGAGAGGTCGACGAGGATGCGCGTGCGCACGTGCGCGGTCAGCACGTCGCGGGCGCGCACCCAGCCGGTCGCGCCGTTGGGTCGGATCGGCAGCTCCACGTGGAGCCACGTGGCGCGGCAGCCGGCGTCGACGCGCTCGCCGAGCACCGAGAAGACCGTCGGCACGCCGTTCACGTTCAGACGGCCGAACCGCTGGAGCGGCCCGCCGCCGGGCGCGCGGTACGCGGTCGTCGGACGGCGGACGACCGCGGCGACGGCGACGAGGCTCGTGCCGAGCGGCCGCCGAGAGCCGGCGGCGCAGCGCGCGACGTGCGCGCCTGCGACGCCGTGCGCATGCGTGCCGCCGCCGCAGCCCGCCACGGTGAGCACCGAGATCGTCACCAAACCGGCGAAAAACCTCAACTTTTCCCTCCGGTTGACGACCTACTCTGTGCACACCGATGACTGGACATCTGCCTCAGCTCAAGCTTCCCCACCGGCACCGCGCCGTAAGCACCCACGTGGTCGTCCGGCGCGGCGGCGTGCCGTACGAGCTCGAGCGCACCGTGTGCGCTTCGTGCTCGCGCGTGCTCTCGGAGCGCCCGCTCCACCGCACCGCGGCCTAGACGGGCTCGACACGGACGTAGAGCGACCCGAGCGGCGGCCGCGGATCCGGCTCGCCGCGCTTCGGCCAGAACGCGAGCGCCCGCTCCGCCTGCGCGGCGATCGTGAGCGACGGGTTGGCGCCGAGGTTCGCGGTGACGGCCGCACCGTCGACCACGTGCAACCCCGGCTCCGTGAAGACGCGATGCCACGCGTCGACCACCCCGTCGGCCGGGGTCGCGCCGATGGGCGCGCCGCCGAGGATGTGCGCGGTGAACGGTCGCCCGAGCAGCACCTCGTTCAGCCCCGAGCCGGGCAGGCCGCCCATCACGTCGGCGGCGACGCGCGCCGCCTCGTTCGCCTCCGGCAGCCACGACGGCGACGGCTCGCCGTGCCCGGGCGCGCTGCGGAGCCGGCGGCCCGTCCAGCGCACGCGCACCGAGTTGTCGCGCGCCTGCATCACGAGCAGCACGACGGTGCGCTCCGCCCAGCGCCGGAGCCAGTGGCTGCGCGCGAACCGGGCCGGATGGCGCAGGGCCGTGCCGAGCCAGCGCAGCGGCCGCGGAGTGCGTCCGCCGCCGTCGACGAGCACCGTGGAGAAGAGGCCCATCAGGCTCGAGCCCTTCGGATAGCGGACGGGCTCGATGTGCGTGTCCGCGCTCGGATGGAACGACGAGCCGATCGCGATCCCCTCGGAGTAGTCGATCGACGCGTCGCGCGCGCCGGCGCCGACGATCGCCTCCGAGTTCGAGCGCACGAGCATGCCGACGTTCGGGCCGCCGAGGCCGGAGCGGAAGAGCAGCTCCAGCGTCCCGAGCACGCCGGCCGCGAGCACGACCTGCTCGGCGCGGAAGAGCCGCGGGCGCGTCCGCAGCCATGCGCCGGGATGCCGCGTGTCGACCTCCCACCCGCCCGCGACGCGGCGGATGAGCGTCGCCTCGCGCTCCGGATGCACGGTCGCACCTCCCTCCTCCGCAAGCCGGAGGTAGTTGCGGTCGAGCGTGTTCTTCGCCTCGTACCGGCAGCCGACCATGCAGCCGCCGCAGCGGACGCACCGGTCGAAGTCGACCGCGACGACGGTGCGCCGGAACGAGTCGGCGACCCCCATGCGCCGCGCGACCTCGCGGACGACGCGCTCGGCCTCGGACTCGAACGGCGTCTCGACACCGCCGAGCATCGTCCTCGCACGGTCGTAGTACGAGGCGAGCTCGTCGCGCCAGTCGGCGATCTCCGCCCACTGGCGGTCGTCGAAGAACGGCTGGAGAGGCTCGTAGAGCGTGTTCGCGTAGACGAGCGACCCGCCGCCGACGCCCGCGCCGGAGATCACGACGAGGTCGTCGAGGAACGTCAGCCGCTGGATGCCGCGCAGCCCGAGCCGCGGCATGAAGAGGTAGCGGCGGAGGTTCCAGTTCGTCCGGGCGAAGTCCGCGGCGCCGAAGCGCCGGCCGGCCTCGAGGACGGCGACCCGGTAGCCCTTCTGCACGAGCCGCAGCGCAGCGACGCTGCCGCCGAACCCGCTGCCGATCACGACCACGTCGGCGTCGTGCGCGTCCACGCGGCGAAGCGTACTGCGGCCGGGCCGCGGGTACTCTGAGCGGCCCCGTGCGCCGACTTCTCTTCCTCATCGCGCTCGTCGTCGCCGCACCGGCGACCGCAGCGACGATCAAAGGCACGCCGCGCGGCGAGCTGATCGTCGGGACGCCGGCCCCGGACCGGATCGTCGCGGGCGCCGGGAACGACTTCGTCCAGGCCGCGTTCGGCGGCGTCGACACGGTCGACTGCGGCGCGGGGAACGACGTCGTCACCGCGGATGCGTCGGACAAGATCGCGGCGAACTGCGAGATCGTGTCGCGCCGGCTCTCCGTCGACCCGTACTCGAATGTCGACAGCCAGCACGAGACGGCGGTCGAGCCCGACAGCTTCGCGTTCGGATCGACGGTCGTCGCAGCGTTCCAGCTCGGCCGCCGGTCGGCCGGCGCGGCCGCGAACATCGGCACCGCCGTGTCCCGCGACGGCGGGCGCACGTGGCAGCGGAGCACGCTGCCCGGCGTGACGGCAGTGTCGGCGCCGCCCGGGCCGGAGTCGTCCGCCTCCGACCCGACCGTCGCCTACGACGCGGTGCACGGCGTCTGGCTCGTCGGAACGCTCACGCTCGAGCCGAACAACTCGCACGTGTACGTCGCGCGCTCGACCGACGGCCTGCACTGGTCGATGCCGGCCGACATCGCGGCCGGACCGCTGCTCGACAAGGAGTGGCTCACCTGCGACAACGGCGCGGCGAGCCCGTTCCGCGGCCGCTGCTACGCGGAGTACACCGACGACGACAAGAACTGGACCGTCAGCCAGTTCAGCAACGACGGCGGAGCCACCTGGTCGGCCCCGGTCCGCTCGTTCTCGACGCTCGTCGGCACGCAGCCGGTCGTCGAGCCCGACGGGACGCTCGTCGTGGTCGCCGGCGAGTACTCGGGCGCGGAGGCGCTGAGCGGCGACATCTCGGCACTTCGCTCGACCGACGGAGGCGCGACATTCGCGCGCGTGATCGTGTCGTCGCTGCACAGCCGGAACAACGACCCGATGCGCGCGATCGCGCTGCCCTCGGTCGACGTCGACTCCACCGGCAAGATCTACGCCGTCTGGCACGACTGCCGCTTCCGCACGTCGTGCGCGCAGAACGACATGGTCCTGTCGACGTCCTCCGACGGCGGTCTCACGTGGGCCGGCCCGACACGCATCCCGATCGCGTCGGCCGCCTCGGCGATCAACGTCTTCATTCCCGGTCTCGCCGCCGACCCGTTGCAGCCGGGGCACATCGCACTCGTCTACGCGAGCGAGAACGCGAGCGCCTGCAGCGGCGGCGCGTGCACGCTCGGGATCGGCTTCGTCACATCGGCGGACGGCGGTGCGACCTGGTCCGCCGCACAGCGGCTGAACGCGCAGCCGTTCTCGACCTCGTGGCTGCCGCGCGCAGAGGGCGGCCGCATGGTCGGCGACTACTTCTCCGTCTCGTACGCGGACGACCGGGTCGTGCCCGTGTTCGCGCTCGCGACCTCGCCGCTCGCAGGCCGCTTCCGCGAGGCGATCTTCGCGGCGTCGCTACGCGCGAACGGGTAGCGCGTCGGCGAGCGCGCGGAGCGTCTCACCGGCTCCGGCGTCGAGCACGAGCGATGCCCGCCGGTCGAACTGCGTCGAGCCGCGGTTGACGATCGCGAGCGCGCCGCCGGAAGCGAGCGTCTCGAGCGGCAGACCCGCAACGGGGTAGACCTCGAGCGTCGAGCCGACGACGAGCAGCAGCTGCGCCGCGGCGGCGAGCGCGGTCGCACGCGCGATCGCGGCCTCCGGCAGGAGCTCGCCGAACATCACGACGTCAGGCTTGAGGGCCTGCCCGCAGCGCGGGCACGCCGGGAAGAGCGCGCCGGCGAGCAGCCGCCGCACCTCGTCGAACGGCACGACCTGGCCACAGTCGAGGCAGCTCGACGTGCGGATCGAGCCGTGCACCTCGACGAGCGCACGCGACCCGGCACGTTCGTGCAGGCGGTCGATGTTCTGCGTGATCACCGCCTCGATCCACCCGTGCTCCTCGAGCTCGGCGAGCGCGACGTGCCCGTCGTTCGGCTGCGCGTCCGCCAGCATGTCCAGGCGCTTCGCGTAGAAGTCCCACACCTTGACGGGGTCGGAGAGGAACGCGTCGATCGTCGCGTACTCCATCGGGTCGTACTGCGCCCAGATCCCCGTCGGCGACCGGAAGTCCGGGATGCCCGACTCGGTGCTGACACCGGCTCCCGTGAGCACGACGCAGGGCTGCCGCGTGCGCACGAGCTCGACCAGGCGCTCGACGTCCACCCGTGCATCGTAGAGTTGGCGCGTGGACGGCTACACCTTCTCGACCGACGTGCGTGTCCGGTTCGCCGACACCGACGCCCAGGGGATCGCGCACAACGCGTCCTATCTCGTGTGGTTCGAGGTCGCGCGCGTCGAGTACCTGCGCGAGTTCACGGGCGGCTACCAGGCCCTGCGCGACCTCGGAATCGAGGCGCTCGTGCTCGAGTCGTACTGCGCCTACCGCGTGCCGGCCCGGTTCGACGACATGCTGCGCGTCCACGCCCGGTGCGTCGGGCTACGCGGTGCGCGCTTTCGTTACGAGTATGCGATCGTGCGCGACGACGGGACGCTGATGGCCGACGGCTGGACCGCGCACGCATGCGTCGACCGCGCGACGTTCAAGCCGACGCGCGTTCCGGACTGGCTCGCCGACGCTATCCGCTCGGCAGAGTCGACGTCGGTGTCGTCGCCGTCTTCGTCGTAGCGGTCTTCGGCTTGCGCTTCGGCCCGATGCGCACGAGCTCCGGCAGCGCGCGGTACGACGAGTACCACGTGTCGTTGTAGAGCAGCTTGCCGTTCCGGTCGTAGACCTCGCGCGTCACGCTCGTCGACATCGCCGGCGCTCCCGGGTCGTCGATGACCTTCTCCCCCGGCTTCAGCGTCGGATCGACGGTCTGCTTCACCGGCGGTGCGCCGTGCGACACGAGCGGCGCCGTCGTGCTCGTGACCTTGCGCCCGGTCGGCGTCCCGTAGAGCGTCACGACGAGCGACCCGGGACCGACGAAGGTGCGGAGGAGGAGCCAGTGGCCGGTGTCGTTGACGAACTTCAGGTCGACGTCCGGATAGTTGACCGTCGCGTCGCGCCCCTGCGGGTAGTGGCTGATGTAGAGCGCGTGGTTCGTACGGTCGGTGATCTTCAATCCGGCCTCGAACGCGGCGTTGAAGACGGTGGTCGACACCTGGCAGACGCCGCCGCCGAGCCCCGTCGTCACCTCGCCGTTGACGATCACCGGCGCGGTGAGGAAGCCCTTCGCCGCGTTGCGGTCTCCCGTCGTCTTGTTGAACGAGAATGTCGTGCCGGGCGCGATCAGCTTGTCGTCGACGAGGTGTGCGACGAGCTCGACGTTGTGGATGCGGTTCGGGACTCCGCCGTAGATCGTCTCGTACGTCGAGACGACGCCGCGGATGCCCATCGCCTTCGCCTTCGCTGTCGTGAGCTTGGCAGGCTGCGTCTCGACCGAGAGCTGCGCGACGCGCAGGCGTGGCAGCCGGTGGAGGGCGGCCGCGAGCACCGACGACGTGCTGCGCAGCGCATCGAGCTGGAGGCCGGGGCGATCGGGGACGACGCGGACGTGCGGGCCGTCGACGGTGAAGGTGGCGTCGCGCGGCGGCGTCGAGACGCGCGCGCCGAGCCGGCGGAGCCAGGCATCGGCAGCGGGGCCGCCGATGCGGAGCGTCGTGCGCCCGCCGGACGGGAGCTCGAGCAGCTCCGCGAGGCGGGCGCGCGAGAGCAGCCAGCGCGTCGGGCCGAGCTCGAGGTGGACCGGTGCCGAGAGCACGATGCGCGCCTGCACCGCGGCGCGCGCGAGCGCGGCCGCGCGGACGGTCGGCTGCTGCGTACGGAGGGGCAGCGAGATCGGCGCGCTCGAGCGTGCGAGCGAGGCGAGCGAGTCGACGAGCGTCCGCGCCGCCGCACGCCGATCGAGGACGACTCCCGTGCGGGCGGGGACGACGACGATCCTCGTCCCGTGCCGGGCGAGCGCGGCCTGCCGCGGGGCGCGGTTGACCGCCGCGGCGATGCGGCCGAGCTCGTAGTCGAGGGCGCCGTTCAGCACCGTCGCCGGCGGCGTCACGTCGGCGCCGAAGACGCTGACGTCGAGCCGCTTGAACCCGCGAAAAAGCCCGAATCCGTCTCCCTGGCGCTGCGCCGCGGCGACCGCCGCCTTCCAGTCCGGCTCGACGCCGATCGAGGTCGCGGCAATCGGGAAGCGATGCCCTGCGGCGACGAAGACGACCGGCTGGGTCGCGAGCGCCGACGACCGGCGCTCGAGCAGCGCCCTGGCATCCGTCGCCTCGAGGCCGCCGACGTCGATCCCGTCGATGCTGACACCGCTCGCGATGCGGGTCGGCGAGCCCGCGAAGACGAGCCCGACGACGATCGAGGCCGCCACGAGGACGACGGCGAGCAGAGCGACGCGCCGGAGGATCACCGAGGGAGAGTACCCGCGGACTCAGAAGACGAAAAGCTCGACGCCGCCGGCGACGTTGAGCTCGATACCCGTGATGTACGAGGCGAGATCGGAACAGAGGAACGCGATCGCGTTCGCGATCTCCTGCGGCTCGCCGGGCCGTTTCAGCACGGTGCGGGCGACGATCCGCTCGTTCATCGCCGCGTTCGCCATGTTGAACGCCTCGGTGCCGATCACGCCCGGGACGATCGCGTTGCACGTGATCCCGTGCCGGCCGCCCTCCATCGCGAGGGTGCGGGTCAGGCCGAGCAGCCCGGCCTTCGTCGTCGAGTAGCTCGCCTGGCCGAAGCCGCCGAGCGTGCCGGCGACGGAGGCCATGTTCACGATGCGTCCCCAGCCGCGCTCCTTCATGTGGGGCCACACCGCCTGCGCGCAGTTGAAGGCGCCGGTGAGGTTGACCTTCAGGTCGCGCTCCCACAGCTCGGGCGACTGGCGGTCGAACTGCGCCGCATGGTCGAGCGTGCCGGCGTTGTTGACGAGGATGTCGACGGAGCCGAGCTCCTGCACGGTGCGCGCGACGGCGGCGTCGACCTCGGCGCGGTTCGTCACGTCGCAGCGGACCGCGAGCGCGCGGCGGCCCATCGCCTCGATCTCGCGAACCGTCTCCTCCGTGCGCACGAGCCCCTGCTGTCGCGCGACGGTGGCGAGCGCGCCGTAGCGGTCGGTGTCCTCGGAGAGCTCCGACTCGACGAGCAGGTCGGCGACGACGACGTCGGCGCCGGCGCGGGCGAGCGTCAGCGCGTCCGCGCGCCCGAGCCCGCGCGAGCCGCCCGTGACGAAGGCGACCCGTCCGGCGAGGTCGATCTCGATTCCCACCGCGCGAGCTTAGACGGAAGGCGGCATGAAGATCTCTTTGGCGATCACGAGGCGCTGGATCTGCGAGGTGCCCTCGTAGATCTGGAAGAGCTTCGCGTCGCGCATGAGCTTCTCGACGGGGTACTCCTTGATGTAGCCGTAGCCGCCGAAGACCTGCACCGCGTCCGTGGCGACCTTCATCGCCGTGTCGGCGGCGAAGCGCTTCGCGAAGGACGAATAGAGCGTCGCCTTGCGGCCGTAGCCCTGGTCGAGCATCCACGCGGCCTGCCACGTGAGCAGGCGCGACGCCTCGATCTCGGTCGCCATGTCGGCGATCATGAAGTTGACGCCCTGGTGCATCGCGATCGGCACGTCGAACGTGACCCGCTCCTTCGCGTATTCGACGGCGAGCTCGTAGGCGGCCTGCGCGACCCCCACCGCCCCGATCGCGGTGCCCGGCCGCGTGACGTCGAGGGTCTGCATCGCGAGCTTGAACCCCTGGCCCTCTTCGCCGAGCCGGTTCGCGGCCGGGATCACGACGTCCTGCAGCGCGAACGCCGAGGTGTCGGTGGCGCGCTGGCCCATCTTGTCCAGGTGCGACTCGATGGTGACGCCCGGCGTCTCCATCGGGACGATGAACGCCGAGATGCCGCGGTGGCCCTTCGAGGTGTCGGTCTTCGCGAAGACGACGGTCCAGTTCGCGTAACCCGCGTTCGTGATGAAGGTCTTCGAGCCGTTGAGGACGTACTCGTCGCCGCGGCGCACCGCGGTCGTCTTGAGACGAGCCACGTCCGACCCGGCTTCGGGCTCGGAGAGGCCGAACGAGCAGAGGATCGGCTCGTCGATCAGCGGCGACAGCCAGGTTGTCTTCTGCTCGTCGCTCCCGGCGATCATCACCGGCCCCGCGCCGAGGCCGTTCGCGCCCAGGGAGGTGCCGATGCCGGTGCAGCCCCAGTTCAGCTCCTCGCCGACGAGCATGCTGTCGAACGAGTTGAGCCCGAGGCCGCCGTACTCGGCGGGGATGTTCAGGTTCATCAGCCCGACCTCGTGCGCCTTGGCGATCACGTCGACCGGGTGCGTCATCGCGACGTCGTACTCGGCGGCCTTCGGCCGGATCTCCTTCGTCGCGAATTCGCGGGCGAGGGCGCGCAGTTCCTTCTGCTCGTCCGTCAGCGCGAACGAGATGCCGCCTGCGACGGCGGATTCGGCCGTGGCCATATCAGGTCTCCTGGGCGTTGATTGACTCGTCAGTCAACCAGGATAGCCTCGGCCGGCTCGACCGGCAAGGCGATCCCGGGCGCGACGAGGGGCAGCCGGATCG
>DASYGK010000039.1:0-12698 GCA_035999905.1 Gaiellaceae bacterium | reverse complement strand
CCGCTGCCGCAGACGCGCTTCGTCCTGCGCAAGGCGCTCGAGGCGCGGCTTCCCGTCGTGCTCGTCGTGAACAAGGTCGACCGGCCCGACGCGCGCAGCGAGGAAGTCGTCAACGAGGTGTACGAGCTCTTCCTCGACCTCGACGCCGACGAGCACCAGATCGAGTTCCCGATCGTCTACTGCAACGCGCGCGCCGGCAAGGCGGGCCTCGCAGAGGACGATCTCGCCAACGATCTCGGCCCACTCGTCCAGACGATCCTCGAGAACGTCCCGCCGCCCACCTACGACCCGGACCATCCGCTGCAGGCGCTCGTCACGAACCTCGACGCCGACTCCTACGTCGGACGCCTCGCGCTCTGCCGCATCCGTCACGGCACGATGCGCAAGGGCGCACAGGTCGCCTGGTGCCGCGCCGACGGCACGATCACGAACGCGCGCATCACCGAGCTCTACGTCACCGAGGCACTCGAGCGCGTCTCGCACGCGGAGGCGGGACCAGGCGAGATCGTCGCGATCGCCGGCATCCCCGAGATCACGATCGGGGAGACGATCGCCGACCCCGACGACCCGCGCCCGCTGCCCGTGACGACGGTCGACGAGCCGTCGCTGTCGATCACGATCGGCATCAACACCTCGCCGCTCGCCGGCACCGAGGGCGACCGGCTCACGGCGTCGATGGTCAAGGCGCGGCTCGACCAGGAGCTCGTCGGCAACGTCTCGCTCCGCGTCAACGCGACCGAGCGCCCCGACGCGTGGGAGGTGCAGGGCCGCGGCGAGCTGCAGCTCGCGGTACTCGTGGAGCTGATGCGCCGCGAAGGCTTCGAGCTCACCGTCGGCAAGCCGGAAGTGCTCACGCGCGAGATCGACGGCAAGCGCTGCGAGCCGATGGAACGCGTCGCGATCGACGTCCCCGAGGACTACATCGGCGTCGTCACGCAACTTCTCGCGCTGCGCAAGGCGCGCATGCAGCAGATGGTCAACCACGGCACCGGCTGGGCGCGCATGGAGTACGTCGTGCCGGCGCGCGGCCTCATCGGCTTCCGCACCGAGTTCCTCACCGAGACGCGCGGCACCGGCATCCTCCACCACGTCTTCGAAGGGTGGGAGCCGTGGCACGGCGAGCTGCGCACGCGGCCGACCGGCGCGCTCGTCTCCGACCGCCGCGGCCCGACGACGGCGTTCGCGATCATCAACCTGCAGGAGCGCGGCTCGCTCTTCATCTCGCCGGGCGTCGAGGTCTACGAGGGCATGATCGTCGGCGAGAACGCGCGCGCCGAGGATCTCGACGTGAACGCGACGAAGGAGAAGAAGCTCACGAACATGCGCGCGGCAGCCTCCGACGAGACCGTGCGTCTCATCCCGCCGCGGCCGCTGTCGCTCGAGCAGGCGCTCGAGATGATCCGCGACGACGAGTGCGTCGAGGTGACGCCGAAGAGCATCCGGCTCCGCAAGGTGGAGCTGTCGGCGACGAAACGCCAGTCGGCGTCGTCGCGGCGCAAGCGCGAAGCCGCGTCCGCGCCCGCTTGAGCAGCCTCGACAACGGCATCGTCCGCGTCGGCATCGATCTCGCGCGCGGCGCGACGATCACCGAGCTCGCCGCGTCCGGCGGCGGCGCGAACGTGATCAACACGCACGACCTGGGCCGCATGGTGCAGCAGTCGTACTACGCCGGACCCGACAACTACGGCGACCCTGCTCCGCCGTGGACGAACTTCCCGTGGAACCCGGTCGGTGCGGGCGACCGCTACGGCAACACGGCGACCGTGCTCGAGCACTCGAACGACGGCACGACGATCTACACGCGCACCGCGCCGCTGCAGTGGGCGCTGCGCAACGTCCCGGGCGAGTGCGTGCTCGAGCAGTGGCTCTCGCTCGACGGGCAGACCGTGCAGGCGCGCAGCCGTCTGACGAACGACCGCGCCGACCGCACCGCGTACCGCGCGTACACGCAGGAGCTGCCGGCCGTGTACACGAACGAGCCGTACCGCCGTCTCGTCGCCTACGACGGCGACGCGCCGTACACGAGCGCCCCGCTCTCGGAGCACACGGGGCAGCCGCCCGCGTGGGCGCGCTTCGCCGCGACCGAGCACTGGGCGGCTCTTGTCGACGACGCGGGCTTCGGTCTCGGCGTCTTCAACGCAGCCGCGACGCAGTTCCTCGGCGGCTTCGCGGACGGGCCGGGCGACGCCGCGACCGGCTACATCGCCCCGACGCGCGACGAGGTCCTCGCCTGGAACGCCGTCTACGAGTACGCCTACGCGCTCGTCCTCGGCACCGTCGAGGAGATCCGCGCGTACGCCGTCGCGCACCGCCCGTAGCTGCTCCGGCTGGAACTTCCGGCGCGATCGCGGTGTAGTGCAGTCAGTGGAGGGCCGTCCACGAGCCGAACGGGAGCTCGTCCTGCGCGCGCAGGCAGGCGACGCGCACGCCTACCGGGAGCTCGTCCACCCGCACGAGCAGATCGCCTTCAGAGTGGCCTACCTCATCACCCGCAACGCAGCCGACGCGCAGGACGCGGCACAGGACGGCCTCGTGAAGGCCTGGCGTGCGCTCGCGCGCTTCCGCGCGGACGAGCCGCTGCGTCCGTGGCTGCTGCAGATCGTCGCGAACGAGGCTCGGAACCGCCGCCGCTCCGCCGGCCGGCGGGAGCACCTCGCGCTGCGCGCCGCGGGCGCTGCGTCCCCGGGCGAGGCGGCCCCCTCGCCCGAGGAGGCCGCGCTCGGCGCCGACGACCGCGCGCACCTGCTCGCCGCGCTCGAGCAGCTCCCCGACGCCGCGCGCGAGGTGCTCGCCTGCCGCTATCTGCTCGACCTCTCGGAGGAGGAGACGGCCGCCGCGCTCGGCGTGCGGCTCGGCACCGTCAAGTCGCGCTCGGCGCGGGCGCTCGACAAGCTGAGGGAGGCGTATGGACCTCGCACGTGAGCTGAGCGCACTCGCTGCGCACGTCGAGTGGCCCGAGACGCCGGCGCTCCGGCTCGAGCTTGCGCCGCGGCGCCGCGCCCGCCGCCCGCTCGCCGTCGCGCTCGCCGCGCTGCTCTTCGCGGTCGCCGTCGCATTCGCGGTGCCGCAGTCGCGCGCGGCGCTCCTCCGCTTCTTCCATCTCGGCGCCGTGACGATCCAGGTCGTCGACAGGCTTCCGGCCGCGCAGGAGCGGCCCCTCGGCGCCGACCTCGGCCCGGTCGTCTCCCTCGCGCGCGCGAAGCACGTCCTGCCCGGGCTCCTGCTGCCGCCGCTCGCCGCACCGCCGCCGCTCCACACGAAGGGCGGCGCGGCGATCGCCCTCGTCTTCGAGCTCGACGGGAAGCCCGTGCTCCTGAGCGAGTACGGCTACGGCGCGGGCTTCATCAAGAAGATCGCCGGCGGCGCGACCGGCATCGAGCCGGCGAGCGTGAACGGCGCGATGGCCTTCTGGCTCTCCGGTCCGCAGCACGACGTCTTCTTCCCCGGCACGTCGCCCCGCCTCGCCGGCAACGTCCTCGTCTGGGAGCGCGGCGCGGTCACCTACCGCCTCGAAGGTACCCTGGACGAGTCGGCGGCCCTTCGGCTCGCCCGGGAGCTTCGTCACACTTGAGGCGAATACCCCGTTAAGGGGTGAACCGTTCAGTAGGTTCTCCCGAAGAACAAAGAGACACACCCTGCGGAAGAGGATCGAGATGCCTGCGGTTCAGGAAATCGAGGAGACGGAGCTGGAGCGCGTCGAGCGCTGGCGGTCGGACGAGCTGATGCGAGTCGGCTTCGACCCGTCCCAGGCTGCGGAGCTCGCGTCCAGGCTCGACATCGACTTGCACGCGGCGACCGAGCTCGTCGACCGCGGCTGCCCGCACGAGCTCGCGCTGCAGATCCTCCTTTAGCGCCGACCGAACGGGCACGGCAGAATGGGCGCAGTGAGCGCCGCCCTCGCCTCGATCCCGTCGCCGTCGACGGGCGTCTACCACGTCGGGCCGTTCACGCTGCACATGTACGGCGTGATGCTCCTGCTCGCGATCGCGGGCGCGATCTGGCTCACCGGCCGGCGCTGGGTGCAATTCGGAGGCGACTGGGATCTCGTCTACCGCGTCTCGATCTACGGCGTGATCGCCGGGATCATCGGCGCGCGCCTCTACCACCTCATCACGAGCTGGAACCAGGACTCGGCGATCCACGCGCACTGGTACGGGCCGTTCGCCGTCTGGTCGGGCGGGCTCGGCATCTGGGGCGCGATCCCGTTCGGCGTGCTCGCCGGTGGGTGGGTCGTGCGCCGCTCCGGCAACAGCATCCGCCTCTTCATGGACGCCGTCGCGCCGGGCCTGCTGCTCGCGCAGGGCGTCGGCCGCTGGGGCAACTGGTTCAACCAGGAGCTCTACGGCAAGCACACCACCCTGCCGTGGGCGCTCGAGATCCACGGGAAGGACAAGGCGCACCTGTATCACCCGACCTTCCTCTACGAGTTCCTCTGGGACGGGCTCGGCGTGCTGCTGCTCGTCTGGGTCGACCGGCGCTTCACGATCCGCCGGCCCGGCCTCTTCGCGCTCTACGTCGCGTACTACTGCGCGTTCCGCATGGTCGAGGAAACGCTGCGGATCGACCCGTCGAACCACATCGGCGGCATGCGGCTCAACTTCTGGGTCGCGCTTGGATGCTTCGTGGCGAGCGCCGCGTTCTTCTGCTGGTGGCAGTTCCTGCGCGATCCCACGGCGAAGCCGCCGAAGGCCAAGGGCCGGACGCTGCCGCAGGGCCCGCGGATGAGCGTCCCGAAGGGCCGCGTCCGGTGACGCGGCTACCGTGCGCCGCATGATCGTGCGCGAGCTCGAGCTGGACCTCGACGCCTTCGAGGGCCCCTTCGACCTGCTGCTGACGCTCGTCCTGAAGGACGAGCTCGAGCTGCGGGAGATCGACGTCGCGGGGATCGTGCTCTCGTTCCTCGAGCGGCTCGCCGAGCGGGAGACGCTCGACCTCGAGGCGTGCGGCGAGTTCCTCGTCCTCATCTCGGCGCTGCTCGAGCTGAAGGCGCGCGGCCTCTTCCCGGAGGAGGCCGCGGAGCTCGCCGAGCTCGAGCCGGAGGCGGCCGCCGAGGAGCTCGCGCGGCGGCTCGCCGAGTACCGGCGGATGAAGGACGCCGCGGGTTGGCTGCGAGAGCGCCTCGAGACCGAAGGAGACCGCTTCTTCCGCCTCGGCCCGGCGCCGCTCGCGCCGAAGCTCGAGACGCCGCTCGCGCCGCAGCAGCCCGAGCGCCTCGCACAGGTGCTGCGCCTGCTCGCGGTCGAGCCGAAGCAGGTCTCGCTCGCGCACATGGCGCTCCGGTTCCCGCCCGTGACGCAGTTCCTCGAGCGGTTCCGCGCGGTGCTGCGCCGCCGTTCGCGCTTCGACTTCGACGGGGAGGTGGCCCAGCTCTCGCGCGTCGAGCAGGCGGTCGCGTTCCTCGCCCTGCTGGAGCTGCGCCGCTCCGGCGAGATCGTGATCGACCAGGCCGCCCCGTTCGCGCCGATTCGCGTCGCGCGGACCGGGGAGGAGAAGATCGACCGAGACGAAAGGACCGTTGGATGGAACGTCCGCTCCGCCTGATTGCCGGCAACCCGCTCGACCAGCTCGCACGCACGATCGAGGCGCTGCTCGTGATCGCCTCCGCACCCCTGTCGGTCGACGAGCTCGCCGACGCGGCGGACGACCACGCCGAACGGGTCGAGACGGCGTTGCGGCTCGTCGGCGAGCGCTACCAGGAGGGCCGCAGCGGCATCGTGCTCGAGCAGGTCGCAGGCGGCTGGGCGTTCCGCGCGTCGCGCGACGCGGCGGATGCCTGTGCACGCCTGTTCGAGAAGCCGGCGCAGCGGAACCTGTCGCAGGCGTCGCTCGAGACGCTCGCGATCGTCGCGTACCTCGGGCCGTGCTCGCGCCCGGACATCGCGCGCATCCGCGGCGTGTCCGCCGACTCCGCGGTGGCGAACCTCGTCGAGCGCGGGCTGATCGCCGAAGCGGGACGCGACGACGCCGCGGGTGCGATCCGCTATCGCACGACGCCGCTCTTCGAGCGCGTGTTCGGCCTCGAGAGCCTCTCGCAGCTGCCGCGCCTCGACGACATCGGCGAGGACACCGAGCAGATCCGCGAGCGCCTCCACGCGGTCGCCGAGCAGCGCACCGCGTAAAGCTCTTAGGTCTTCCGACCTGGTCGCCTGGCGACCAGGTCGGTTGCCGTTCGCAGCGCCGCGACGAAGACGAGCGTCGAGACGAGCGACACCGCGAGGAACGTCGCTTCGCGGCCGTTCAGCTCGCGTCCCAGGATGAGCGCGCGCACGACGACGCCGGCGGTGATCCCAACGGCCCAGGTGACGAGGAGTCGCGGGACCGACGGGCGCACGTAGAGCCTCGTCACGAGCGCCGCCGCGAACCAGCCGCCGAGCAACGGCAGCGCGTCGCGGAAGAAGTGCCCAGCGGAGGCGCCGTGCGAGGCGAGCCCGACGATCGCGAAGACGACGATCGCCGCGGCATCGACAACGATCGCGCGGTTCCGGGGAAGCCTCATCGACCGCAGTATCGTGTCCGCGTGCGACTCAACGCCTATCTTGCGCGCGCGGGCATCGCATCCCGCCGCGGCTCCGACGACCTGATCAAGGCCGGCCGCGTGCTCGTCAACGGCGAGCCGGGCCAGCTGAACACGTTCGTCGAGTCGACCGACCGCGTCGAGGTCGACGGGCACGAAGTCGCGAAGCAGGCGCTCGCGCACGTGCTGCTCCACAAGCCTGCGGGCGTCGTCACGACCGTGCGCGACCCGCAGGGGCGCCCGACCGTCGTCGACCTCGTCGAGCACCGCTCGCACGTCGTTCCTGTCGGCCGTCTCGACGCCGACACGACCGGCGCGCTCCTGCTCACCAACGACGGCCAGCTCGCGCACCGCCTCGCGCACCCACGCTACGGAGTCGAGAAGGTCTACGTCGCCGAGGTCGGCGGCAAGCCGGCGGACGCGATCCTGCAGAAGCTGCGCGAGGGCGTCGAGCTCGACGACGGCGTCACCGCGCCCGCCGACGTGCGTCGCGTCGGCCCGAACACGATCGAGCTGACGATCCACGAAGGGCGCAACCGGCAGGTGAAGCGCATGTTCGAGGCTGTCGGCCACCCCGTGCGCTCGCTGCACCGCAGCCGGTACGCGGGATTGACCCTCGAAGGGCTCGAGCCGGGCCGGTGGCGCGAGCTCGAGCCCTCCGAGGTGGAGCGCCTGCGGGCTTAGCCCTTCGGGCCGACGAGATCCGTCATCGCCGGCACGTTCGCCGTGTCGCACGTCGCGCCGAGGCAGCCGAGCTTCCAGCCGTCCTCGATCGTGCGCAGCAGCGAGTAGTGGTTGTACGCGACGCTCGACTGTCGCGGCTGATGGTCGGAGTGCGAGATCACGAGCCCGAGCACATGGCCGCCGCCGAACGGCACGCTGGCATCGCAGCAGCCGCTCGTGTCGGGGAAGCCGGACGGCCCGGTGCCGCCGAAGTCGCTCTCGTCCCAGACGATGAAGATCGCCGAGTTGCCGTTCCAGGCACGCGAGTCCTGGATGGCGTCGACGGTGTTCTTCAGGAACGTGTCGCCGGCCCGGATCAGCAGCGGCTCGTTCGAGAAGTCGCACGGATCGCTCGACCCGCCGCCACCTCGACCGTGCATGTCGTTGCACTGGTCGGGGCTGATCCAGTTGTAGTCGGAGACGGTGTTCGACGCGAGATCGCTCGACAGCTGCGAGTAGTCGACGATGTGCGAGATCCGCTGCGGGCTCGACTGCACGTCGGCATAGCTGATGAACGGGTTGTGCTTCCGCTCGTACAGCTGGTTGCCGCAGGCATGGTCGAACGGAGTCACGCACAGCGAGTACGACTGCATGTACGCGGTCCACGACTTTCCTGCTGCCTCGAGGTTGTCGACGATGTTCGGTACGGCCAGCGTCTCGTCGTTGTCGCTGTTCGGACCGGTGATCCCGGACGTCGCCGCGATGTAGTTCGGCTGGCTCGGATGCGAGGCGCCGAAGTACTGAGTCGCAACGCCGTACTTCGCGATCGCCGAGTTGATCCACGGTGCGTCGGCGTTGCCGACGAGGTGGTTGTACCCCGTGTTCTCCATCATGATCACGAACACGTGCTGGAAGTTCTTGACGCCGTCACGCGGCTGTGCTGCGGACGTCGAGCCGGCAAGCACGAGCGCCCCCGCGCTCAATGCGAGTAGTGCGAGTGCCCTTCTCATCTACCCCTCCTGATTGGTACGACCGGCCGACGCTACTACAGTCGGATGGCTCACGAAAGCGCCTGCGCCTGCGTGATCAGTGAGTTCGCCTGGTCGATCCAGGTCTGCGCCTGACCCTGGTCGATGGCCTGTCCGTTGAACGCGGCCGCGTCGAACGCGTTCTTGATGCTCGTCGCGAGCGTGTCGCGCTGCGACGTCAGGTCCGTGAGCGAGCTCTCGATCGACGCGTACGTCGCATCGTCGCCTTCGAGCGCCTTCGTCGATGCTTTCAGCACCGCCGCGGAGAACTTCCCGAACGACGCATTCACCTGCTCGTACGCATCGGCGAGCGCCGGCACCTTCGAGCCTGCCAGCGCGTCCGGCAGCGCATGCCGCGACAGCGCCTGGACGAGCACGTGCCCGTCGTCGACGTAGTCGTCTTTCAGGCCGAGCAGCGAGAGGATCGTCGGACGGAGGTTCGTGTGATCCGTCCACGTCGTCGAGTCGACGCCGTTGCGGGCGATCCCCGGGCCGACCATGCCGACCCACGTGTTCCCGATCTCGTCCTGGATGTCGCCGTGGTTCCAGGCGAAGCTCGGGTTGACACACACCGCGACGCCCGTGCACGGGTTCGACGTCTGGAAGAAGAAGTCGGGATTCCCGAACATCGTGAACGTCGGCGTCCTGCTGGGATCGGCGTTCACCATGTGCAGCGCCTTCTCTCCGACGATGTCGACGAGCGCCTGTGTGAGCGGCACGGTCTGCACCGTCCCCGTGCTGTCGCGCGAGTACGGGTCGAGCGAGCTGAGGCCGCCGACGTCACGCTCGAGCTTGCGCACGGTCGGGTCGGCCGGGCCGGGCTGGCCGTTGACGTAGAACGTCGGTGCGTCGTCGAAGTGGATGTCGAAGCCGGGCTCACCCGCGGGCAGGATCGCCTTCATGTTCGCGTTGACCTCGCCGATCTGGTTCGTCGGGCACGCGCTGAGCGTCGTGCACGTGCGATGGTCGTAGACGAGCCAGTTCCCGCCCGACGCCGGCGTTCCGACACCGCCTGCGAAGTGGTCGCCTTCGTCGACCGTGATGACGAAGAGCGTGTTCTCCTTGTTGATGTCGTGCCGCTGGAGGTCGGAGAAGAACGACGCGAACGCGTCGTCGTACGCCTTCAGCTGTTGGTTGTGCGCGATCTCGCCCGGACCGGTCGCCGAGCTCGAATACGAGTCGGTCGCGAGGTTCGGGACGTGCAGGTCGTGCGCGTCGGAGATGTAGCCGTAGGTCACCGGCACGCCGGACTCCTGCATCGCCGCGACGTAGCCGAGCGTGTTCTTCGCGAGCATCCCGTCGAAGCCGGGGAACCCGCAGTTGCCGACCGGGTCGGTGATCGGCTGGCCCGACGTGTCGTTGACGCACGGCTGGCCGCCCGCGATCGCCGGATCGACGTACTTCGAGCCGTATAGCGCATCGAACCCGGTGTAGCCGCCGGGCTCGTCCGGCAGCGGGTCGGGCTTCGCGTGCGCGTTGCCCGAGCACTTGCTGCTCGACGCCTGCGAGCAGTGGATCGCGATGCCGACGAAGTCGGTCTGCCCGAGCTGCGAGTTCGCGGACGCCTCGTTCCACTCCGGCGACCCGTTGCCGAACACCTGCGTGATGTCGCCGGTGGCGGCCGTCGATGCGTTCTCGAGCTCGATGTTCGCGGTGCCGACACCGCCGACGTCACAGCCGGCGCGCGTGAAGGGCACCCACGGTGCGGGCGTCGTCTTGCCCGTGTCCGTGATCATGTTCGGCAGGGTGTCGCGCGTCGGATCCACGGGGCTCGTCCAGTACTTGAACGAGCTCGTGAAGCCCGGGATCTTCGACGCCGGATAGAAGTCGTAGCTGTTCGACACCGTCTGCCCCTGGCGATCGGGATAGAGACCCGTCAGCGAGCTGAGGATGCCTCCCGCGGTGTGCGAGATGAGGATCGTGTGGTCGTTCGTGAAGAGCGTGCCGTCGTTCTTCAGGAAGCTGAGAAGATGCGGCATCTGCTCGAGATCGGCCGCGACGTTCGTCGCGTCCCGGTTGAAGTGCGTGTTGTCGAACTGCAGGTAGATGACGTGCTTGATGTCGCCGCTCCCTCGCGTTCCGAGGTTGCAGCTCTGCGCCGACGGCGACGGGTGGTCGTGCCGCGAAGCGCCTGCGGTCTGTACGGCGACGAACGTCGCCAGCGCGGCCAGTGTCACCGCGAGTGCTGCTCGCCTCACCATCTGCTTGCCCTCCCCTTCGGTCGTTTTCGGATCGCCGCAGGAGGTTCGCCGCTTGTCGACGCCCCGTGGGCTGCGGGGCGGTGACGCGGCGGTGACGGGATGATTACAGGCCGCGCGGGCGCGCTGCGCCGAAGAACCGACCGGCCTCGGACTTCGCAAAGCCCATGCGCTCGTACATCAGCTCGAGCGTCGGCTCCGCGGCGCGGCGCGCCTTCTCGGCGCCGACCGCGAGGAGCCGCTGCAGCTCGCGCTCGTCGGCGCGCAGCGCTTCGAAGCTCTCGCGGATCGGCGTCAGGAGCTCGACGACGGACTCGCCGACGGCGGCCTTGAAGTCGCCGTAGCCGGCTCCCTCGAAGCGGCGCTCGAGCGACTCGATCGGCTCGCCGGTCGCGACGCTCATGATCTCGAGCAGGTTCGAGACGCCGGGCTTCTCCTGCGGGTCGTAGCGCACCTCTCGCCCGGAGTCGGTGACGGCCGAGCGGAACTTCTTGCGGATCGCGTCGGGCAGGTCGCTGATGTAGACGGCGCCCTGCTCGCTGCTCATCGTCGTCGACATCTTCTTCGCCGGCTCCTGCAGGTCCATGATCCGGCCGCCGATCTCCGGGAACTTCCCGCCGGGCACGCGGAACGTTGCGCCGAAGCGGTGGTTGAAGCGCTCCGCCACGTCGCGCGCGAGCTCGAGGTGCTGTCGCTGGTCGTCGCCGATCGGCACGAGATCGGTCTGGTAGAGCAGGATGTCGCCGGCCATCAGCACGGGATAGGTGAAGAGCGCGGCGGACACGAAGTCCTTGCCCTCCGACTTGTCCTTGAACTGGGTCATGCGGCCGAGCTGTCCGTAGCTCGTCACCGACGACAGCAGCCACGCCGCCTCGGCGTGCGCCGTCACGTGGCTCTGGCAGAAGACGGTCGAGCGCTCCGGGTCGAGCCCGGTCGCGAAGAGCATCGCGGCGAGGTCGAGCGTCGACCGCCGCAGCTCGTCGGGGTCGTAGTCGACGCTGATCGAGTGCAGGTCGACGATGCAGAAGAACGCGTCGTGCGTCTCCTGGGTCTGGGCGTACTGGCGGAAGCCGCCGCTGTAGTTGCCCAGCGTCTTCTGGCCCGTGGGCTGGATACCGGAGAAGACGCGGGGTTTTCTGTCGTCGCTCATTGAAAAACGACCCCCGTTTGCGGAGGTCGAGGCCTTGACCGGACATTAGCTGGGAGCGCGAAAGCGTGCATCTACACTTGGGGAATGGCCGTGACCGGTGCACCCGAGCTGCTGATCGTGATGGGCGGGCACGCGACGCCCGAGCAGATCGACGAGGTCGTCACCCGCCTCGAGGAGGCGGGCTGCTCCGCGCTCGTCACGCCGGGCCGGGAGGCCACCGTGATCGGCGCGATCGGCGAGCGCGAGCTGCTCGCGGCGCTGCCGCTCGAGGGCTACCCCGGCGTCGAGCAGGTGCTGCCGATCCTCAAGCCGTACAAGCTCGTCTCGCGCGAGCTCTCGCCGGACCCGACCACGATCGAGGTGCGCGGCCGGCGCATCGGCGACGGCTACTTCGGCTTCATCGCCGGCCCGTGCACGGTCGAGACGCGCGAGCAGACGCTCGAGACCGCGCGCGCCGTCGCCGCCTGCGGCGTGACGATGCTCCGCGGCGGGGCATTCAAGCCGCGCACGTCGCCGTACGCGTTCCAGGGGCTCGGCGAGGTGGCGCTCGAGATCCTCAAGGAGGCGCGCGAGGAGACGGGGCTTCCGCTCGTGACGGAGCTGATGGACCCGCGTCACGTGGAGGCGGTGCTCGACGTCGCAGACGTGATCCAGATCGGCGCGCGCAACATGTCGAACTTCTCGCTCCTCTCCGAGGTCGGCCGCGCGCCCAAGCCCGTGCTGCTGAAACGCGGGCTCTCTTCGACGGTCGAGGACCTCCTGATGGCGGCGGAGTACATCGTCAAGGAGGGGAACTCCGAGGTGATCCTCTGCGAGCGCGGCATCAAGACGTTCGAGACGTCGACGCGCTTCACGCTCGACATCGGCGCGATCCCCGTGCTGAAAACGGAGACGCACCTGCCGGTGATCGTCGACCCGTCGCACCCCGCGGGGCGCAAGGAGCTCGTGCTGCCGCTTGCGCGCGCCGCTGTCGCGGCAGGCGCGGACGGGATCATCGTCGAGGCGCACCCGCATCCCGAGGAGGCGCTGTGCGATGCAGCGCAGCAAATTCCGACGGCCGACTTTCCTGCATTCGCCGCGGAGATCCGCGCGCTCGTGTCCCTCATGGGACAAACGATCGGCTGAGTCGCATGAAGATCGACCCT